>NZ_BTTP01000004.1:0-174817 GCF_036246225.1 Lacticaseibacillus salsurivasis
TGAACCATCGTCCCAGACGTATTCTGAACTATCTTCGCCCATGCGATTACTACCGATGCATGGCGTAACAGCCTAGACCACTATCAAGAATTCGTTATCATCGTTGCACTTGACTTGAAAATTGAGGAAGACTTTTAAAGTCTCGTACTACAGTCAGCTGGACAAGCGTTGGGCTGGTAAGCAGTACGGTAGCTATAACTTTGGTAAGACCGGTTGTGGTCAGGCTTCGATTGCGATGATCATTTCAGGCTTTGGAAAGCGTGTCACCCCGAACATGGCGGCGGATTATTCTCACAAATATGGGTCCTTTGACAACCATGGGGAGGTCGGTTCCGCAGAGTCAGATCTGACGATGGTCGCTGATCACTACGGGGTGAACTGGCACGTGATGGGTTCCGCAGGCGAGCTTTCCAAGTATCTGGCAATGGGATACCCCGCGACGGTGTGCCTGGATCTCGGTGGCGGCGTTCGCCATATTGTTGTTTTGTCTGGCTATGCTGCTGGCGGCTATACCAATGTCAGTGATCCATGGAGCGGGTTGTTGTTTAGCGGTCGGCATACGGTGGCGGAAGTGTGGCACAAGCTCTCTTGGAAAGCGGACAATCGAAACAAGGGAGCTTCAGCTGCAGTCGTCTACATCGGCAAATAACTGCCTTCTAACAGCGGTAAAACATCAGAACACGAGTTTAGCTATTTTGGCTTGACGGGATGAGACGTGTAGGCTTGGTACATGATTTCTATCTGGCTGTTAGTGGTGAATTTTAAATATTTGAATTTGTAAATATTTTAATGCGATGACATGTAAATCTAGCAGCGAGATCGTGAAAAAGGGCCCAAGAGACCTAACAAAGGAAAATTTGAGGGATTAGTTCTCTTTTTTTAATCAAATTCATGGTGTAAAATTCTGTTTAAATTGTCTATCAATTGGTTAGGTATGGGGGAGACTATGAGGAAAAAAATACTTGTACTGGCTAGCGTTGCTTTGGTGTTGGGTATGGGAATACCGGCAATGGCCGCGCCCTCGACAACGAAAGCCGATAGTACCACGTCGCCTCAGCCGTCAGGGGCTGATACTTCAGCACAGAGTCATTCTAGGGCGGGAGTGACGAGTGAAAGCAGTACCTCAAGCGTGGCTAAAACTAAGCAAACAGAAGTGCCCGCATCGACTCAGAACAACGAGGTTCCAGCAGAACCAGAACCGGTTGTGCGTTACACGACGCAAGTTCAGAATAAGGGTTGGTTGCCGACCGTGGTAGACGGGGCCATGTCCGGAACCACTGGGCAGAATCTCCGGATGGAGGCAATTAGGCTCTCGGTTGGACAGTTGCCCGAGGGGATGACTGGTGGTATTGCATATAGCGCTCATGTCCACAATGTTGGTTGGCAAAGCGAGGTTGGTAATGCTGCCACTGCAGGAACGGTTGGCAAAAGTTTACAGATGGAGGCAATCCGCATTCATCTCACGGGACAGCTGGCCGACGACTACTCAATTTATTACCGCGTGCACACTCAGAATATTGGTTGGACAGCATATGCGAAGGACAATGAAATCGCAGGCAGCATCGGGATGAACTGGCGCATGGAAGCCATTGAAGTCGTCCTGGTCAAGCATGGCCAGCTCGCGCCAACTGCGGCCGACTCGGTTGCGTTTAAGGTACTAAATATGCCAACCCTTTCATATCAGGCTCACACCAAAAATATTGGCTGGGGAGCTGCCCAGGCGGCGGGGCAGGTAGCTGGAACCATGGGGCGTTCGCTGCAGATGGAAGCCATGAAGATTTCTGCCAGTGAATTGGGAGAAGGCTTAACCGGTGGCTTGAGTTACCAAGCCCACGTTCAATTCAAGGGCTGGATGCCTTCAGTGTCGGAGGGTGAACAGGCCGGGACTACTGGTCTTGGCCTTCGCCAGGAAGCGTTCGCTGTATCGGGAACGGGGGCTATCAGTAAGTACTTCAACGTCTGGTACCAAGCATTTGTCCAAAATAAAGGTTGGATGGGCTGGACAAAAAACGGTCAATACGCAGGCACTACAGGGTTAGAGCTCAGACTGGAAGCAATTCGGGTGAAACTAGTCCCTAAAGGGGCGGCTGCGCCGGGTTCGACTGCGAATAGTTTCATTAAGAAAACTTCGGGTTGGCGCTCAGTTAATGGCCAGTTGAAGTACTATGATATCGAAAGTAAAAAATATACTAAGACATTTTCCCTCAAGTATTACAGTCAACTTGATAAGCAATGGTCTAGTAAGAGTTATGGGGGTTATAAATTTGGTCCCACCGGTTGTGGTCAGGCATCAATCGCGATGATTATCTCGGGTTTTGGAACTGCGGTGACGCCAACGATGGCTGCAGATTACTCGTACGCCCATGGTACCTTCGACAAGGGTGGTCCCGGCTCGCTTGAATCTGATATGACAATGGTTGCAGAGCACTTTGGCATCAACTGGCATGTGATGGGCTCCGCAGGGGAGCTGTCCAAGTGCCTTGCAATGGGCTATCCCGCCACTGTGTGTTTAAACGTCGGGAGCAGCGTGCGGCATATCGTTGTCTTGTCGGGATACTCCGCTGGCGGTTACACCAATGTCAGTGATCCTTGGAATGGCCTGATTTTTAGTGGTCGACACAAGGTCTCTGAAATCTGGGGAAAACTTTCCTGGTTAGCAGGCAACCGGAACAAGGGAGCTTCGGCTGCAGTTGTCTACTATGGTGACATGTACATCGGATCGTAACAGGAGGTAACATGAAAAAGCATAAGTGGTTTATGGGCATTTTAAGTGGGTTAATGGTCTTGACGCTGGCTGGTTGTGGTATTGGACACTCTGGGACCAGAACGCAAAGCGCAAAGCAGACCAGTAGTGAACCCCAAAAAAGTAACGCCAAAAGTGGCACGCAAAGCAGCAAGAGCAGCAGCAAGGCCACTGATCAATCTTCAACCGCGCAGGCCGCATCTTCCAGTGCCCTGAGTAAGCTAGTTCCCGCGACGCAAGCAGCCATTGACACGTGGCGGGCCAACGCCGGTGATACCTATGCCAAAGGGATTGTGACTGTTATGTCACCTAATACTCTGGTTGTGACCATGACTCTAAAGGAGAAAATGGCGGATGTCGATCTCGGCGTTTTGAAGACCGTACTGGTGAAGGGTGTCGCACCTGCGGTTGAGCAAGCCCGCAAGCAAGAGCCGGGCGTTCAATTCCAAGTACGTTTGCTCAATCCTGACGGAAGTGTGGTTGTTCAGACGCAGGTGACTGATGAAGCCCTCAAGACGGTAACCGAATAGCGAGCATATCTCAAAAAATCCTGAGTCAATTGACTCAGGATTTTCTGGTTTGAAGGCACTTAATAGCGATGTGTTCGTATCTCTCGTCGGAGGCATTCCGGTAGAAATATCGCATTCCTAAGCCTTTTTTCAGTCAATTATTTAAGCCAGCTATCTTTGTCAAGTCCCAGATAGGCTTTAAACATTTCAAGATTCTCTTTGGTTGTTAGTTTGATATTCATATCTGATCCGGCCGCGAAGTACAATCTTTCACCGAGCTCAACCATCATGGTGTTTGTGTAAGAAGAGCCGTGAATACCGATGCCTTTTTTGAAGGCTTCATGGTATGCCCAATCAAGTTTTTTGAATTTATAGGCCTGAGGCGTGGAAACCCGGCGAAGTGTCTCCCGTGGGATGTATTTTGTTGTTGAAATTTCATCATCAATCACGAATATTTGCTCATTATAAGGCATTGATGTGACCGCATTACCATATTTCTGAGCTTTCACGATAACATCTGTTAAGACATCTGCGTCGACAAGGGGACGGACGCCATCGTGAATGATGATGGTATCATCATCAGCCGCTTTGTCTTCCAAGTTGTAAACACCATTTCGAATAGACTCCTGGCCACTCTCTCCGCCTGTAACAATCCACTTAAGTTTTGTGATGTTAAATTGCCGTGCGTAGGCTTCGACAACATTCTGCCAACCATCGATACATACGACTTCGATGGCGTCAATTTGAGGATGTTTTTGAAAGCTTTCCAGGGTGTAGACAAGAACCGGTTTATCATACACATTGATAAACTGTTTAGGAATTTCCTGGCCCATTCGATGCCCTGAACCGCCAGCAATAATGACTGCAATATTCACGTGATATACCTCCTGAGTAAAAGACGCGTTGTTTTGATTCCATTATAACCTATTTTGCCCGGTTGCTTAGCTTGTGTGGAATTTTTAAGGTTTGTGATGCATGGTGATTCCGGTATACTCTTTGGTCATTCGAGGGACATTAGTTATTAAATTCTGATTTTATTGAAGTGCCAGGGCCGAGTATAATACGATGGTAGACAAGAATAGTGAAGAGGAGACAAGCAAAATGAAAGTTAGAAAGGCAGTTATTCCGGCAGCGGGTTTGGGGACTCGATTTTTACCGGCCACAAAGGCGTTGGCGAAAGAAATGCTTCCGATTGTCGACAAGCCAACGATACAATTCATCGTTGAGGAAGCTAAAGCTAGCGGCATTGAAGACGTTCTCATCATTGAAGGAAAGAATAAACGGTCGATTGAGGATCATTTCGACTCTGCTCCCGAGTTAGAGCAGAACCTCGAAGCAAAGGGTAAAACGGAGATGCTCAATTTAGTTACTTCCACGACGAATATTGGCGTCAATTTGTTTTTTGTGCGTCAGCCTTATCCTAACGGTCTTGGAGATGCGGTGAGGTTGGCCAAGTCTTTCATTAATGATGAGCCTTTTGTTGTTATGCTTGGTGATGATTTAATGATGGATGCAGAGCCACTAACCAAGCAACTGATTGAGGAATACGAGCACACCCATTCCTCCATTCTGGCAGTTAAGCGAGTTCCTCACGAACAAGTCTCTGAATATGGGGTCATCGATCCTGAATCAGAAATCCGGCCTGGATTATACAATGTCAAAAAATTTGTCGAAAAGCCGGCTATCAAAGATGCTCCCAGCGATCTTGCCATCATTGGTAGGTATCTGCTAACTCCGGAAATTTTTGATATTTTGGACCATCAAAAACCTGGCAAAGGAAACGAAGTTCAGTTGACCGATGCAATCGATACCCTAAACCGAACCCAGCGTGTTTTTGCTCATGAGTTTACAGGACAGCGCTTTGATGTCGGAAATAAGTTTGGGTTTGTCGAAACAACCATTGAGTATGGGTTGACGCATCCTGAAGTGAAGGACAAACTGCGAAGCTATATTCTCAACCTTGCAGAGCGTATTAAGGCCGATTCCACTGATAAAAAGCATAAATAATCTTTGTTCCTCTTCAGTCAGATTTTTAATAGTCCCCACTCATATTTTTGAATTTCTCACAGTCCACTCTACTTGGAGCGGACTTTTTTCATATTGGTGATGTCAGAGAAAATTAATATTTGTATTAACCTATTCGTTTTTGGCTCGTTATCGAGTAAACTTCAGTTATCAGGTATGAAGGTTGAGGGGTAGTCATGAGACAGAGGCCACAAAGAAAAATTCACCCGCTGTTGAAAGTCATTTTCTTGCTTTTTTTGACTTTGTTGTTTCTTGCTGGTAGCTATGGTGTTCGGTTATTTTCACAAACGAAGATGGCTGCCCATAAAACCTATGACAATAAAGTCGTCAAGAAAAAATATGTCAACTTAGCAGAACGTAAACCTTTCACTGCCCTTCTTCTTGGCACTGATACAGGAGCGCTTGGACGCAGTGAAAAGGGCAGGACGGATACAATGATTCTTGTCACTGTTAATCCGAAGGTAAAGCGAACCACAATGATTAGTATCCCGCGCGATACACTAAGCCACGTTGAAAGTGAAATCTATACTGGCTCAACTAAAATTAATGCTCAGTATACTTACAACGATGTCAAAGGTGCGGTCGACGCTGTTACCACCCTCGTTAACGTTCCAATCAACTACTATGCCTTGGTGAACATGAGCGGATTGGAGCAGATTGTGAATGCGGTCGGCGGGGTTGATGTTAATGTCAAGTTCTCATGGTCGGATGCATCCGCTCACGGCAGTTTTACGAAGGGTCCTGCTCATCTGAACGGGCAGCAAGCCTTGGCCTATGCTCGAATGCGGCATCAAGATCCACAAGGTGACTATGGTCGACAGCAGAGGCAGCAGGAAATCATTGCTTCAATTGCGAAACAGGCTCTATCGGCGAAGAGTTTAAGCAACTACTCAGATCTGATGGCGTCGATGTCCGCAAATCTTAAAACCAATCTGAGTTTTGATGAGTTGGTACGCATTGCCAATAGCTATCGCTCCTCATTTAAGACAGTGAAGACTGACAGACTGATGGGTCTTGGCGCCACCATCAACGCGGCTTCTTACCAAGTTCCGTCAACTGCTGAGTTGCAGCGGGTCTCCAATCTGGCCCGTGGTGAGCTTGGGTTGTCGAGTACGACACTGGACAACTACAACACCAAGGAAAATGCGCTTAATGCACAAAATGGATTCAACTGGAATAGCGACAGCAATCCGCGTTATCTTCTTTACTAAATCCCACTGAATCATAAACGCTGAGCTGGTCAAATCTGATCAGCTCAGCGTTTTTTCATTTCTGCCTATTTCAGGATGGCTTTATCAGCACCGCAATCAGCACCACCACCATCACTGCCGAAATCAGCCCCAGCCCCGTCCTAAGCCGTCCTTTCGGCACTACTCGCCACACAATCGCCGTCAGCACCACCACTGCCACTAACGCCAGTCCTGCTTGCATCATCACACTCATCCGCTAACCTCCTACGCCAAGGCGTGCAAGGTCACGGTGGTGCGCCGTTCAAACGGGGCGCCTGGCATCAAGGTGAACAGCGGCGTGACTGGCCGAATGGCAACGGCGGTGTGCGGGGCGCCGGTGATGCCATTGAAATAGTTCTGCTCATTCAGATGCGCGAAGGTGTCCACTACCAGACCAGGGCCTTCGGTGTTGATACTGAGTGCCCAATCATTCGCGGTCAAGGTTGCCATGGTCGCTTCGGTGCTGAGGGTTTTGGCCGGCAGGGGCACCGGCTCGGCGTCGAGGCGAAGGCGCTGATCCATGACGCTTTGGGCTGGATCACCGGTTAAAGCATAGGCGACGTTGAGTTTGGGCCGCAGCTGCACTTTGGTGTCCGTTTCGATGTGCCAATCAATGGTCCAGCGGTTGCGATTGTCCAGCGTGTGGACCAAGGCCACGGCGCGGCTGCCGGGCAGGCCGTCTTGACCATCTCCGAGCTGAAGGGAGAATTTGACGCTCACATGGTCTTCGGCTTCTTCGGTTTCGGCGTCCCAGTTCCAGTTTTGCCAGCCGGTGCGGCCAGAATTTAGCGGCTGGTCGCCGTTTGCGCCGGCAATCGGGCCGATGGTGGCGCCGAAGAGTTCACTGTCTTCGGCGTAATCCTGAAAAGTGATGAAGCCAATGGTCAGGTTGGGATTCATCCCAGCGCGATTGGGCAGGCGCACTTGCTGCACCCGGGCACCGAAGGTAATGAAGTTCAGGGTCATGTCATGATCATTTTGCAGCGAATACTGCATAATTTTTTCGTCGTTAACGCGGTAAAAGACTTTTGAGGTAATTTTCACTGTGAGCGCTTCCTTCCATATCCGCTTCAATCGTACCGAACCGAAGCCTAAGATTCAATGAAAATCCGGCCCGCGCGGTGTCCTGCGCGGCGCGGGTTTGGTAGGATAGATAGGACTAAGAGGAAAAGGTGATTGGTTGAAAGTACTGAAGGAAAAACTGCAGGGGTTCATGAGGCGGCTGTACTGGTGGCTGACCGTGCTGTTTGGGTTGGCGCTGGTCTACGCCTTCTTCGGGCGGGGCTATTTGCATACTTGGCAGCAGCAGCTCGACTTGGTGGCTTTTGCCGCCATTGTGGCCTGGGCCGCGATTAATGCGGCCTTGATTTACCGGCGGCATTTTCACTTCAGGGATCTCCAGTTGGAGAATGTGGATGCCATGGAAGGCGAGGAATTCGAACAATTTTGCGTCTACCTGCTTAAGCGCAATGGCTTCAAGCATTTGCAAACCACCAAGGCCTCAGGCGACCAAGGCATCGACATTATCGGCGTCAAAAAGAAAAAGCAGGTGGGGTTCCAGTGCAAGCGCTACACCGGTCAAGTCGGCAACAAGGCGGTGCAAGAGGCTTGGAGCGGTCAAGCTTTCTACAAGCTCGATGAGGCGATGGTGCTGACAAATTCGGAATTCACCGATGCCGCCAAGGAACTGGCCGAGCAGCTAGGCGTGACCTTAATTGACCGGCCGCGTTTGAAGCGATTGATGCGGCGGCTACCAAGCTAAGCGAAAGGAAGTAAGCGTGTGTTCTCACCGATTTTAGGCTTAAAAGCCGGCACGACGGCGCAGCAGGTGACGGACCGGCTGCAACACCAGCCGCAAGTGTTTGAATTTTTCCTGACGCCGGAAGACTTCACCGCTGCCGGGTGGGCCAATCTGGAAGTGCAAGTGGCGCGGGTGCAAGCCAGCGGGGCGCGCATCGTGTTCCATCACCCGATGCGGTATCAGGATAAGCGCAATGAACTATGCGTCAATCAGGCGCTGCACCCTGAGCAGTATGCCTTTGTGATGACCACGGCCAGGCGGCTCATTGCGTTGAGCAAGCAGGTTGACGGCCTGACGCTAGTGCATGGTGGCTATAATCAAAAAGGCTATGATTTCATCGGCGATTGGCCGAGCTTAGCTCAAGCCCAAGCCGTGGTGCTGGGGCGGATGTGTGAGCTGAATGCCGAGGCGGCAGGGCATGTGGTGTTTGAAAATAGCATCAGCCCGATTTGCGCCTTCGGGGATGCGGCGATGGAAGCCCAATTGCTGGCGCTACGCTTGCCGCTGGCGTATGATATCAGCCATGCCTTCATTTATTTGCATGGGAACAATGACGCCTTGGTAGCGAGTCTGAAGCGCCTGGCGCCGCTGATTCGCCATTACCATCTGGTGGATTCCATGGGTCAGACGCATGATAGTCTGCCCCTGGGGACCGGCCGTGTTGATTGGGCTCGGGTATTACCAGTCCTGAATCCGAGCGCCAGCAGTATTTACGAAATCAATTTAAGCGATCAAACAGACTGCCGCGAAATGCTAGCGAGCCACACCTACCTCAAGCAGGTGGCGCAGCGGCTCAGTTAACTACTAGCACCCCGGCGACTTCTTGAAAACCAAACACAGGCCGCAAAGCGGCGTCATCTTGGATATAGAGATAACGCAGCCGACGGTCTTTTTGGTCCAGCAGTACGGCAAACTCCCACAGCTGGAGGGCCCTGCCTGGGCCTGGCACCAAAATCAGTTGCGGCTGTTCTTGGTGTTCAGCAGTGTGGATTTTGGCCACGGTGGCGTTGCCGGCGGCAGTGCGGAGCTGGACATTAGTTTTGCGGTTGTAGTCTTGCATCAAGGCGAGTAAATCAATCACGCGCATGTGGCCACCTTCTTTCTAGCTCTATCATACCTGATAGGTGCTAAATTGTAAGATTTCTTAAGGGCAAAGCTTCCGGCGGCGCCAACACGGTATAATAATGTCCAAGATTAGACAGCGCGTGGCGCTGTTTTCAGCAGGAGGGAAACCATGACGGAAGTTGTCATTCTCAGTGCCGCCCGCACCCCCATCGGCAAATTCGGCGGGGCGTTGGCCGGGGTGTCGGCAGTGGAACTGGGCGCCATTGCGGCCAAAGCGGCCATTCAGCGCGCCGGCATTGCCCCAGAGCGGCTCGACCAGGCGATTTTTGGTAATGTATTGCAAGCCAATTCAGGGCAGAACGTGGCCCGGCAAATCGCCCTCAAGGCGGGCCTGACCACGGATAGCACTGCGATGACCATCAATGAAGTGTGTGGCTCAGGGCTCAAGGCGGTGCGTCTGGGGCAGAGCGCAATTTTGCTAGGGGACGCCGATGCCGTGTTGGTAGGCGGGACCGAGAACATGAGCCAGGCGCCATTTTATGCCCCGCAGCAGCGCTTTGGCCATAAGTTCGGGGATGTGACCTTCGTGGATGGTTTGGCCCGAGACGGTCTTTCTGATGCCTTCACGGGCCTGCCGATGGGCGTCACCGCCGAGAACGTGGCGGAGCAATTCAGCGTCACCCGCGAGCAGCAGGACCGGTTTGCCTTGGCGTCGCACCAAAAAGCGGTGTCAGCGCAGCAAGCCGGTGCTTTTGATGCTGAAATTACACCGGTCACGGTGACTACGCGTAAAGGGGATATTGTGGTGGCGGCGGATGAAGGTCTGCGGCCAGATACCGACCTGACCAAACTTGGTAAGCTGAAGCCAGCCTTTAAACCTGAAGGTACGGTAACGGCAGGGAATGCGAGTGGGATCAATGATGGCGCCGCGGCCTTGATTTTGATGCGCAAGGATTTGGCAGATGCGCAAGGGCTACCGTATTTGGCCGTGATTGATGGCTACAACGAAGGCGGCATCGATCCGAACTTCATGGGCTACGCCCCGAAACGCGTGATTGAAAAGCTGCTGAAGCGGACAGCAACCGCAATGAACGGCATTGACCTGATTGAAATCAACGAGGCATTTGCCGCCCAAAGCATCGCGGTGGCTAAGGAACTAGAGCTTGATCAAAGCAAACTGAACGTCAACGGCGGGGCGATTGCGTTAGGCCATCCGCTTGGGGCGTCTGGGGCCCGGGTGCTGACGACTTTGCTGTACGCGTTGCGCGCGCGTGAAGCCCAAACCGGGATCGCGGCGCTGTGCGTTGGCGGCGGCATCGGCGTGGCCATGCAGGTGAGCCGGCCATGACCAAGTTCTATGAACTGACAACCGGCGAGCGCCTGCAACAACTGGTAGCAGAAGGCAGTTTGAGTCCTGAAGACGCTGCCCTGCTGCAACAAGCCACGGCGCTACCTGATGACGTGGCCAGTCATCTGAGCGAAAATCAAATTGGGCAATTTAGCTTGCCCCTGGGGCTGGTGCGCGATTTGCCAGTCAACGGGATCATGCGTCAGGTGGCGATGGCTACTGAAGAACCGTCAGTGGTCGCCGCTGCCAGCAACGGCGCCCGCCTTGCCGGCCTAAATGGCGGCGTCAAAGCCACTGCCGCGCCGCATCGCGTGGTGGCGGAAGTGGTCTTCGCTGACCTCTCAGATTTAACTGCGGCCCAGGGTGTGCTCAAGGCGCATGAAGCGGAGCTTTTTCAAGTGGCGGAGGCGGCACACCCGTCCATTGTGAAGCGCGGCGGCGGTCTGAAGCAGGTCACGACCACGGTGGTGGACCGATTTTTGAAACTGCGCCTGGTAATCGATCCGAGCCAGGCGATGGGCGCCAATATCAGCAACACCATTGCTGAAGCAGTGGCGGCCGCGGCCGGCGCGTGGCTGGATCAGCCATCATTGGTGGCGATTTTGACCAACGCCAGTGCCCAGCTGACCACGGCGACCGTGACGCTGGCTCCGGCGACCCTAGCCACCAAGCACGAGGCTGGCGCCGTGATTGCCCGCCGCATTGCCGCGTTAAGCGACCTGGCGCAGGTGGATCCTGAGCGGGCCGCGACGCATAACAAAGGCATCATGAATGGCATTGAAGCGGCGGTGCTGGCGACTGGCAACGACACCCGCGCCGTGGCCGCAGCGGTGAGTGCTTACAGTCAAGGCCGGCCGCTTAGCACCTGGAGGTTGGTCGACGGCCAATTACAGGGGCAAATTAGCCTGCCGCTCCCGGTTGGCGTGGTAGGCGGCGCCATTAGCGCCTTGCCGTTGGCGGCGGTCACACTGCGGCTGGGTGGGTTCCAGACGGTGGCCACGCTGCAAGAAGCCTTGGCGGCGTTGGGCC
The DNA here is from genome assembly GCF_036246225.1 of Lacticaseibacillus salsurivasis. NCBI lineage: Bacteria > Bacillati > Bacillota > Bacilli > Lactobacillales > Lactobacillaceae > Lacticaseibacillus > Lacticaseibacillus salsurivasis. Next base: position 11,750 of record NZ_BTTP01000004.1, read on the forward strand.
TGGTTCAGAACCTGGCCGCGCTGCGGGCTTTGGCTGGGCCTGGCATTCAAGCCGGTCACATGGCGCTGCAGGCCAACGCGTTGGCGATGGCGGCTGGCGCGCAAGGCGAGGAAATTACGCAGGTGGCTGCGGCCCTTCAAGGCAAGCGCAAAGAACTGGCGGCGGCCAAGCAGCTACTGACACAGCTAAGAACGAAAGCGGGGAAAAACCAGTGAAAATTGGCATCGACCAAATCGGCCTGGACACGCCGGACTTTTTTATCGACTTACGCGAACTGGCCACCGCGCGCAGCGTGGACCCTGACAAGTTCACCATCGGCATCGGCCAGGACCAGCAAGCTGTCGCCCCAAGCAGCCAAGATGCGGTGACCATGGGCGCTGCTGCCGCTCAAAGCTTGCTTGGCGCAATTGACCGCGAGCAGTTAGGTCTAGTGGTGCTGGGCACTGAAAGCGGCGTGGATGCCAGCAAGGCGGGCGCGTTGCAGATTATTCGCTTGCTTGGCCTGCCGGCACATGTGCGGGCGCTTGAAATTAAGGAAGCCTGCTACGGTGGTACCGCTGGGTTGATGATGGCGCGCGATTATGTCGCTGCGCATCCGAAGAAGCAGGCGCTGGTGATAGCGGCGGACGTGGCGCGCTACGGGCTGGGCACAGCCGGTGAAGTAACCCAAGGTGCCGGAGCGGTGGCGATGCTGGTCAAGGCTGATCCCCGGATTCTGGTGATCAATGACGATTCCGTCGTGCATGCCGAAGATATCGGCGATTTCTGGCGGCCGGTGTACACGGACCAGGCGCTGGCCCGCGGAAAGTACTCCACTGAGCAATATCTGCGCTTTTTTGACCTCGTTTGGCAACAGTACCAGGCTGAAACCGGCCTGACGCTGAACGATTTCACCGCGCTGACTTTCCACTTGCCTTACACGAAAATGGGCCTCAAAGCCCTGCGGCAAGTGTTGCCAAGTGTCGATGCGACCAAGCAGGCGGCGCTACTGAAGCATTTTGACCAGAGCATTCAGTACAGTCGGCGGATTGGCAATATCTATACCGGCTCGCTGTACCTGGGGCTGTTGTCGCTGCTCGAGCTGGATCATTTACCGGCTGGCAGTCGGCTGGGACTCTTCTCCTACGGCTCCGGCGCAGTGGGCGAGTTCTTCTCTGCCGAGTTGGTGCCAGGCTATGAGCAGGCTCTAAGGCCCGCTGCGCATGCTGAACTGCTTGATGAGCGCCGGCAGCTGTCGATTACCGAGTATGAGGCGGTGTTTAATGACGCCGTGCCATACGCCAAGGCTGATTACCAAAGCAATCCTGCCTACTATGCCGGCCCATTCGTGCTGACTGGCGTGCAGGGACAAGAACGGCAGTATCAATTGAATCCGAACGCTTAACCAAGTCTCGCTGCGGCGAGGCTTTTTGCGTGGGAGCGCTTTGTTAGGCGTCATCATAAGGCTTGTGCTACATTGGAATTAGTTAGGAAAATGAAATAGCCACTTGTTTTTTGTAAGTAGTCGGGTATACTGATGTTGTTAGAACTTTTAAAAAGTAAGTAAAAATGCTGGAGGCGAGCGTATGACAAAGATTAATGCAGCAGACGCAGGTTTAAAGGTCATCGAAAGTTGGGGGGTGCATAACATTTATGGTCTGCCGGGCGGTTCGTTCGACTCGACCATGAATGCACTGCACAACCGCAAAGATACCATCAAGTACATTCAAGTGCGCCACGAAGAAGTCGGCGCTTTAGCCGCCGTGGGTGAAGCTAAGGTCACCGGTAAAATCGGGGTTACCTTTGGCTCCGCTGGTCCTGGTGCCGTGCACCTGCTGAACGGCCTTTATGATGCCCAGTGGGATCATGTGCCAGTTTTGGCCTTGGTCGGTCAGGTGCCAACCAGTGCCATGAACACCAACTACTTCCAAGAAATGAACGAAAACCCCATGTTCGCGGACGTTTCCGTATATAACCGCACCGTCATGACCGCAGAACAGCTCCCGGCCGTGATCGATGATGCGATTGCGCAAGCCTATGCCAAAAACGGGGTTGCGGTGGTCACGATTCCTAAGGACCTCGGCTGGCAAGAAATCGAGGACAACTATGTTTCTCGCGCCGGCAACTTCCAGAAGCCGATTTTGCCAGAACCACCGGCAGATAAGATTGCCGAAGCCGCTAAGTTGTTAACTGATGCTAAGCATCCTCTGATTTACATCGGGACTGGTGCGCGCGGGGCCCGGGACGAAGTGATCGCTTTGTCTGAAAAGTTGCATGCCCCAATCATGACTTCTGCTTTGGGCAAAGGCGTGGTGCCAGATTCTTACAAGGCGAATATGGGCTCGGCCGGCCGTGTTGCCAGCAAGCCTGGCGTTGAAGTGGCCGGCCAAGCTGACGCCGTGCTGTTCCTCGGCTCCGACATGCCGTTCCAGGCTTACTTCATTCAGCCGAATGCCAAGTACATCCAAGTCGATATTGATGGCGCCAAGTTCGGTCGCCGTCACTATGTGGATGTCGCGATTTTAGCTGATGCCAAGAAGACCGCTCAGGCTTTGATCAATGCCATCGACCAGCAGCCAGAAACTGGCTGGTACCGGGCAGCCCTTAAGAACAAGAAAAACTGGGTTGACTGGATGGTCTCATTTGAAGACGATGACGAAACGCCACTGCGCGTAGAACCTGTTTTCAAGCAAATCAATGACATGGCCACTGACGACGCGATTTTCCAAGTGGATGTCGGCAACGTCACCATCAACGGCATGCGCTACCTGAAGGCGGATCAGCGTCAGCAGTTCACCACCAGTGGCTGGTACGCCACCATGGGCTACGCTTTGCCAGCAGCGATTGGCGCCCAAACCGAGTTTCCCAATCGCCAAGTCTGGTCGATTTCAGGGGACGGTGGTTTCGCCATGGTGATGCAAGATGTGCTCACCCAAGTGAAGTACCAGATGCCAATCATCAATGTCATTTTGACCAACGAGTCTTTGGGCTTCATCGAAGCGGAGCAAGACGACACCCAGCAGCCACACTCAGGGGTTGATTTGATCGACGCCGACTATGCGTCCGCTTCAGCAGCGCTTGGCGCTACCGGCTTTGAGGTGCACACCTTGGCCGAATTGAAGGACGCCTTTGCCAAGGCCAAGGACGCCAAAGGGCCAGTGGTCATCGACGTGAAGATTTCCGACTTGCGGCCCCTGCCAGTTGAACAACTGGTACTGGACAAGAAGACCCAGGATCCAGCGGCCGTTGACGCCTTCGTTAAGAAGTATCATGCCGAAAGCCTCATTCCGTTCCGTCAGATTCTGGAAGACGAAGAAAAGTAATTGAAGCTTGATCAAGCACTGCCGACTTCTCCGTTGGCAGTGCTTTTTTGCGTTGAACCAAGCAAAAGGCCCTCATGCTGTGATGAGGGCCAAACAATTAAGCTTGATACGCGAGGGTCGCCTTCACCAGTTCCTCAACGGTGGTGTAAATTCCGCCGTTGAGTTTGATGAGGCCAACCGTGTACAGGTTGAGGTAGTGGAACTGGTTTTCGGCCACGGTTTGCAGCGCGGCCAATTTCTGTTGATTGGTCGCGCCAAGGCGCCGGGAGTCGGTGTACAGGCCCAGAATCGGAATGTGCTTGGCGTAGGCGACGCCGATTTCCGAGGCAACGCCCACGTCAATGGTGGGGCCATCAAGAATGGCAATCATTAAATCGGCGGCGAGCACCTGCTCCGTGTCGGCTTGGGCAATCATTTTGGCATCAGCATAGGCATTTTTGTCATTGATGGCCGCGTTTTCCTGCGGCAGATAAATGTCCAAGCTCGGCGCGGCCTGGCGCAGCTGGGCCACCACCTGAGCGTTGAAGTCAAAGTCGGCTTGACTGAACAGGGCATTGGCAAAATAGATCTTCATCAAGGGGCCTCCTAACGGCGGGTGAACTTCACCACCGCTTCGCAGCGGGCGGTTTGCGGGAACATGTCAACGGATTGAATGTAATCGACCTGATAGCGCTTGGTTAAGGCCACCAAATCGCGCGCTAGCGTCGACGGGTTACAAGAGATGTAGACGAATTGCTTGGGGGCGGCTTTGAGCAAGGCCTGAATGAAGACCGGCTCCAGCCCACCCCGGGGCGGATCGACAATCAACGCATCGGGCTTGAAGCCTTGCGCCAGCCATTGTGGGAACAGGGCCTCAGCCGTGCCGACTTCGTAGTGCGCGTTCGTGATGCCATTTTGCTTGGCGTTGTAATTGGCCGCTGTCACTGCTTCAGGGATGATTTCCATGCCGCGCACGGTTTTGGCTTGATCCGCCAAACTCAGCCCAATTGTGCCAATGCCGGCGTAAGCGTCTACCAAGGTGGCTTGCGGCGTTAAGGCGAGAGCTTTCAGCGCCTCTTGGTAAAGAATTTCAGTTTGCTCTGGATTCAGCTGTAAAAAGGCCTGCGGCGACACCGCGAAGTCGCGGCCTAGCAGCCGTTCAGTGATGTAAGGCTGACCCGCCAGCAAGGTGGTTTTGGCTCCCCAAATTAAAGAGGTGGTGCCGGGGTTGAGGTTCTGCGAAATAGACACCACCATCGGCAGTTCCTTAGCGATGCGCTCCAGCAGCTGCGAGTGATGTGGGAGTTTGGCTGAGTTGGTGATGAAGGTGACTTGCACCTCGCCGGTAGCCACGGATTCACGGACCACCAAGGTTTTGACGATGCCGCTGTGGTGCGCTTCGTCGTAAATCGGCACCTGCAAATCCTCAAGCATGCCGCACAAGGCGGTGATGACTTGCATCGTCAGCGGCCGCTGGGTGGCAAAAGTGGTGAGCGGAATCAGTCGGTGGGAGTTCGGGGCATACAGACCGGCGCGGACGTGACCGTCAATGATGCGCACCGGAAATTGCGCCTTATTGCGATAATGCAGCGGGTGCGCGGCGCCAATGGTGGGGCGCAGGTCGTAGTGCTGCCAGTCGCTGGGTTTGTATTTCGCCAGGCTTTGGGCCACCACATCACGCTTGAAATTCAGCTGCGCCGGGTAGGCCAGGTGATTGAGCTCGACGCCGCCAATTTGGCCGAACAAGGGCTCGCTGGGGGTGACCCGATCCGGGGAGGCTTGTTTGATGCGATGCGTGGTGGCTTCCAGATAGCGTTCATGCACCGCAGTGACTTCGGCAACCACCACTTCCTGCGGCAAGGCGCCGGTGACAAAGGTGATTTTACGTTTGTAATAGCCAATGCCGCGGCCGTTGATGTCGAGGCGCTTAATGGTCAACGGGAACCGCTGACCGACTTGAACCGTATTTTCCATGCTGCACTTCCTTTGCGTTCAGTATACAGAAATTGGCACGCTTTCTCCATGTCGGGTATAATCACCTGCAGGGGGGATGACCGGTGAAAATCTACTTTAACAATAATAATCAAGGCAAAATCAAAGCCTTCATTACCCACAACGGCGAGCTGCATGAACTGGAACCGGGCCAAACGCTGGAACTCAAGGTGAAGCGCGGTGAGCAAGTGACCTACAAAGTGGGCCGCTTGTCGGCGGAGCACACGATTGACTATCAATCCACCGATGCGGAATTCGAAATTACGCAAAACCGGGTGCTGCTGTATGCCTATTTGGCGGCGTTGGTCGTGATTTTGGTGGGGCTGTGGTACCTCAAGAACATTTCCAACACCATTTTAACCATCGTGGTGATTGTTGGGCTGGTGATTTTTGAAGCGTTCAATTACTTCAACGGTTACCAAGCACATCCTGTGCACCGAGGCTAGCCGATGAAGTGGCTGAATGGCAATGCGTTTTTGGTGATTTTGTTGGTGTTGCTGGCCTTTGGCATCGCCGGCTATCTGCTGAAAAACGTCGTGGTGCTTCTGCTATTATTTGTGGCGGTCGTCGCCTTAATCATCGCTAAAGTGCTGACCAGACCACGCTAAAACAGACGTCGCAGATAAAACGCGGCGTCTGTTTTTTACTGATGAACGATGCGGGGTTTGATTTGGGATAAGCGGCTGAGCAGGTTGAAGAAGTCGTCATCCGCGACTTCAGGCTGCCAATGAATCACCGTGACCTGCTTGAGCCGCTCAGGGCTGTAATAGTCCTTGAGCACTTGCGGCACGGACAAACTGGTGATGATCACATCGGGCAAGACATTGTGCGCCGGTGATACCAGGTCGATGAAGGTGAGGGCGTTCAAGAAACTGTGCAAATCCCGACTCATGAAAGTGCCGGCATCGACGATCACCGCCACTTTAAGCTGATGATCGGCGTTGAGGCCCGGAAAGGCCGGGGCGAGCAGAATATACAGCACTTGATACATGGAGGTGTAATAGTCTGCCAAAGCCCCAACCTGGCTGCGGTCGAGATGGTCGAAGTAGGTTTTGATCAAAGACGGCAGGCGACCACTTTCGGCGAGGTCGCGATTGAGATCCATAAAGTCCAGCCGCTTGGCAAAATCACCTTGCAGCGTCAGATAAGTGTCCGCCATGCGGTGGAGATTGACGTTGAGCATCGCCAGTTGGCTTTCTTCTTGCCGGTCAGCCGGCGGGCATTGGGCCTGCAGATAGCTGATGAGGCCATGGGCGAAATGATGGGCGCAGGTGTCAGGTTTATCCAACACGCGCATCACGGCTTGATCGCGTGCACTGACGGTGTGGCTGAGCGAAATGAAGTGCCAGCGGGTGAAGTCGTAGAAGTTGCGTTCACATTGGCGCTGCATAGCTGTTAGTGGCGGTAAGCCTTCAGCTGGGAAATCAGTGCCTGGGGCCCGGAACTCGGCGAATAAATCGGGAATGCGTTCCGGCACCGCCAGAATGTGACCTTGCTCAATGCGCATGGCCTGCACTGCCAGGAGCAGTAGATCTTGCTTCATTGACGTGGTAGGCGGGCCAAATAGCTGGTCTTGGCCTTGGGTTAAGTAGAGGTAGCGCTGGTTAGCAGCTTGAAAAGCGCGTTCGCTAAACGGCCAGCCAACCCCGCGGTAAGCCATCTTGTAGAACGTCAGAATCAGCATCCGCGCTTTGAGCTCATCACCTTCTAGCGCCCAGGTGCTGGTATTAAGTCGCAGGCCTTTGCTGGTTAAGTAGCGCTTGAAAGGGGCAATCCGGCGGCGTAAGGTAGAAATACTGAGACCCCAATCGTTGCAAAATTGATGGACATCTGGGGTGCTCTGGCGAAAGGCATAGTCAAAGAAGCGAAAGGCCATCGAATCGCTCAGCAGAAAATACCGATAGTCATCCACAGTGACATCGGCGCTGAGCCGGGCATATTCGGTTTCGTTCAGCGGACCGGAGCCATGGGCGTTTTTCGCTTGCAACGCCGTCATGATATCTTGGAAGGCATTGTAGGCTTGTGAGTAGCTTAACTTAGCTTCCAGACTCAAGCGGTTAATGGTGAAGCTTTCGTGTTGGCGAGCCTTGAGCAGCCGAAAAACATGGTAATTCGTCTGGGTGTGTTTGTCATAGAAATAAGCTTCAAACATCCGGTCCGCCCCCTCACGATTAGATTTAAGTCTTTTACTCAGTATACCATAGCGAATTAATTATTTTGTGAACAAGACGAGGTTGAACGCATGCAAACGATCACAAAAATTACGGCCCAAAAACGCCGCGGCCGCTACAACATCTTCTTAGACGACAAATATGCCTTCCCGGTGAGCGAAAGTACGCTGATCAAATTCCGCTTAGCCAAAGGGCTGGAGCTGGAGCCGGCGCAGATGGCGGCCATCAAGAACGAGGAAGTGGCTGCGGTGGCCAAGGCGACGGCACTGAATTATATAAGCCATCAAATGCGCACCGTGCATGAAGTGCGTCAGCGTTTGCGTGAAGACGAAGTGCCAGAGGATGTGATTACGCAAACCACCGACCAGCTGAAAACTCTACACCTACTTGACGATAGTTTATACGCCGATACGCTTGTGCGCGATAATCTCGCCATGGGAGAACGGGGGCCGCGCCAAGTCGAACAACGCCTGCGCACCAAAGGCATTCATGAACGGCTGGCGGCTGCGGCCGTCGCCCAAGTGACCCCGGCGCAATGGGCCGAAGTGGCGCTGCGGGTGGCCCAAAAAACCGCTCGCCGCACCACGCGCCGGGCCTTTAATGATCAGCAGAATAAAATCCGCTTGGCCTTGATGCAAAAAGGTTTCACCACTGACCAGACGACTGCCGCGCTGGCGAGCTTAGCCCTTGATCGTGATGACGAGGCTGAGGCAGGCCTGCTGGAGCGAGAAGCGGCCAAGCAGTGGCGCCTTAAACGCAAATACGAGGGGTATGAGCGGACGCAGCGGGTGCGCTTGGCGCTGCTGCGCAAAGGGTTCCAGAATGATGCGATTGATGAAGTGCTGCACCGGTTAGCGCAGGAGGACGACTGATGGCCAACATTCAAGCCGTGGCGCGACTGGCGGGTACTTCCCGGTCGACCGTTTCGCGGGTCATCAGTGGCAATCCGCATGTTAGTCCAGCTGCGAAAGCCAAGGTGCTGGCCGCGATTAAGCAACTCGGCTATGTCCCGAATTCTTTGGCGCGACAAATGCGGGCCCAAAAATCCCATACCATTGGCCTGCTGACGGCCGGTTACTTTCCCACGCTGGGCGATTTTCTGAATGAATTCGCCCAATCTGCGCAGCAGTACGGCTATCACGTTAACGTGTATGTCACCCGCAATGCCGAGGAAGAACGGGCGGTGCTGGCCAATCTGGAAACGCATTTGCTGGATGCGGTGTATTTGATGACGCAGTTCAATGACTGGCCGGTGATCGAACAATATGCCCAGTTCGGACCAATCGCGACCTGGCGCCGCCTGGATTCACCGGTGATCTATTCGTCATACGTGGATCACTACCCCGTGTATCTGGAAATTTTAGCCTATCTGGCGGCCAAGCACTTCACGCGCATTGGTCATGTGTTGAGCGCGCCTAGCAGCACGAATACTAAGGCCCGGCTGCGGGCGATTCAGACTTTTGCCCAAGCCCAACCGACCATTGATCAAAGCTGGCAGGTGTTTAGCCCAGTTCAAGCCGGCGCTGGCATCAAAGCGGCTCAGCAGTGGCTCGCCGATGACCAGCGGCCGCCAGCGGTAATCATCTACTCGGATTATGTCGCGGCCGATTTTATCGCGACCTTGCGCCAAGCCGGCAAAACTGTCCCGCGCGACTGCCAGGTGTTCGGCTTCGATAATTCCGCCTTTGGTCGTGTCATGGGCCTGACGACCATTGACCCCAAGCTGGGCCAGCAAGCGCAAAACGCTTTTGCTTATCTGTACAATCAGTTGCATAAGCAGCAGCTCCCCATTACCCCCATCACACCAGTTATCGTGCGGCGAGAGAGTTGTTAAGGCCAAGCCGAATCGCAAAAGATTCGGTTTTTTTGATGGCGATGGCTTGACGTGGGATCAATCCCACGCGGTAGGGTGAAAGCGTAAGTAAAATCATTCACAAATGGAGGTCCTGCTCATGAGTCGTGACGCATTGAAAATGGTAACCATTGGTGGGGGTTCGAGTTACACCCCTGAGTTGATTGAGGGCTACATCAAACGCAAAGACCAACTGCCAATCAAAGAAATTTGGTTGGTGGATATTCCAGCTGGTGAAGAGAAACTCAATATTGTCGGCAATATGGCCAAACGCATGGTCAAAGCCGCTGGTCTCGATTGGGAAGTGCATCTCACCTTGAACCGCCGTGAAGCGTTGCAGGATGCTGATTTTGTCTCGACCCAGTTCCGGGTGGGTCTGATGCAGGCCCGGATCAAAGATGAACGCATTCCTGGCTCATACGGCTTCTTGGGGCAAGAAACTAATGGCGCCGGCGGCATTTTCAAAGCCTTTCGCACGGTGCCGGTGATTTTGGACATTGTCAAAGATATGAAGGAGTGTTGTCCCGATGCCTGGCTGATCAATTTCACCAACCCGAGCGGCATGATTACCGAAGCCATTCAGACCTACGGCAAGTGGGACAAAGTGATTGGGCTGTGCAATGTACCGGTGATGGCGATGATGACCGAGCCGGAATTGATTGGCAAACAGCTCAAGGACCTGACGTACAAGTTTGCCGGCATTGATCATTTTCACTGGCACCGGGTCTTTGATAATACCGGCCGTGAAGTGACCATGGACATTGTGGCGAAGATGTACGAAGGAGATGCCGGACTGCCGAAGAACATCTTCAACGTCCAGTTCTTCCGGGAACAGCTGGAACAGATGAAAATGATTCCTTGCGGCTACCACCGTTACTACTACCGGGAACAAGAAATGCTGGACCACAGTTTGGAAGAATTCAACGGCGAAGGCACTCGCGCTCAGCAGGTGATGCGAATTGAAAAGGAACTCTTTGACTTGTACAAGGATCCAAATCTGGATTACAAGCCGAAGCAACTGGCCGAACGCGGTGGGGCGCATTATTCCGATGCCGCCTGCGAAGCCATCGCCTCGATTTATGCTGACAAACGCACCCACATGGTGGTCTCCACGCTCAACCGCGGCGCCGTGCCAGACTTGCCAACGGACCATGTGGTGGAAGTCTCGGCGCAAGTAGGAGCAGCTGGCGCGATTCCGCTGACCTTTGGCCATTTTGAACCAGCGGAACGCGGCTGGCTGCAGTTGATGAAAAACATGGAGCTGGTGATCGACGAAGCCGCGGTCACTGGCGACTATGGTCTGGCCCTCCAGGCGTTCACCATGAACCCGATGATCCGCTCTGGTCAAAAGGCCAAGGATCTCTTGGATGAAATGCTGGTGGCCAACAAGCAGCACTTACCCCAATTCGCCAAGAAAATCGCCGAGCTCGAATCCGCTGGTGTCCATGTCCACGATGAAGTCGCGGCGCATATTGACGAAACAATCTAAGTTTTCCTGCCGACACTGCGCTATCAGTGTCGGTTTTTTAGTGGGGGCTGGCGCGGATTGCGGTAGGATAATCGGCTAGCCGTGAACGGCAAAGGGGAAGACCAGAGTGTGACGAAAAATCAGCAATGGTCGTTTTTCACTTTACTGCAAAATCCTCGGACTGATTGGGAGATGACAACTGGAGAAACTGTTGCGTCAGCTGGATTGAACCGTAGACTCACCACCGTAGGGCAGGACCGCTGGAGCAGGCAGGGGCTCAGTGGTGAAATTGTTCTTAGCCAACTTGTTGGCTTAGAACAAGCCGCGACTTTGAGACTCGCAGAGGCTCAAAGCGCTGGCCACCACGTTCCAGCCCCTGCCTGCGGAGGCGTTCCAGCCCGGCCTGATTTCATCATTTCCCCTAGTTGCGTTGCGGACGGCCAACGCCGGAGTGGCTAGCTACGCGACGAGCATCGAAGCCAAAAACGCTTCAATGCTCGTCGCTAGGCTACCCATCCGGCTAAATGCGGCCGTCCTCCACAGCCTGCCTTTCTTGCTTTCGGGCTTTCTGGTATACTTGCTTTGACAAAAGATAATTGCTGAAAGCTGGACATACTATGCGGATCCCTAAGGAAGGCGACTCGATCGCCATTCAGAGCTACAAGCACGATGGGAGCCTGCACCGCACATGGCGAGACACGATGGTTTTAAAAACCAGCGAAGATGCAATTATTGGTTGTAACGATCACACCCTTGTGACCGAATCCGATGGCAGACGGTGGCTGACCCGCGAGCCGGCGATCGTGTATTTTCATAAACATTACTGGTTCAATGTAATCGCGATGATCCGCGAAGGCGGCGTGTCGTATTACTGCAACTTGGCCAGTCCTGTGACGTTGGATCAGGAAGCGCTGAAGTATATTGACTACGACTTGGATGTTAAGGTTTTCCCTGATGGCGAAAAGCGGCTCCTTGATGTGGATGAATACGAAGCGCACAGTCGAAAATGGCAATACCCGGCCACCACGGATCGCATTTTGAAAGCGAACGTGCGGGTGTTGGTCGATTGGATTAACCATGGTAAAGGCCCATTTTCACAGGCCTATGTTGATCTGTGGTACAACCGGTACTTGCAGTTGTCTCACCGGGTGTAGACCCGAAGCCGCGCGGTTGCGGTTAGGCGCGAGGGGAACCTCGCGTTTTTATTTTATGGAAAAGAGGAAAATCAATGACAGCATTACTAAATCAGCCTGCGAGTCAATTTATCGGCAAGGTGTATACCGCCACCGATTCGGATCAAATGGGGACGTTTTTTACCTGCTGGCAGGAATTCGAGGCGGCCGGGTACTTTGAGGCGTTGGATGCCGTGGTGCCGACGCCAAATCGCGCGTACCTGGTGATTTTCTCGCCTTACGATAATTTCCAGTACTGGATCGGCAGCTTGGCCGAAGCTGATACGCCGGTGCCAGCAGGGCTGGAAGGCGTGAAGCTGCCAGCCGCCACGGTGGGTAAGGCCAGCAAGCCGGCGAATGGGATTTTGAATCAACTGCCGGTGCAAACCACTTTCGCTAAGGGTCTGGAAGTGCTCGAAAAAGCCGGCTTCCCGATTCCGGCGCATATTGGCCAAACCGACAATCCATATTACATCGAATCATATCCGGTCAAGGCTGGTGAAGTGGCCAGCGTTGACTATCTGCTGTACATCAATGAAAATCAACTGGAGGGCTATGATGAGTTCGATTGATCATGACCGCATGGTGGCAGGACAGCTCTACCGCGCCGATGCCGCGGACCTTGCCTCACAAAGGCGCAAGGCGCGGCAGCTGATGGCGCAGTTTAACGCCCTCGCCACCACCGAAGAAACGAAGCGGACGGACCTGCTTCACCAGCTATTTGGCGCGATTGGGACAGGCGGCTACATTGAACCAAATCTGCGGGTGGATTACGGTATCAACACCCACATTGGCCAGAATTTCTACGCCAACTACGATCCCATCATGCTGGACGTGGCGCCTATCACGATTGGCGATAACGTGCTGTTTGGTCCGCGGGTCAGCTTGCTGACACCAGGGCACCCGCTGGATGCGGACATTCGCAACTCTGGAGTTGAATACGCGCAGCCCATCACGATTGGCAACAATGTCTGGCTCGGCGGCGACGTGACCGTCCTGCCTGGCGTGACGATTGGTGATAACACGATTGTTGGCGCGGGGAGTGTGGTGACGAAGGATTTACCTGATGCAGTGATTGCAGTGGGCAATCCGGCCCATGTGCTGCGGGCGCTGACTGCCGCGGATCACGACCGCTGGGTGCAGGCCAAAGCCGAGTACGACGCCGCCGTCAAATAGGAGGAGTAGCCATGCCCAAAAGTCGCCTTGAAGCGTTCACTGATGGCGTGATCGCCATTATCATTACCATTATGGTTTTGGACCTGCACGCCCCAGAAGCGGGTAGCTTCGCGGCGTTGTGGGGGATGCGCAGCGTCTTTTTGATTTATCTGATTTCCTTTTTCACCATGGCGGTGTATTGGAACAATCATCATCATTTATTTTTGCTGATTAAAAAAATAAACGGTCGCGTCCTGTGGGCCAATTTGGCGTTTTTGTTTGCGGCGTCCTTGATGCCGTTTGCCACGTCCTGGGTCGGCGCTCAGCACTTAGACAGCTATGTGCCGGAGATGACTTACGGCGTCGTGATGCTGCTGATGGATGTGACTTTTTGGTTATTGATCAGGTTGCTGATTCACGCCGACCGCCACAACACGGCGCTGGTCGGGTTGCTGGGTGAAGGCTATTACAAGCCGCTGGTGACTATCAGTGGCAATGTGATCGCGATTTTGCTGGCGTTTCTCTGGCCGCCTTTGACCATCATTGTGGACGTGGCGTTGTTAGCACTGTGGGCCCAGCCGGAAAAGCGGATTGAGCACCATGTTCACCGTAGCTAGAATCAGAAAACGGTCGGCGTTTGCCGACCGTTTCTGATTCTAAAGGGTTAATTGCATTTCGCGGTGCCGGATGCCGGCGTCCAGAAATTCTGGCCGGTCTGTGAGCTGGTAACCGAGGGCTTTATAGAAGCCCACCGCCTGCACTTGCGCGCCGAGGCGCATCGTTTTGATGGCGTGCGCTTTGGCGTATGCTGTGAGCTCTTCAAGCAACACTTGGCCAACCCCATGGTGGCGGTAAGCTTTCATCACCGCCACGCGCTGCACGTGGTAGCCGCCGTCTTCTGGTAGCAGGCGAGCGGTGGCCACCGGCAGGCCGCTATCATAGGCGACAAAATATATGGCCTTGGCCTCGTCTGCGTCGACTTCGAGGTCGGCAGGGACGTGTTGTTCGTCCACAAAGACGGTGGTGCGAATCTTTAAGGCATCTTGATAAGTTTGTGAAGCAAGATCAGTAGTAATTTTAAATTCCATAACGCCGTGGCTCCCTGTTTTTGAGATGACTTATTATAGCATCACCATCTAAAATGAAAAGAGCAGCGGCGGCAACCGGTTATCTACATTACAAAGGTGGTATAATCCGATATACTAAAGTTAGTAATCATTTCGTGAGGAGGGATGGCTTTGTTTGAACGGTTACGCGAATCGCGGCTGATGTATTGGTCGCTGGAGGCGCTGATCATTGTGATCTTGATCATCTGCCTGTCCAACTTGAGCTTTTTGTTTGCGCCGATCGCGACGTTCTTTTCCACCTTGCTCATTCCTTTTCTGGTAGCGGGATTTTTGTTCTATCTGTTCAATCCGTTAATTAATCTCATGACCAAAGCGCATATTCCTCGCGCCGGCGCCATCACCTTCGTGTTTCTCGTCGTCATCGGCCTGATTGGGCTGTTGATTGCCACGATTATTCCGAACTTGATTGACCAGATCACGCAATTAGTCACCGGCCTGCCGGCACTACTGAAAAACCTGCGTACGGAACTGTCGGAGTTATCCCGGTATCGCTGGTATCAACAGTTCGGCGTGGCCAAGCTGATTGCCAAACTGAAAGTCGAACCGGCGACCATTTTGCCGAAAATCCTTGGTGGCTTCACCAGTGGCGTGCCCAGCTTGATTGGCTCGGTGGCCGGCACTGTCATCAGCGTCATCACCATCCCCGTCTTGCTGTTTTACATGCTGAAAGATGGCGAACGGTTGGTGCCGGCGGTGCAGCGGGTGTTCCCAGATAAGTACCAAACGGAAATCAGCACGGTGTTCACCCGGATGAGTTCGACCCTGTCGCATTACATTGCTGGGCAGGCGATTGAGTGTTTGTTCGTGGGGACGTTCACTTTTATCGGCTATTTGATTATCGGCATGCCTTACGCATTCTTGCTGGGCTTTATTGCCGGCGTGGTCACCATCATTCCTTATCTTGGGCCGTATATCGGTATTGCGCCGGCGCTGATGGTGGCGCTGACCCAAGGCTGGGGTAAGGTGGTGCTGGTCATTGTGGTGGTGCTGATTGTCCAGCAAACCGACGGCAACCTGATTTATCCGAATGTTATTGGCCGCAGCCTGGATATTTATCCGCTGACCATCATTGTGTTGCTGCTGGTGGCGGGCAATCTCTGGGGCATTCTCGGCACGATTTTGGCAGTGCCAGCTTACGCGGTAGGTAAAACCATCGTCACCTATGCGGCCGAGCTGTATCGCTTCCACAAGCAGCAGCGGCAAAGCGAGCAAACCCTGCTGCAAAAACCGAAAACACGTTAACGCCATCCCGGCGAGTTAAGAAAGGAAAGTTCTGATGAGTGGTGATTCTGCGGGTCCTTTATGGAGCCAATTATTACTGATTGTGATTTTGACTGTGATTAATGCCTGCTTTGCCGCGGCAGAAATCGCAGTGGTGTCGTTGTCCCGATCGAAAATGGAAGGCCAGGCTAAGGCCGGCGATAAAAAGGCAGCCAAGTTGGTCACCATTATGAACAACTCGACCAATTTTTTGGCTACAATTCAAGTCGGCATTACCTTCGCCGGCTTCTTCGCTTCGGCTTCCGCGGCGACCACGATAGCGTCCCGCCTGGAGCCGGTGTTTGGTGGTTTGAGTTTTGGCCATGAGCTGGCTGTGATTGTGGTCACGCTGATTTTGTCCTATTTCTCGCTGGTGTTCGGTGAGC
The DNA here is from genome assembly GCF_036246225.1 of Lacticaseibacillus salsurivasis. Classification (NCBI taxonomy): domain Bacteria; kingdom Bacillati; phylum Bacillota; class Bacilli; order Lactobacillales; family Lactobacillaceae; genus Lacticaseibacillus; species Lacticaseibacillus salsurivasis. The sequence continues at coordinate 27,614 of NZ_BTTP01000004.1, forward strand.
TTTATCCCAAACAAGTGGCGCTCCAAATGACGGAGCGGGTGGCAAAAGCGGCGGTGACGCCGATTTCCTGGCTGAGCGTGGCGCTGCGGCCCTTCGTGTGGTTGCTATCGGCTTCCACGAACTTGCTGATGAAGTTAACGCCGCTGAAGTTTGCGGCGCAAGGCGATCACGTCACCCGTGAGGAAATGGTGTCCATGATTGAAAGCGGCAAGCAATCCGGCGCGATCGATAAGGACGAATATGAAATGCTGGAAGGCATCATCAGTTTGTCCAACAAGTTAGCCCGCGAAGTGATGGTGCCGCGCATTGATGCCTTCATGGTTAATGCCGACGAGCCAGATTCCGAAGCGATTGACGAAATTCTTGGCAATATCTACTCGCGCATCCCAGTTTATCAAGGTGACAAGGATCAGGTGGTGGGCATTGTGCATGTGCGAAACTTGCTGCGCGCCGCCCGCAAAGTTGGCTTTGAACAGGTGCGGCTGGAAGACATTATGACGGATCCTTTATTTGTCCCTGAAACCATCAGCATTGATGATTTGCTGACAGAAATGCGCATTCGCCAGCAGCAAATGGGCATCCTGCTTGACGAGTACGGCGGGGTGGTTGGCATCGTCACGATTGAAGATTTGATTGAGGAAATCGTCGGCGATATCGATGACGAATCGGATTTGGCCACGGTGAACTACACCAAGCTCGACGAGGATGATTTTCTGGTCAACGGCCGGATGACGTTGAATGACTTCAATGCCGAATTCGACCTGCATTTAACCGCCCCTGATGTCGATACCATCGCTGGTTATATGATTAATCAACTTGGCGCCATTCCGACCAATCACAAAAAGGAAACCATTCCGATTCCCGGTGGCACGTTGACGTCCGGCAAGATTGAAAAGTCGCGGCTGATTAATGTGCATTTGCATTTGCCGAAGCAGCCGCAAGCGGCCGGACCGAAACGGGAAGATGGGGAAGCGTAGAAAAGCCTTGGTTCGTAGACTGTAATTGCGCTCCAGGTGGCTAACGCCTGAGTGGCTAGCTACGTTCATCACCTCGAAGCCAAAAGCAGGCTTCAAGGCGCTGAACTAAGCTACCCATCAGGCTAAAATCAGCCACTTTCACAGCCTGCTTTGCGCCTTTAGTTGCGGTGGTTCCCTGTATTCACTATAATATTAAAAAGACCTAGTCTCGGTGGACTGTTGCCGGGGCTTATTTTATGAAGCGAGGTTGGGCCAATGTGAGTGCGCGGTTGTCGATCGCTGGCGGGATTTTGAAAGGAATTTAAGTTATGAAACCACAAGAATTAAAGGATGAGGTGGCCAAACGGCGGACGTTTGCGATCATTTCTCACCCCGATGCCGGGAAAACGACGATTACCGAGCAGTTGCTGTTGTACGGAGGCGTGATTCGCGAAGCCGGAACGGTGAAGGGGCGTAAGTCTGGCCACTTTGCTAAGTCTGACTGGATGGCCATTGAAAAGCAGCGCGGGATTTCGGTCACGAGTTCGGTGCTTCAGTTTGGCTACCAAGGCAAGCAAATCAACATTTTGGATACCCCAGGGCACGAAGATTTCTCCGAAGATACTTACCGCACTTTGATGGCGGTGGACGCCGCAGTGATGGTCATTGACTCGGCCAAAGGGATTGAAGCCCAGACCAAAAAGCTGTTCAAGGTCGTCAAACAGCGCGGCATTCCGATTTTCACGTTCATGAACAAGCTGGACCGCGATGGTCGCGAACCGCTGGATCTGATTGCCGAGCTAGAAGACTTGCTGGGCATCGAAGGGTATGCGATGAACTGGCCGATTGGCATGGGTAAAGGCCTGGTTGGCTTGTACGACCGCGTGGCGAACCGCATTGAGCTATACCGTGACAATGAAGCTGGGGACAAGTATCTGCCGTTGAACGCAGACGGTGAGCTGGATCCAAGCGAGCCGCTGACGAATGAGTCGATTTATCGCGACACGTTGGGTGATATCGAGCTGCTCAATGACGCTGGCAATCAGTATGATTTGAAAAAAATCATGCGCGGCGAGCAGACACCGGTATTCTTTGGCTCCGCGCTGACGAACTTCGGGGTTCAGACCTTCTTGGACCATTTCGTCAACATGGCGCCGGAACCTGGTCCGCATCGCCTGCTTGATGGCACGGAATTGTCCCCAACGGCCCCAGATTTTTCTGGCTTTGTATTCAAAATTCAGGCTAACATGAATCCGAATCATCGCGACCGGATTGCTTTTGTCCGCATCGGCGCCGGCGAGTTCGAGCGCGGCATGGATGTCACTTTGACCCGCACCGATAAGAAGCTGCGCCTGAACAATTCGACCGAATTCATGGCCGATAGCCGGGAACAAGTCCAAACTGCAGTGGCTGGCGATATTGTCGGCTTGTATGACACCGGGAATTTTCAAATCGGCGATACGATTTATGCCGGCAAGACGCCGGTGGAATACGAGAAACTGCCACAGTTTACGCCTGAGTTGTTCATGCGCGTGACGCCGAAAAACGTCATGAAGCAAAAGAGTTTCCACAAGGGGATGCAGCAGCTGGTGCAAGAAGGCGCTGTGCAGCTGTATCGCACGTACACCACCAACGATTACATTCTCGGGGCGGTGGGGCAGTTGCAGTTTGAAGTCTTCAAATTCCGGATGCAAAATGAATACAATTCGGAAGTCGTGATGAGCCCGATTGGTAGCCGCGTGGCACGCTGGATCGACCCTGAGCAATTGGATGAAAAGATGAGCAGTACGCGGAATTTACTGGTCAAGGATATGCAAGGCCAGCCGCTGTTTCTGTTTGAAAACCAGTACGCCGAGCGCTGGTTTGCTGATAAGTATCCTGACGTGAAATTAACTGCGAAACTGTAAGCACCGCTGCGAGCGGAGGAGGAGTTTGAAATGACAGAAAACGAGCACAATTTGGCCGTTCAAGGCGTCACGAATGATGGCCTGCTGGCCAAGTGGAATAGCTACCGGCTGGAAGACAACGATGAAAACATGAGTGCCTTTCTTGAAGAACTGATTGAACACTCAACGCTTTTGATGGTGGTGCTGGCTGATCAGGAAATCAAAACCGACGAAGCCGGCAAGGCGCAAATGGACGCTGACGTTGACATGAAGTTCCCGCTGATGACCACGCAGGACAATCGCCAAATCCAGCCGCTGTTCACCGACTGGCAGGAAGTCAACATGATGTTCGACAACTGGCACAATGCCGGCTTGGATGAGAATGTTGACCGGGCCTCAATTTTGCCAATCAACTTTTATGATTTGTCTGAACTGATTAAAAATAACGATTCGGTCAATGGCATTGCCATCAATCCTTTCGCTGATAACATCTTCCTCGACCGGCCGATGGTGGCTGATTTGGCCAAACAGGCGCGTGCGCACCATGCTGACAAGGACGAGGTGCAAGTGGCCGTCAGCGACCCGACTGATTTGCCGAAGGACCTGTGGCCGGCACTGAAAGCTAAGCTAACCAAGGCCGAATCCGTCAAGCGGGCTTGGCTGCGGCTAATGCACTACGATGGCACCGAACATCTGATTTTGATCGTCGATGCCCCGGAGGCCGATGAAGCCGCCATGACGGCGCTGACCGAAGCCCTAGGTCAAACCGGCGAGAAATATCTCGCGGACGTTGAGCTGGGGATGAGCGCCGTTGGTTATGATGACGACACTGCGCCCATTGTCGCTGGCGTTGACCCACTGTTCACCCGTTAATCACTTGTTGCCCTCACTGCTTTGGCAGTGGGGGTTTTGCTTTGTGCCTAAGTGGAGCAAGGGGCCGGAGCGAAAATGCACGAGTCAAAAAGGCCATTGGTGGGGAATCTGGGGATTCGCCACCAATGGCCATTAATGATTATGCCTCTGTTAAATCAAGATACAGCCCTTGGACATAAGCGCCAGTGCTGAGCTGATACCACTGGCTGCCATCGCTGACCACCGCCAGCCGGATCAGTTGTACCGTGCTACCAGCAGCCAAGCGGTCTGGTTTAACCGTTTCGTATGGCGCGGTCCATAAGGAAACAGCGCTGAAAGTATCGACGACGGCGACCTGTTGAATCGGCGTGAAGGTCACGGCCCGGGCCGGGTCAGGGAGGCGTAAGGTGGCAGGCGCGGGCAGGTAAGGATTGGTGTCCTGCGGCATGGTGAGATCAGCGGTGATCCACAGACTGCCACCTAAATCGAGCCAAATCTCGCCAGTGGCACTTTGCGCAATACTGAAGACCCGCCAGAAAGAATGTAGCGGTAAGGTGCGGCGGTAGGCACTAGGCGCGTTTGGCGTCGCATAGGCTGATTTGGCAGCCAGCAGTTCCACATAGGTGGCCGGGGCGGCCTCGCGGGTGAGCTCTGGGCGGAGTCGATACCGAAAACGCAAGGTTTGGGCGGTTTTGGTGAAGTGCCCTTGCTGCGTTGCGGCTTCGCCAGCAGCGAGCGGATAATCTGCCAGCGCGTGCGCAGTGAAGCTGGCATTGAGGGGGCCAATATGTAGCTGGGGCGCCGTTAACAGATGGCCTTGCTCGTCGCGGTGATAGACAGTGACCGGGGCGGCCAGATGGGGTTCGTATAGCAGGTAGATGACCTGGTTGGTCTGCGGAAAACGGTCAATATAGCCAGTGATTTCGACAAGCTCATACCCTGGTAACACTGGCCACGGGAAGGTCAGCTTGGCGCCAGTGGGACCGTGAAAATACTGGGCTGGATAGAGTGCTTTTTGCATGCCGCGCTGGCGGTAATAGACAGCGACGCGCACATTGCGGCTGGTTGGGCCGGTGGCAGGCGGCAAGCTGTTGGCCACCCGCGGGGTTGGACTGGGTGCGACTGGCGGGGTTTGTTGATTGGCCCGTGGCTGGCCCTTGGGCCGTGTCACTGAAGCTGGGGTTTGCCGCCGGGCCGGGCGCGTGAAGAGGGCTTTTAGCGTTGAAAGAAAACTCATGGTGACCTCCTAGCAGACAAAAAAGGCGCCATGTGCTGGCGCCTTGCCTTTAATCAGATTTCTTCCGTGGTCAAGGACACTTCGGCGAGCTTATCGCCGCGAATGACGTTGACATCCTTAAAGGCGACATTGGAGAGCTTATCCAACGCAAATGCAATTTCTGGATCTTTGATATTGCGCCGCTCATTGGTGAACAGTAACTCATCGTGGCCCTGCGCCCTGGTGAAAATCACTGTGGTACTCCCTAGGGAATAGACCTTGATATAGTTCGTGTCCGTATGGGCGAGCTGTTGTGCCACCAGATGCGGGTAGCTATTGGTGTTATCGATCAACCGCATAATGTATGCCCCCAGTCTCGAATTATCTGTCTTCATTATAAGGGAACGGTGACCAAAAACCAAAACTTTCTCACTATTCTGTTATAACTCATCATTTTAATCAGTCACGAGCATTTAAAATAACAAAAAAGCCGCCAGTTTCGCATCGAAACTGGCGGCAAAGGCGCTAGGCCGTAGCACTATCGGTGATGGCAATATCACCTTTTTCAATCCGCGCTTCAAGCGCTTTGGCTTGTGGGTGATCGAGATAGTAGTCAGCCACGCGGTCTTCAATTTGTTCCTGAATGACGCGGCGCAGCGGGCGGGCACCCATCGCCGGGTCGTAGCCCAGTTCAACCAACTTCTCTTTGACCGGTTCGGTGACTTTAATCGTCAAGCCTTGGTCTTTGATATTGGCGTTGGTGTCGGCAATCATCAAGCTGACAATCTTCATCAAATCTGCCTTATCCAAAGCCTTGAATTCGACAATATCATCGAAGCGGTTCAGGAATTCAGGTTTGAAGTAGTTGCCCAGCTGATTGAGCACGGACTTGGAAGTACCGTTAATCGAAGCACCAAACCCGACATTGGCTTCGGCGTCGGTGGAGCCGGCGTTGGAAGTCATGATGATGATGGTGTCTTTGAAGGAAACCGTGCGGCCTTGGCTATCCGTCAGGCGGCCGTCGTCCAGAATCTGCAAGAACATGTTCATCACATCAGGGTGGGCCTTTTCGATTTCATCCAGCAAGATCAAACTGTACGGATTGCGCCGCACTTGCTCGGTCAGCTGGCCGGCTTCTTCATAGCCGACATAGCCAGGAGGCGAACCGATGAGCTTAGACACGCTGAATTTTTCCATGTACTCCGACATGTCAAACCGGATCATCGCGTTCTCGGAACCAAATAGTTCTTTGGCCAGCTGCTTGGCCAGCTCGGTTTTACCCACGCCAGTTGGGCCAACGAACAGGAAGGAACCAATCGGCCGACCGGTCTTGTTGAAGCCAATCCGGTTGCGGCGAATGGCGCGAGCCACTTTTTCCACGGCCTGGTTTTGACCAATGACGTGGCTTTCCAGATCTGGCACCAAATTCTTCAGCTGCTGCTGTTCTTGCTCCTTGAGCTCGCCGACTGGGATATTCGTCATCTGTTCAACGATTTGTTCCATGTCTTTCTCGGTGACGGAAGGGGTATCGCTGGCGGCTTGCTTGGTGTCTGTTTGTTGCATTTTCTCCAGCTTAGACACTTGATCGCGGTAGAAAGCGGCCTTTTCGTAGTCTTCCTGCTTCAAGGCGTCTTGCTTTTGCTTTTCGGCTTCGTCGATTTTGGCCTGAATGGCTTTGGGATCAGCCACCGTGATGGTCAAATTCTTGCGGGAGCCGGCTTCATCGAGCAGGTCGATGGCCTTGTCCGGCAAATAGCGATCCTGGATGTAGCGATTGGACAAGTTCACTGCGGCTTCAATGGCATCATCGGTGTATTTCACATGGTGATACGCTTCGTAGCGCGGCTGGATGCCTTTGAGAATTTCAATGGTCTCTTCAGGACTCGGTTCTTCCACGGTGACCGGCTGCAGCCGCCGGGCGAGGGCAGAGTCTTTTTCGATTTGGCGATATTCATTGGAAGTCGTTGCACCCACCAGCTGCAGTTCGCCGCGGGCGAGGGCAGGCTTGAGCACGTTGCCGGCGTCCATGCCGCCTTCAGCGTTACCAGCGCCAACAATTTCGTGAATTTCGTCGATAAATAAGATGATATTCGGGTTCTTTTTCAGTTCATCAATCAGCTGTTGCATCCGCTGCTCGAACTGACCGCGGATCCCGGTGCCTTGCACCAGGGAGACCACGTCGAGTTGGACGACTTGGCGGTCTTGTAGTTTGGTTGGGACTTCACCGTTGGCAATCTTCAGGGCGAGTCCTTCAACCACGGCGGTTTTACCCACCCCAGCTTCCCCGATAAGCACGGGGTTATTCTTCGTGCGGCGGTTCAAAATCTCGATAACCCGGGCGATTTCACCATCACGGCCGATGACCGGATCGATTTCGCCATTCTTCGCTTTCGCCGTGAGGTTCACGCCGAATTGACCTAAGACGGAGTTGCCGCCTTGGCCGCCGCGACCATTGCCCCCGCGGCCGTTGCCATTACCATTGCCGCCGCGCCCGCTTTGGGTGGGTGGGGTTTGGTCTGGCTGGCCTTGGGCGCCATTAGCCATGGCGCGGAAGATGTCATCAAGGCTGTTGAAGCCGAACGGATCGTTACTTGCATTCGTTGGGTTCATATTGCCTCCTGCTTGTTGTTTAAGCTGCTGATAGCAGTTTTGGCATAGGTTGATTTCCTGGCGCTGACCATTGACGCTGGTATACAGGTGAATGGTGGCCGGGTTTTGATGGCAGTTTTCACAGAGCACCGTTGTTCACAACCTTTCTTCTTCGCTTCCTCTGCCGCTTTGCAGAGTGGTCAAGAATTTTGACCTTCTTTGACCTTGGCTTTAGTTTACACCCTTCAAACCAAAATGCAAGCACTCTCGACCATAGAGTGCTAATCTTTCTTACTTTTTGTTCGGAGGAGGGTGGCTGACGCGGGTGGCGCCGGCGGTGGGCTCCGCTTGGCGGGGGTGCTGGCAGTGCGGCCGGTCCGAGCCATAGTGCGGTCTCGGACCTAGTTTTGAAGCCGCAGTCGCTTCGCTCCGGTGCGTCTTCAAAACTGCCGCGATTAGCTCTGGAAAGCCCAGCGCAAAAAGCGCGCCGGTCTTTCTGTCGCTAATCGATTCACTGCCAGACCCTCACCAAGCTCCGCCCACCACCAGCGCCACCCGCTCGCGAACAGTAGAAGTTACATGCTGACTGTGCTGGGCCGCATCCTATCTTGCGACAATCGACATCTGACGAATATAAATGATAGGGAGGAATCTATAGAGCCATGGAGAACCAAAAGCGTAGTCGTTACCGTTTGCTAGCGGTTGTGGTCGTGGCGGCAGATGGATGGGTGGTCCAGCCGCGAAACAGTTAGCCCACGAGGTGACTGCGGAGCAGGCAGCTCCTGGGCTAACTGGGGGCAACGGGGAGACGACGCGGAGCGAAGCGATGGTCGGCTCCCCGTTGAGGCTGGAGACCGCTGTTTGGCTCCAGCCGACCCCGCAGCCGGACCACCCAACCCGGCGCTGCCTCGACCGCACCCGCGGCCCTTCAACATTTTTGCAGGTTGAATGACTAGTCATCCTGCCCCCTCTAGTCTAAAATAGTCTCCGGAGAGGGGGCAAGCGAATGGCACCTGATTACGTGCAAATGATGGACGATTTACGGGCTGGCAAGCTTGATGAGATCGAGATCACGCCAGAAACGTTCCTGGCTTTTCGTAGCGCCTGGACCAATTACCCAGCGCGCAAAGAAATCGTTGGCTCAGCTAAGCGTGAGGGCATCATTATTTATCACTACCAATCCGCAACGGATGAATAAAACCACAGCCACCACTTGCCGTGAAAACGGAATAATGGTAAGGTTTACAAGAAATAGAATGCCTCATTCTATTCGGCAAAAGTTTAAATACGAAGGAGCAGATTAGTCATGGAAAAACGCGAATTTAATGTTGTAGCAGAAACAGGGATCCACGCCCGTCCAGCCACCTTGCTGGTTCAGGCTGCAAGCAAGTTCAACTCAGATATCAACCTTGAATACAAGGGCAAGAGCGTTAACTTGAAGTCCATCATGGGCGTTATGAGCCTGGGTGTTGGCCAGGGTGCCGACGTTACGATTTCCGCAGAAGGCGCTGATGAAAAAGAAGCCATCGCTGCAATCGAAGAGACGATGAAAAAGGAAGGCCTGTCCAACTAATGACAAAAGAACTTAAAGGGATCGCGGCAAGTGATGGCGTCGCTACGGCGAAGGCATACCTCTTAGTGCAACCCGATTTGTCATTTTCAAAGTCCACGATTGATGATGCACAAAAGGAAATCGACCGGTTGCACACCGCCCTCGATCAAAGTAATTCGGAACTGGAGACCATCCGGGCTAAAGCGGCTGAGTCATTAGGGGAAGAAGAGGCGCAAGTCTTCGATGCCCACATGATGATTTTGGCTGACCCAGAGTTCACCGGGGCCATTGAAACTCAGATCAAAGACGACAGCGTTAACGCTGAATCAGCGTTGAAGTCCGTTTCCGACGGTTTTATCACGACCTTCGAGGCTATGACCGACAACCCATACATGCAAGAACGCGCAGCGGATATCCGCGACGTGTCCACGCGTGTGTTGGCACATTTGCTTGGTCGTTCGTTGCCGAACCCAGCGCTGATTGATTCAGAAGTCATTGTGGTTGCCCATGATTTGACCCCATCTGATACCGCTCAGCTGAATAAGAAATTCGTCAAGGCGTTCGTAACCGATATTGGTGGCCGGACTGCGCACAGCGCGATCATGGCTCGTTCTTTGGAAATTCCAGCTGTCGTTGGGACAGACGAAGTGACCAAGGATGTCACCAACGGCCAAACCTTGACCGTTAATGGCTTGACTGGTGAAGTCACCATCGACCCAAGCGCCGATCAAATCGCTGCTTCCGAAAAAGCCGCTAAGGATTATGCCGCCCAGAAGGCAGAATGGGCTCAGCTGAAGACAGCTAAGACCATCACTGCTGATGGTAAGCACTTTGAACTTGGGGCCAACATCGGGACGCCTAAGGATTTGGATGGCGTGCTGGCTAATGGGGCTGAAGCCATCGGTTTGTACCGGACTGAGTTCTTGTACATGGATTCTTCTGAGCTGCCTAGCGAAGAAGACCAATTCCAGGCTTACAAACAAGTCTTGGAAGCCATGAATCCAAAACCAGTCGTTGTGCGGACCATGGACATTGGTGGCGACAAGAAGCTGCCATACCTGCCACTGCCAGCTGAAGACAACCCATTCTTGGGTTATCGTGCGATTCGCATCAGTTTGGACCGGCAGGATATCTTCCGCACCCAGTTGCGCGCGCTCATTCGGGCGTCTGCCTTTGGTAATCTGCGGATCATGTTCCCAATGATTGGGACCATCAACGAGTTCAAAGCGGCCAAGAAGATTTTCTTGGAAGAAAAGGACAAGTTGGTTCAAGAAGGCGTCAAGGTTTCCGACAGCATCCAAACCGGGATGATGATGGAAATTCCTGCTGCAGCGGTTTTGGCCGATCAATTTGCCAAGGTCGCCGACTTCTTCTCAATCGGGACCAACGACTTAATCCAGTACACGATGGCCGCTGACCGGGGCAACGAACGCGTTTCCTACCTGTATCAGCCATACAACCCTTCCATTTTGCGCTTAGTCAAGCACATCATCGACTCGGCACATAAAGAAGGCAAGTGGGCTGGCATGTGTGGGGAAGCCGCTGGCGACCCAATCATGGTGCCAATCTTGATGGGCATGGGGCTCGACGAGTTCTCCATGTCAGCAACGTCTGTTCTGCGCGTGCGCAGCCAGATGAAGCACCTGTCTGCTGAATACATGCAGACGTTGGCAGAACGTGCCGTTACCGAATCCACGACGAATGAAGACAACGAAAAGCTCGTTGCCGAATTCACTGCGGAAGATAAGTAAATCAGTTCTGCAGAACCACCGCGAGCAGTCGCGGTGGTTTTTTTGATTCCAAGTGGTTTTACTTGTCGCTTGCGTCAATATTGCGTAATCTGAAAGCGCATACAAGGAGGCGAAGCGATGAACACAGCAGCGCTGAAACATCGACCAGATTCAGAGGATTGCTATTTGCTAGGGCCTAACCAGGTGGAGGTACGTTTTCACACGGCCAAAGGCGATGTCGCCCAGGTGAACTTGTTGTATGGCGACCCGTACCTGACGGAGGCTGATGCTGGCGGCAGACCTGGTTGGGTTTACCAAAGCCAGGCGCTGGTGCGCTCAGCCACGGGGACGACTGATGATCACTGGACCGTGGCTGTCACGGTGCCCTATCGGCGGTTGCAGTATCTGTTTCAAGTGGTGGGGGTAGATGGCACAATCTTGCTGGCCACGGACCGCGGTTTGCGGGCTGATACACCAGCTAATCGCCAGCGTGATCGCTTTCCCCTGCCTTACTTGCATGCCATCGATGCCGCCCGGCCTCCGGCCTGGGCGGCGGGCACCGTCTGGTATGAGCTTTTCCCGGAACGGTTTGCCAACGGGGATATGAGTAATGATCCCGCTGGGGCGCGCGCTTGGGAGCCTGACACGCATCCATCGCGCACGGACTATTTCGGCGGCGATTTGCAAGGGGTGCTTGATCACCTGGGGGATCTGGAGGCGCTTGGCATCAATGGCCTTTACTTCTGCCCCTTGTTTACTGCGCCGTCTAATCATAAATACGACACGGTTGACCATTATGCGATTGACCCGGCATTTGGCGATAAGGCCTTGTTCGCACAGGTGGTGAGCGTAGCGCATCAGCGGGGGATGAAGGTGATGCTGGATGGGGTGTTTAATCATCTCGGGGCCCAAAGCCCGCAGTGGCAGGATGTGGTCAAACACGGACGCGAATCGCGGTTTGCGGGGTGGTTTCATCTTCATGGCCCTACGCTGGCACCGAACCAGACCGATCCGCTGACCTATGACACCTTTGCCTTTGAAGCCAGCATGCCTAAATTGAACACCGCCAATCCTGAGGTGCAGGCGTATCTACTTGGGGTCGCGACCTATTGGCTCAAACAGTTTGACATCGATGCCTGGCGGCTGGATGTGGCCAATGAGGTGGATCATCATTTCTGGCGGCGATTCCGAGCAGCAGTGCGTGCCGTTAAACCCGACTGCTTGATTCTGGGGGAGGTCTGGCATTCCAGCCAGCCGTGGCTCAATGGCGATCAGTTTGATGGGGTGATGAATTATCCTGCTACCGAAACCATCCTGGCCCATTTTTTGACCGGTGAACTTGATGCGCCGGCGCTGGTGGCGCAGCTGGCCGATCAGCGTATGTGGTATCGCACCCCAATCAATCAAGCCATGCTGAATTTGCTGGATTCGCATGATACCCCGCGGCTGCTCAGTCAGGCTGGTGGCGACCAAGCCTTGGCGCTGCAAGCGCTGGTGTTTATGTTCCTGCAGCCGGGTATGCCAGGGCTGTATTACGGCACGGAAATGGGGATGACTGGTGGGCCAGATCCTGATAATCGGCGGCCAATGGCTTGGCCACAGTTAGGCAGCACTTGGTGGCAAAAGGTGCAGGCTGTGGTGCGTTATCGGCGGCAGCACGCGGGGACTTTGGGTACAGGTGAGGTTCGCTTGATGGTGACCGCGCCAGGCTTGCTCCGCGTCACTCGGTCAGGCGCAGAGCAAATTGTGGGTTATTTCAATACCACATCCGGGCCAGTGGCGGTAGCGGCTGCTGCTGGACTCAGCCAAGGGTACCAGGATGGCATCCTGGCGCCAAAGGGCTTTGTCATCGGTCAACTATAAAGGCAACGGTTAAGCGATGTGAAAGCGAGGGCGGAGCGATGAACAGGCTGTTTGACCTTGATCCATGGGTAATTAGCACCCATACCTTGGCGCCGGCGACTAAGCGCCTGCAAGAGAGTTTGACGGCGATTGGCAATGGCTACATGGGGATGCGGGGGAACTTTGAGGAAGGCTATTCCGGTGACACGCTGCTCGGCACTTATCTAGGTGGCGTCTGGTTTCCCGATCAGACGCGGGTCGGGTGGTGGAAAAACGGGTACCCGCCTTATTTTGGTAAGGCCATCAATGCGCCGAGTTTCATTGACCTGCAGTTCACAGTGAACGGGGAGCGGGTGGATTTGGCGAAGGGACGGTATCGCGATTTTTCGTTACGCCTAGATTTGCACCAAGGCTTGCTGACGCGCTCCTTCACCTATGAGGTGGGTCAGGCTCAGGTGCAGTTTACCTGCCGCCGGTTCCTAGCGCTCCAGATAAAGCAGGCGGCGTTCATCGAAGTGGCGATTCAGGTGCTGCAGGGCCAAGCTCAAATCGACTACGCGGCTAAGCTGGACGGCAATGTGGTCAATGAAGACAGCAACTATGACGAACGGTTTTGGGTCCCGGTGCAGGAAAACGCCGTGGCCAACTGGCTTCAGATGGTGACGAAACCCAATCCCTATGAAGTGCCGCAGTTCACCGTTTTTTTGCAACAGGCGCTGCGGCTTAACGGCAAATCGCTGACGGCTGAGGTGGCCGCTAGTCCAGGACAGGTGGTTGCCACTGGCCATTTGCGCTTAACGGCGGGCCAGCAGGCGATACTGGAAAAAGATGTTATCGTGCTGACCAGCCGGGATGTGGCCCCGAACGAACAACCAACGGCAGCGCAAGCGTTGATGACCCAGCTGCAGCAGCAAAGCTTTGCCGCGGCGCTCGCTACACAGACCCAGCTATGGGCCCACCGCTGGGCGCAATGTGACGTTGAAATCACCGGCGATGTCGGTGCTCAGCAAGGCATTCGCTTCAACCTGGCTCAGCTTCTCATGACCTACGATGGCACTGATCCGCGGCTCAATGTTGGCCCGAAAGGCTTTAGCGGCGAAAAGTATGGCGGGGCAACTTACTGGGATACCGAAGCTTATGTGGTGCCAATGTACCTTGGCATCGCGCCACCAGCAGCAGCGCGGGCGCTGTTGCAGTATCGATATGATCAATTATCTGGGGCATACCACAATGCGCAGCAGCAAGGGTTAAAAGGCGCGTTGTATCCGATGGTGACCTTTAATGGCCTGGAGAGTCACAATGAGTGGGAAATCACCTTTGAGGAAATCCACCGCAACGCCGCCATTGCCTTTGCCATTGCGCAATATACGCGCTACACCGGCGATGAAAGTTATGTGAACCAAAAGGGCATTGCGGTGTTGGTGGGGATTAGTCGCTTCTGGGCAGACCGGGTGCATTTTTCCAAGCGCCACGGGCAATACATGATTCATGGGGTCACTGGGCCGAATGAATACGAAAATAATGTCAATAACAATTGGTACACCAACCGGATGGCGGCGTGGACGCTCGCGTACACCTTGGCGCGGCTACCACAAGCGGACCACGCGGTGGCCGCCAGCTTGCAGGTGGCGGCGGCCGAGCAAACTCAGTGGCAAGCCATCATTGACCAGATGTACTATCCAGAAGATGAGGCGCTAGGGATTTTCGTGCAACACGATACTTTCCTCGACAAAGATTTGCGGCCGGCCAGTACGATTCCGGCGGCAGAGCGGCCCATCAATCAACACTGGTCCTGGGACCGCATTTTACGGAGCCCCTTTATCAAACAGGCGGATGTGCTGCAGGGGTTGTATTTTTTGAATGATCAATTCACGTTTGCTCAAAAGCAACGCAATTTTGACTTTTACGAACCCCTGACGGTCCATGAAAGTTCCTTGTCGCCGGCGGTGCATGCAATTTTGGCGGCGGAACTGGGACGGCCAGCGAAGGCGATTGAACTTTACCAGCGCACGGCGCGCTTGGATTTGGACAACTACAATGCCGACACCGATGATGGCCTGCATATCACGGCGATGACAGGGGCCTGGCTGACCATTGTCCAAGGCTTCGCAGGAATGCGGTATGACCATGACCAATTGCGGTTCGACCCGTTTTTGCCGCCAGGTTGGCAGGGTTATCGGTTCCAGCTGAATTACCGCGATCGGCTGTTGGCCGTGGCAGTGGGTGCCACGGTCGAGGTGCGTTTGGTGGCAGGGGCGCCGCTGGACGTGATGGTGAGTGGCGTCATGCAACATTTAGTTAAGGAGGAAGCGGATGCTTAAAGGATTACTGTTTGATTTGGATGGTGTGTTGGCGGATACGGCGCAGTATCATCTCCTGGCGTGGCGCGAGTTGGCCGAGCGGCTGAACATCGACTTGCCAGCCGCCGCCGATGCGGATTTGCGCGGCCGGTCGCGGCTAGATTCGCTGAACTTGCTGCTGCAGTATGGTCATGAGTTGGAACAATTCAGTGCGGCAGAAAAAGCGAGTTTGATGGCAGAAAAAAATCGCCATTACCAAGTGCTGGTGAAACGCCTGACGCCACAAGCGCTACTCCCTGGGATTGTTGACTTGCTGGAAGCAGCCCAAGGCGATGGGGTCATGATGGCAGTCGCTTCTTCGTCGCAAAATGCACCATTGATTTTAGACCAACTGGGCATTGCCGATTTCTTCGCCGGCGTGGCGGACCCGGCCAAGGTGCAGCAGGGCAAACCGGCGCCGGACATTTATCAGGCGGCGCAGGCGCTGCTGGGTTTGGACGCGGATGAGGTGATTGGCTTTGAGGATGCACCGGCAGGGGTGGCGGCGATCAAGGCGGCCGGCCAGTTTGCGGTGGGAATTGGTGATGATTGGGTGCTGCGCGCAGCCGATATCATTGTGCCGAACACGTCTGACCTGAATTATGGGCAATTAAAGCAAGCCTTTAATGCCGAGTAGGCGCCTGGTGCCAAGCACAAAGGCGGTCGTTTAAAACACAAATATTTCTCACTAAGCGTAGGCAAGCGCTATCACATCCGCTATACTACAATTAGAAAGAGGTGTGAATATGAGGAGAAAACCATTACTAGCCGCTTGTGTCTTGCTCTTGTTTGCCGCTGGTTGCGGCAAACAGGCCAGTGCCGCGACGCCTAAGCCGCAAGCTGCTGCCACCAGCCAAACGGCCAAACCAAAACCGATTCCCGGCACTTCACCGACCCAGGTAAAGACCTTGGCCCGGCAAACCGAAAAGAAGCTACCTGGCGTGAAGTTTCCTCATTTCACGCCGTTTTCTGATGAGGAGACGCTTCAAGTCAAGGCCAGTGGCAATGTCAGTGACTATCTGCTGAGCTTCACGACAACGGAGCAAAAAGCGGCGCTGGCGCCATTGATTCTACAAAAGCATACCCCAACCAGCACCGCGGCAGCTGATCAGGCGGATGCGGCGTTAGCTTATCAGCCGCTGGTGGGGACTGCGGTGGTGCTGGCGAATGATATCACCGCCTATCTGCAGAAGCAAGCCGACCTAAGCAAGTTGACCTGGCATCAGGGAAATTATGCCGTCACAGTCAAAACTGCTGACGGGGTTGATTACGCCAAGGTGCTGGCGCAAAACATTGATAATTTTATTCACAATAACACGCTACCCCTAGCGCAGCGCGGGGCCATTGTGATCGACACCACGGCGGCGGGGCGCGGCAACACCGTTAAATGGCGGGAGCTCAGTGCTTACTACATGATCAGCGGCGTCAATCCGATGCAAACCCTGCGGCTGGCCTTTGGGGTGGGGGAAAAAGCTTAATTCAGCGAATACGACTCACCCTTGGCTTTAACGTCAAGGATGAGTCGTATTTTTGAGGCGAAGGCTAGCTTTCGTTGACAGCGCTCTCACCAACGGCTAGACTGTATTTGTATATACAAATGTGTAACGGGAGATGGAGCAGATGGAACTAGCTGTAATCGATATTGGTGGCACCTCAATCAAGTTTGCCCGGTGGGATGGCGAACAATTGCAGGACCGCTTCGCGGAGCCGACGCCGAAGGACTTAGCCGGCTTTTATGATTGCTTGACTGAAGCCGTGGCCAAGATGAAAGTAGGCCACGACCTCAAAGGGGTGGCGATTTCCTCGCCAGGGGCGGTCAATCAGGCCACAGGCGTGATTGAAGGCGCCAGTGCATTGCCTTATATTCACAATTTCCCGATTCAACCCGAATTGGAACAGCGCTTTGGCCTACCGATGGCCTTTGAAAATGATGCCAATTGTGCAGCCTTGGCCGAAGTGAAAAGTGGGGCCGCGGTGGGCAAAAACCGCGTAGCCATGCTGGTGCTAGGCACTGGCGTGGGCGGGGCTTTGATTGCCGACGGGAAAGTCGAACATGGCGCCCACTTGCTTGGCGGCGAATTCGGCTTTATGCTGCAAAATGGTCGCTCTGTGTCAGAGCAAGCCACCGTCGTTCACCGCGCTGAAGCGTATGCTAAGCGCACCGGCGAGGAAATCACCGGCGAGGAAATGTTCCAGCGGGCAGCCAATGGCGACCGCGTGGCCCACGAGGAAGTTGAAGGTTTCTACGAGTCGCTGGCGCAGGTGATTTTTAACCTGCAATACAGCTATGATCCCGAACTGTTCCTGTTGGGCGGCGGCGTGTCGCGTAATCCGGAGCTCCTGCCAGGGATTGAACGGCATATGGTCAATGTGTTCAAGGCCATCGAAATTGCGTCGCAACATCCGGTGATTAAGATTTGCCATTACGCGGAAGCGGCGAACTTGATCGGTGCGGTGGCCAATTTTGAACAACGGTACCCGGAAAAGTAAACAGAACCCTGTCTTGACAGGCTTTTAGCGGAAAACGGCCGCTGAATGCCTGTTTTTTTGTGCCTTCAGTCCGACTAAAACACGAACAATAAATCGAAATACAATTAAAATAATTTGTATTTTCGTTGAGATTCTCAATTAACCATGATAAACTCAAACCAATCAAAGAAAGCAGGTGACCATCTTGACCGTTGCAGTCGTGATGGGATCAACCTCGGATTGGCCGACCATGAAGCAGGCCACGGCGTTGTTATCCCAGTTGGGTATCTCCTTTGAAAAACACGTGATATCAGCACATCGCATGCCAGACACCTTAGGAGCGTTTGCCAAAAGTGCGCGTGGGGCAGGGATTGATGTCATCATTGCCGGTGCTGGTGGCGCAGCGCATTTGCCAGGCATGTTGGCGGCAAATACCACCTTGCCCGTGATTGGCGTTCCCATCAAAACCCGAACATTGAATGGCGTCGACTCGTTGCTGTCGATTGTGCAGATGCCAGCCGGCGTACCAGTGGCTACTATGGCGATTGGGGAAGCCGGGGCGAAAAATGCGGCGCTGACCGCGGCGGCGATTTTAAGCGTGCGTGATCAAAGTGTGGCTAAACGTCTGACCGCCTTTCGACAGGCGCAAACGTTGGCGGCCCAAGAAAGCGAGGCTCGGCTCGATGACTAAGGTGATTTTACCGCCTGCCACGATTGGTATTGTCGGTGGCGGTCAGCTCGGGCGCATGATGGCGCTGGCGGCCAAAGCCATGGGCTACACGGTGGGCGTGCTGGATCCCACCCCGCATGCACCAGCCGGCCAAGTGGCAGATTTTCAGCTGCAAGCGGCTTACGATGATATTGCCGCGCTGGACGAATTGGCCCAGCGCAGCGACGTGTTGACCTATGAATTCGAGAATGTGGATTTAACCGCGCTTGAAGCAGCTGAGCAATATGCCGCCTTGCCCCAAGGGACGCGGCTGCTTGCGATCACGCGCGACCGCATCACGGAGAAGACTTTTCTTAAAACCACTGGCGTGCCCACGGCGAATTTTGCGGCGGTGCCTGATGAGGCGGCCTTGATTCCGGCTGTGCACGAAATTGGGGTGCCGGCGATTTTGAAAACCACCACTGGCGGCTACGACGGTCACGGTCAGCAAGACATCAATAATGAAAAGGATTTACCTGCCGCTCGCGCGTTGGTCGCGCAAGGGCCTTGTATTTTAGAGGCGCGAGTGGCCTTTTCGCGTGAGCTGGCAGTGATGGTGACGCGGGACGGCAATGATGCGGTGCGGTGTTTCCCGATTGTAGAAAATCACCATCAGGATCATATCCTGCATACGACCTTGGCCCCGGCGCCACATTTGAGTCGGTTAGAGGAGCACCGCGTGGTGGAAATGGCCACTAAAATTGCGACTGCCCTAGATTTACGCGGGGTGCTGGGGGTCGAAATGTTTGAAAGTGAAACCGAGATTCTCGTCAACGAACTGGCGCCCAGGCCGCATAATTCTGGCCATTACTCGATCGAGGCCACGAATTTTTCTCAGTTTCAGGCTCATATCCTGAGCATTTGCGGCTTGGCCATCCCACCGATCACCTTAACTGCCCCAGCAGTCATGCGGAATTTACTGGGTGACGACTTGGCCACCGCGCGCCGGTTGTGGCCGCAGCATCCTGAGTGGCATCTGCATGATTACGGTAAGGCCGAAGGTCGCCCTGGCCGCAAAATGGGCCACTTAACCGTGTTAGGGGGCACCTTGGAAGAACGTTTGGCATCTGTCGTTTTGGAGGAGGAGCATCTTGAAGAAAACTGAATTGCTGTACAGCGGTAAAGCCAAAGACGTCTTTGCCACCGATGACTCGGCCGTGCTGTGGGTCACGTATAAGGACCAAGCCACCGCCTTGAATGGTAAAAGGAAAGTGCAAATCAGCGGCAAAGGGGCGCTGAACTTGCAGATCTCGACGCTATTATTCAAGGCCGTGGCAGCGGCCGGCATACCGACGCATTACCTGAGCACCCCAGATGACCAAACCATGCTGTGCAAACGGTGCGAAATGATCCCGCTAGAAGCAGTGGTGCGTAATTTCGCTTCTGGTAGCTTTCAGCGCAAGTTCCAAACGACGCCCTTGCTGCCGCTGCAGCCGGCTGTCCACGAGTTCTACTACAAATCCGATGCCTTAGACGATCCCTTTGCCAATGACGAGCAAATCATTGCGCTCGGGTGGGCCAAGACCGCCACACTAAAGGCCATCCACGGGCTTTCCGATCAGGTCAACCGGGTACTGCAGGCGCAGTTTAGCGCTATCGGTATTAAGCTCGTGGACTTTAAGTTGGAGTTTGGGTGGCTGGCTGATGGTACCTTGGTGCTAGCCGATGAACTTTCCCCAGATAACATGCGGCTGGTGGATGAAGCCACCGGCGAATCGCTGGATAAAGATGTCTTTCGTAAGGAGCAAGGGCCACTGACCCCGGTGTATCAAACGGTCTTGGATCGCCTGAAAGGAGCCGCTCATGTTTAAAGCCGAAATTTATGTTAGTTACAAACCCTCCGTCCTGGATCCCAAAGCAGAAGTGATCAAAAACACCTTGGCCCGCATCGGGGATGACAATGTCGCCACGGTATCGGTAGGCAAATACTTCGAGCTCACCTTGACCGCACCAGATCAAGCGGCTGCCGAGGCGCAAGTCGATCGGATCTGCGACGAGATGCTTGCCAATGTCAACACGGAAGCTTACCACTTCACGGTGAAGGCACTGGAGGCGGTGCAATGAAGGCGGCGGTGCTGAGTTTTCCCGGTTCGAACTGCGATGACGATTTACTGCACGCCGTCGGGACGGTGCTGGGGCAAACCGCGGTGAAAGTGTCCTATCAAGCCACCGACCTAACCGGTTATGATGTGGTCTTGGTGCCAGGCGGCTTTTCTTACGGCGATTACCTGCGCTCCGGTGCCATCGCCAAGTTTGCCCCAGTGATGACAGCGCTCAAGGCGTTCGCCGCGGCGGGCGGGTATGTGCTTGGCATCTGCAATGGGTTTCAGATTTTGACCGAGGCGGGGCTATTGCCAGGGACGCTGCAGTGGAACACGAGTCTCCAATTCATTTGTGAACCAGAGCCGCTACTGGTGGTGAACCCTCACACTGCCTTTTCGCAAGCCTATGTCCAAGATCAGCAGATTACGCTGCCCATCGCGCATGGGGAAGGCAATTACTATGCCGATCCGGCGACCTTGGCCCAATTGGAAGCTAATGGCCAAGTGGTCTTTCGCTATCTACACAATCCCAATGGCAGCTTGAATGACATTGCCGGGTTGACCAATGAAGCAGGCAATGTGCTCGGCATGATGCCGCACCCGGAGCGGGCCGCTGAAGCACTGTTAGGCAGCGTCGACGGGTTGGGCGTCTTTCAATCCCTGATCCAAGCCACGAAAGGAGCCGCCATCCATGCAAACTGAACCCACCCCAACGACCATCAAAACGACCAAGCCGTATCTGGAATGGGGCTTGACGGAATCGGAATATGACCGCTTTGCTGAGAAACTCGGGCGCCTGCCGAATTATACGGAAATTGGCCTCGCCAGTGGCATGTGGAGCGAGCACTGCGCCTATAAGTACAGCAAGCCGGTGCTGAAAACCTTTTGGACCAAAAATGATCGCGTACTGATGGGGCCAGGCGAAGGCGCCGGCGTGATTGCCATCGGGGAAGGCAAGGCCGTGGTGTTCAAGGCCGAAAGCCATAACCATCCCAGCGCGGTGGAACCGTATCAAGGGGCTGCGACTGGGGTTGGCGGGATCATTCGCGATATTTTTTCGATTGGGGCCAAGCCGGTGGCGATTTTGGATGCCTTGGCCTTTGGCTATCCCAAAGACGCTCACACCAAGCAGCTGATTGATCAGGTGGTCGCCGGCATCGGTGACTATGGCAACGCCATCGGTATTCCCACGGTAGGCGGCGAAACCCGTTTTGCGCCGACTTATCAGAATAATCCGCTGGTCAATGCGATGTGTGTCGGCGTGATGGACGAAAGCGCCATCCAGCGCGGCAAGGCCGCAGGGGCAGGCAATGCGCTGATTTACGTCGGTGCCAAAACTGGCCGCGATGGCATCAACGGCGCCAGTTTTGCCTCTGGTGATTTCTCGACGGCAGAAGATGCGAATCGTTCGGCGGTTCAAGTCGGGGATCCCTTCATGGAAAAACTGTTGGTCGATGCCTGCCTTGAAGTGACCCGCGACCATCAAGCGGCTTTGGTGGGGATGCAGGACATGGGCGCCGCCGGGTTGGTGTCATCCACCGTAGAAATGGCCGGCAAAGCCAACAGTGGCATGACCCTGGACTTGGATCTCATTCCTCAGCGCGAACCAAACATGACCCCGTTTGAAATTATGCTTTCGGAGTCGCAAGAGCGAATGATGCTGTGCGTGCGCACCGGGCATGAAGCCGAAATCATTAAGGTGTTCAAACAGTATGACCTCGACGCGGTGGTGATTGGCCGCGTCAGCGCCGACCATCAATACAAGCTGTTGCAGCATGGCCAAGTGGTTTGCGATGTGCCGGTCAGCCTGCTGACGGATGATGCGCCGGTGTATCACCAAATCGGGGTTAAGCCGGCTAGGTTGGCGCAACCTGCGGCTAATTTTGAGCCTGGCGCGCTTGATCTGAAAAAAACGCTCGAGGCGGTGCTGCAAGATCCCAATGTCGCCGATAAAACCGCGATTTTCCGCCGCTATGATGCCCAGGTGCAAACCAACACCATCGTTGGGCCTGGTGGGGACGCTGCCGTGATTCGCGTGCGGGGCACGCACCGGGCGCTGGCGTTGACCACTGATTCCAATGGTCGCTACCTCGCCTTGGACCCCGAAATCGGCGGAGCCATCACCGTGGCGGAAGCAGCGCGTAATCTGGTCGCCACTGGCGCGGAGCCGCTGGGCATTACCGATTGCCTGAATTACGGCGATCCGACCAAACCGGAGCAATTCTACAGTTTGGCGGAATCCGCCAAAGGTATTGTCGCGGCGACCAAGGCGCTGAACACGCCGGTGATTTCAGGCAATGTGTCGCTGTACAACGAAACCGACGGCGAAGCGATTGCGCCGTCACCGATGATTGGCATGGTGGGTTTGATTGAAGATTTAACTGCCATCATGAGTCCAAGCTTCAAAGCCGCCGGCGAGGCCGTCTATGTGATTGGCCAAACCCAGGCCGATTTCAATGGCAGCCTGCTTCAGCAAATGACGCAGGGCGAGGTGAGTGGGCGTTTGCGGCCGCTGGACCTGGACCAGGAGCAAGAAAATCAGGCCTTGGTGTTGCAAGCGATTCGTCAGCATCTCGTGTCCGCGGCGCATGATGTGAGCGATGGGGGCTTGCTGACGGCGTTAGCGGAAATGAGTTTTGGCCGCAATATTGGCGCAGCAGTGGCCGCAGACTGGGCGCCGGCGCTGTGGTTCAGTGAAAGCCAGAGCCGCTTTATCGTCAGCGTGCCGGCAGCCAACATCGCCGCCTTTGAAGCCTTGGCTGGGCCTTTAGCCACGCGCCTCGGCCGCACGCAGCCAGGCGAACTGACAGTGCAGGCCGCCGGGCAGGCGATGGCCGCCAATGTCGCGAGTCTGAAGCAACTTAACAAGGAGGCCCTGGCATGGCAGCTGAAATAAAGAGTCTCAATGAGGAATGCGGTGTGTTTGGCGTCTGGGGGGATCCCCATGCCGTCGAGCTGACCCATTTGGGTTTGCACACCTTGCAACATCGCGGGCAGGAAGGTGCCGGCATTGTCGGCCGCACGCCAGCGGGGCTACGGCGACATTATGGCTTCGGGTTGGTGTCACAGGTCTTTGCCCATCCTGAAGACCTGCAAGCCTTGCGTGGCCCAGCCGCGCTGGGGCATGTGCGTTATTCCACAGCTGGAGGGCGGATTTTGGAAAACATCCAGCCGTTGCTGTTTCGGTTTGCCGATGGGGCCGTCGCCTTGGCTCATAATGGCAACCTGACCAATGCCATGAGTTTGCGGGCCAAGCTTGAAGCCAGTGGGGCGATTTTTCAATCCACGAGTGACACCGAAGTCTTGATGCACCTGCTCCGCCGCAGCCCTAAGCCGACCTTTGTGGAGCAGTTGAAAGACGCTTTGACCCAGGTGCATGGCGGCTTTGCCTTTGCCTTGCTCACGGAACAAGGTTTGTACGCGGCCTGCGATCCCCAAGGCTTTCGGCCGCTGGTGGTGGGACAGTTGCCTAGTGGCGGTTATGTGGTGTGCAGCGAAACGGCGGCGCTAACCGCAGTCGGCGCCGAGCTGATCAAAGACATCGCGCCAGGGGAACTCATCAGCATCACCGACCAAGGCCTCGAAAGTCAGGCCTATACGGACCAGACCCAGCTAGCGGTGTGCGCCATGGAGTTTGTATATTTCGCCCGGCCGGATTCCGAAATTCACGGGGTCAATGTGCACCAGGCCCGCGTGGCCATGGGCCGGCAGCTGGCTAAGGAACAGCCAGCGAAAGCTGATATTGTGGTGGGTGTGCCGAATTCTTCATTATCGGCGGCGTTAGGCTATGCGCAAGCCAGTGGCATTCCTTATGAGCTGGGGTTAGTCAAAAGCCAGTACGTGGCGCGCACGTTCATTCAGCCCACCCAGGCGCTGCGGGAGCGCAGTGTCCGCATGAAACTCAGCGTGTTGAAAGCCACGGTGGCCGGTAAGCGCGTGGTGCTGGTGGACGATTCCATTGTCCGTGGCACCACGGCGAAGCAAATCGTGCAACTGCTGAAGGAGGCTGGCGCGAAAAGTGTCCACCTGCGGATTGCCAGCCCGCCGCTACGCTTCCCATGCTTTTACGGCATCGATATTCAGACCACCAAAGAATTATTCGCCGCCAATCACAGTGTGGCGGAGATGAAACGTATTCTCGGCGTGGACAGTTTGGGTTTCTTGTCGGTGCAGGGCTTAGAAGACAGCGTGGGTCTGCAAACGACAGCGCCTCATCGCGGTTTGTGCGTGGCATACTTCACCGGCCAGTACCCAACGCCGCTGGATGATTATGCGGCCAATCTGCATGACGAGCTGGCGTGTTTGTCAATGGATCTAAGTGAGGTGAATGCGTAATGGGCATGGATTATAAAGCCGCCGGCGTTGATATTGAGGCGGGCAACGCCTTGGTGACCAACATCAAAACAGTAGTGGCGGCGACTCAGAATGCCAATGTGCTCACCGGGCTTGGCAGTTTTGCGGCTGCTTACGCCTTGCCACAAGTGCCGGATCCCGTGCTGGTTGCTGCCACGGATGGCGTCGGCACCAAATTGCTGCTGGCGTTGCAGTGTGATCAACATGACACCATTGGCATCGACTTGGTGGCCATGGTGGCGAATGACTTAATTGCCGATGGCGCCAAACCGTTGTTTTTCCTCGATTACATGGCGACCGATGAGTTGCAAGTCGACCGTGCCGAAACGGTGATCAAAGGCATCGCCTATGGCTGCAGCCTCGCTCACATGGCCCTGATTGGCGGCGAAACCGCCGAGATGCCGGGCATGTATCCGCAGCACCATTACGACTTGGCCGGGTTTGCGGTGGGGCTGGCCAGCCGCCAGCGCCTGCTGCCCCAGCACGTGGCGGCCGGGGATGTGTTGATTGGCCTGCCGAGCAGCGGCGTCCACAGCAACGGCTTTTCGCTAGTGCGTAAGCTCTTGGCCGAAACTAATCTTGGCACCATGCCGCTGAGTGATGGCACCGAGATGCGCACGGCGCTATTAACGCCGACCCGCATTTACGTCGATACCGTCTGGCCGTTAATTGAGGCCAACTTGATCCATGGGGCCGCGCATATCACCGGCGGCGGGTTCACGGATAACGTGCCGCGGATGCTACCGAATGATTTGGCCGCGCGGCTGACCCCTTGGCCTTGGCCGGAGCTCTTCAGCCGCATTCAGCAGGCAGGCGCCTTAACCGATGCCGTCATGCAGCAAACCTTCAACCTTGGCATTGGCATGGTGTTGGCCGTGGCGCCTGAGCATCGCGCGGCAGTGCTGGAAGCCGTACCGCATGCCAAAGTGATCGGCCAAGTGGTGCCTCGCACCACCTGCGCCGTGGAATGGGAGGCATTATGAAACGCCTGATTGTTTTTGCCTCTGGCAGTGGGACCAACTTTGAAGCCTTAGCGGCGCATTTTGCCCATTCCGAGCTGGCTCAGATAGTGGCAGTGGTGTGTGACCAGCCCCAGGCCGCGGTGCTCGCGCGGGCGGCGCGCTGGCAGATTCCGGTCATCATGGCCGCATACGGCCAGAGCCCGAAAGCAGCCGTTGAACAAGCGGTGATTGCCCAACTACCGCCAGCAGATTTGTTGGTGCTGGCGGGGTACATGCGCATTATTGGCAAGACGCTACTGACGGCTTTCCCCAATCGCATCATCAACTTACATCCCGCGCTGCTGCCGAGTTTTCCTGGCCGTACTGGCATTGAAGATGCCTATGCCTATGGGGTGAAAGTCACCGGCGTCACGGTGCATTATGTCGACGCGGGCATTGATTCCGGGCAGATCATTGCCCAAGAGCCGGTGCGCATTGCGCCTGGTGAGCCGTTAGCGCAAGTGGAAACTGCGATTCATGAGGTGGAACACCGCCTGCTGCCGCAAACCATTGACACTCTCATCAAAGAAGGAGCGATTTAACGTGAAACGTGCATTGCTTAGTGTGTTCGATAAAACTGGCTTGGTGGAATTGGCGCAAGGGCTAATCGCCCGCGATTTTGAACTGGTGTCGACTGGTGGCACTAAGCGGGCCTTGGAGGCGGCTGGGTTGCCGGTGACTGGGGTGGAAACAGTAACGGGTTTTCCGGAAATGCTGGATGGGCGAGTCAAGACCCTGCATCCCAAAATCCATGCTGGCATCTTGGCCAAGCGTGAGGTGGCGTCGCACATGGCGGCTTTGGCAGACCATGACATCACCCCGATTGATGTGGTGGTGGTGAACTTATATCCTTTCGCGGCCACCATTGCCAAACCTGACACCACCCGGGCCGAAGCCATCGAGCAAATCGATATTGGTGGCCCCAGTGCCTTGCGCGCCGCAGCGAAAAATGCTGCTGCCGTGTGGGCCGTGGTGGACCCAGCCGATTATACCCAGGTGCTGACCGGCTTAGATGACGACGATGCAGCGCTGCGCCAGCGGCTAGCGGCGAAGGTATTCCAAACTACCGCGGCTTATGATGCGCAAATCGCCGCTTATCTTGATCCAGAGCCTTTCCCTGCCACTTTCACGCCGACTTTCACCAAGCAGCAAAGCCTACGCTATGGCGAAAACAGCCACCAAGACGCCGCGTTTTATGTGGCGCCAGATGCGCCAGCGGAATCGTTAGCCCACGCCCAGCAGCTCCATGGCAAGGCCTTGTCCTTCAACAATATTCGCGATGCCGATGCTACGCTGGCCATGGTGAATGAGTACCAGCAGCCAACAGTCGTGGCAGTGAAGCACATGAACCCCTGCGGCATTGGCCAAGGCGCCACCATTGAGGAAGCGTGGGATAAGGCCTATGCGGCCGATCCGATGTCGATTTTTGGCGGCATCATCGCCCTGAATCGGCCAGTGGATTTGGCCACCGCCGAGAAAATGCACAAACTGTTCCTAGAAATCATCATGGCGCCGAGCTTTGATGACGATGCGTATGCGGTGCTCGCCAAGAAGAAAAATCTGCGGCTGTTGACGGTGACTTTGGCGCCGGCCCAAACCAAGCCCCGGGTCGAAACCGTCGCGGTATTAGGTGGGGTGCTGCGGCAAACCACCGACACGGCGATTGAAACGGCGGCTGATTTGACGGTGGTCACTCAGACAAAGCCCACCAGCGAGCAGATCGACGCCATGCTGTTTGCTCAGCAAGTGGTCAAACACGTCAAGAGCAATGCCATTGTAATTGCCAAGCAGGGCCAAACCCTCGGTATTGGCGCGGGCCAGATGAACCGCATCGGCTCGGTGGAAATTGCGCTGAAGCAGGCCCAGCAAAATGCTAATTTCGCCGGTGCCGTGATGGCTTCCGATGCCTTCTTCCCGATGGATGACTGTGTGGAATATGCCGCGCAACATGATATCAAGGCCATCATTCAGCCAGGCGGCTCGATTCGTGATCAAGATTCAATAGCCATGGCTGACAAGTACGGCATTGCGATGGTCACCACCGGCGTGCGGCACTTCCGGCACTAGGACAGAGGAGGCGCATCATGGCAAAAGTCTTAATTATTGGCAGTGGCGCCAGAGAAAGTGCGCTGGGGCAAGCCTTTTTGGCCTCGCCGCAAGTCACTGCAGTGTATGTGGCGCCGGGTAACGCGGGGATGCCGCTGCTGGGGCTGACGCCGGTGGCGATTACGGAAGATCAGACGGCAGCGCTGGTCGCTTTTGCCGCTGACGTGGATTTGACGTTTGTCGGCCCTGAGCAGCCGCTTGCCGCTGGGTTGGTCGATGCCTTTCAGGCCGCGGGCCGCCCGGTGTTTGGACCCACGCAAAAATTAGCCCAGTTGGAAAGTAGCAAGCAGTTCGCCAAAGCCTTCATGGCGGCGCACCATTTGCCCACGGCGGCGGTGAAAGTTGCCCACAGTCAGCGCGAGGCGATTGCTGCCGCTGCGATGATGAGCTTGCCGCTGGTGATTAAGGTCGATGGGCTCGCTGCCGGCAAAGGCGTCACCATCGCTACCAGTCCCGAAACCGTAACGGCCACTCTGGCCACTCTTTACGAAGCGGATGCCCAAGCGCCGGTGCTGCTCGAAGAATATTTGAGCGGTCAGGAAGCATCGGTGCTGGCGATGTTCAATGGCACCAAGCGCGTGCTGTTTCCGCTGGCCCAGGATCACAAGCGCCGTTTTGCCGGCGACACTGGCCCGAACACTGGGGGCATGGGCGCCATTAGTCCCGCCCCGCAGTTCTCGACTGCGCAGCAAGCCCAAGCGGCGGCACTGGTGGATCAAACTTTGGCCGGGATGGTCGCAGACGGCCTGACTAGCACTGGGGTATTGTATGTGGGGCTGATGTTCACCTCGCATGGGCCGAAAATTCTGGAGTACAACCTGCGCTTTGGGGATCCGGAAACCCAGGTGCTTTTGCCGCAGGTGACCAATGATTTCTACCAGCTGACCCAGGACTTGCTTGCCGGGGAGGCGCCAGCTTTGACGCTCAATGGCCAAACCTATTGCGGGGTGGTGGCAGTGAATCCCGCTTATCCGCAAAGTGGACCAGCCTTGCCGCTGGTGGTACCAACCGCTGACCAGTGCGGCTACTGGATTCCGGCGGGGGTGGCCAAGCAAGGTGAGACGTTAGTGAGTCACGGCGGCCGGATTTTCACCGTGATTGGCAGTGGGGCTGATTTAGCCGCAGCGCAGCACGAGGCTTATGCCCGCATGGCGCCGCTGCAAGGGCCACTGGCGGTGCGTGATGATATTGGCGCGAAAGGGTTGTAACAAACAGGCGACCACAAGATACAGGCAGTGGTCGCTTTTTTGGTGTTTTGAACTACCAGATATGGTACGATGGAGCGTGAAATGGAGTGAGCAAGTTGCCAAAAAAGACCCTACCTAATAACCCTAAACCGATGGAATGGTTGGCTTCTGATTTGTCGCAAGGCTATGTCGCTGACTACAAGCCGTTTACTTTTGTTGACGGTGAAGGCGTCCGCTGCAGTATTTACGTGTCTGGTTGTAAGTTCAATTGTCCCGGCTGTTATAACAAAGTGGCCCAGAACTTCCACTATGGCACGCCGTACACCCAGGAGCTGGAAGACCGGATTATTGAAGATCTCAGTCAGTCCTATGTGCAAGGGCTTACCCTGCTGGGCGGGGAACCGTTTTTGAATACGCAAACTTGCCTTCAGCTGTGCCGACGCGTGCGGCGTGAATTCGGCCACACCAAGGATATCTGGAGCTGGACCGGCTACAAATGGGATGAGCTGATGCAGGAATCACCGGACAAACTGGAATTGCTCGACCTGCTGGATATTCTGGTTGATGGCCGGTTCTTGGAAGCCGAAAAAGATCTGACCTTGCAGTTTCGCGGTAGTGCCAACCAGCGTATCATTGATGTGCCAGCTAGTTTGGCGAGCGGCGAAGTGAAAATTTGGGCCAACTTGGTCCGCTAGAGGTGGCAAAAGGGCGTTAGCTGCGAACAGCTAACGCCCTTTTTTCGGCTCATTCATCTACGGTCGGTTTACTCAACGTGTTGCCTGATTCACCATAATAGGATAAATGCGGGAAGTGCACCACCACGCTGGTGCCTTGGTCAACGGTGCTAGTTAAGGTCAGGTGATGGCCGAGTTTTTGGCTGAGCTGCGCCGCCAGATAAAGGCCCAGACCCGTAGATTTTTGGTTGGCGTTGCGGCCGTTGGTGCCGGTGAAGCCTTTTTCAAACACCCGATGCTGCTCATCAGCAGGAATGCCGATGCCGGTGTCGGTCAGCGTGAGGGTGGCTTCGGTGGGTGTGTCGGCTAGCGTGGCCGTGATGGTGCCGCCTGGTTTGGTGTATTTGATGGCATTGGTGATAATCTGGGTCAAAATGAACCGCAGCCATTTTTCGTCAGTCACCACCGTCAGTGGCCCGCCTTGCAGCTGAAACCGGAGCTGACCAGCGATGAAGCTGTTGCGCTGATCCACGACCACGGAATCGACGATTTTGGTCAGATCGTATTCCCGGAGCAGATAATCTTTGGAGAAACTGTCCAGGCGCGAATAATACAGCACTTGCTCAACGTAAAAGTTGATTTTGTCCAGCTGCAGGGCCATCTCATCAAGGGGCTGCTCGGGGGCTTTGCCATCGAGACTATCCCGCAGCAGGGTGGTCGCCGCCAGCGGCACCTTGATTTCATGGACCCAGGAATCAATGAAGGCCTTTTGATCTTGCTGTTGGGCAATCAGTTGCGACTGGGTCTTTTGATGCTCGCGCAAGACGTGGTTATAAGCGGCCACAATGGCTTGCTGCTCATAATGGTGGGCCTCAGGCAGGCGCCAGGTTAAGGCGTCTTCACCAGCCTCAGCGCGCGCCTTGAATTGATTGACCCAGGCTTTGGTGCGCCGATATTGCCAGACTAACACCACGGCACCAAACAAGGCCACAAGCAGACTGATGTAAACCAGCGTCCCTGGGTGTACCAGGTGGCGCGGATCCAACCACAGCCCGAAGTCAAATAAGGCTAAGCCGAGGCAAAAAAAGACAATGGCGGCGCGGCGATCACGCAAATACTCCCAAAACGTCATGTTGCTCTCCTTTAAGGCACAATGTAGCCTTGCCCGACCTTGGTTTGAATGTAATCCGGCAGGCCGGCTTCGGCGATTTTTTTGCGCAGACGGTTGATGTTGACGGTTAAGGTGTTGTCATCCACGAAGCGCTCGTCTTGCCACAAGTCCTTGAGCAGATGCGAACGACTCACAATTTCGCCATGCGCGCGCATCAGAATCTGCAGCAGCTTGTATTCGTTTTTGGACAAGTTAATCTCTTGGCCGGCCACTTGCGCCATGCCGGTTTTGAGATCCAAGGTGAGGCCGGCATGCTCTAAGGCCTCGCTACCGTTGTCTTGATAGTGGTAGGTCCGGCGCAGTAGGGCATTGATTTTGGCAATCAGCACCTCCATGGCAAAAGGCTTTTCGACAAAATCATCGGCGCCTAAGTTCATTGCCATCACCATGTCCATGTTAGTGTTGCGGCTAGAAATGAAGATCACTGGGACTTGGCTGACATCGCGGATTTTTTGCACCCAGTAGTAGCCGTCGCGAACGGGTAAATTGATGTCCAGTAGCACAAGGTCAGGTTGATCTGCGGCAAACTGGTCGGCCACGCGGCTAAAATCCTCAATCACGCTGGCTTGAAATTGCCACTTATTGAGGGCTTGGGCGATCAGGGTGGCAATGGTGCGGTCGTCTTCAACAATCATAATCTTGAACAAGGTTTCCATCTCCGTTCCTTATAGTTGTATAGTAGCGGTTTCGCCGTGGTGGTACAAGCGACCTGGGACCGAGTTTAACGGGTCTTACAGTATCGCAAGGTCAAAGCCACTGCTAATAAAATCTGTTATGATAAAACCAACTTGAAACAGGAGGCTTTCAGCATGCGAGTGGTCGACGTGGCACACCTGACAAAAATCTACGGGCATCGGTTAAATCGCGTCACAGCGTTGAATGACTTGAGTTTTCACATCGACGCCGGCGAATTTGTGGGCATTATGGGTCCCAGCGGTGCCGGCAAGTCCACCTTACTCAATACCATTGCCACGATTGATACGCCCACCAGCGGGGAAGTCATTGTGGCTGGGCAGAGCTTGAGTCAATTTTCCGAATCGGAATCGGCCCGCTATCGGCGCGAGCAACTCGGCTTTATTTTTCAGGAATTCAATCTGATTCCAGATTTAACCGTGGCGGATAATATTACGCTACCGCTGACCTTTGTGCCGCCGGTGCCAGATGATTTGGACGCGCGGCTGGCCCGCTTTGCCCACTTGCTCGGGCTCGAGTCGATGCTGACCCGTTATCCGGAGCAGCTGAGCTTAGGCCAGCGCCAGCGGGTGGCGGCAGCGCGCGCCATGATTAGCAATCCGGCATTGATTTTGGCAGATGAACCCACTGGGAGTTTGGATTCGATGGCCGCCACCGAACTGTTGCAGTATCTGACAAAGCTCAATCTCGAAGAGGATGTCACCATTATGATGGTGACCCATGATGCCTTTACCGCCAGTTTCTGCAATCGCATCATTTTCATTCGCGATGGCAGCTACTTTGCCGAAGTCACCCGGCGCGGACCACGGCAACAGTTCTTCGACAGCATTATCGACATGGAAGCGACCATTAATGGGGGAGGCAAGCGCCGTGGGCCGTCTGATACGTTCTGATTTTCACCGGTATGCCACCATCAATCGGCTGTATGTCGCCATGGCGGCGGTAATGGTCGCGCTTTTGTATGCCGTTTTGGCGTTAATTGAAGATGACACCTTATTTGCGGCGGCCGATCGGTATACCGAGGTCAGTGCGGCGGCGCCGTCAGTGTTGCTGGTGTTGTTAGTGGTGGCGCTGCTGTTCACCATTATCTTTTTACTCTATATGAATACTTTGCTCATTGAGCGGCGGGCGCGCTCAATTTCGGTTTACCGGCTTTTGGGCATGCCAGCTGGTCGAATCGGGCTGACGCTGTTTTACGAGTCGCTGCTGCTGGGCGCGCAAACGCTGGTGATCGGCTTTGCACTGGGGCTGCTCTTGTCCAAGTTCTTGGCGATGATGCTATTGCGGTTAATGGCACTACCCATGACAGTGGGGCTGTTGTGGCAGCCGCATGCGATGCTGGAGCTGGTGGCAGTGTTCACCGTGGTTTATGCGGTGATTGGCGTGATCAACGCCATTTACGTTGCGCACATTCCAATTGGCCGGCGCTACCAGTTGCCAGCCCAAGGGCTGCCGACGCGGGTCACTGGGTGGCGCATGGTTTGGGCCACGGTGGGCTGGGTGCTCTTGATTGGCAGTTACCTGGGTGCCTACAACCTCGTCCATCTGGCGTATGCCGTGTCGCAGAGCCGCTTTGGGCATGGTTACGTAGTGTTATGGACCGTGCTGGCAGTGGGGCTGGTGGGGCTGTATTTGGTGTTCCGTTATTCGCTGCCGACGCTGACCAGCCGGCTGGTGCGGTTGCCCTTTTTCCGGCATCATGCAGTGCGCCTGCTCACCATTACGAATTTGAACGAGCGGCTGCAGCGCAATGTGCATTCGCTGTTTTTGACCACGCTGCTGGCGACTGGCACCATCACCGTGCTGGGCAGCGGGGCGATTTTTTACCAGTTTGGGCAGGCCGGGGTCAATCAGAGCATCAGCATGGATCTGGTGGCCAGTCCGTACGGCTTGAAAACCACTTACCATGACCTCAACCCTAACTGGATCAAGCAAACCGTGGTGTTGCCGACGAAACTCGCTGCGGGCCGGCTGCACACGCAACACGGCCTGCCTGGGGATGGTGACGAAACGTTCTATAATGTCATTGCCTTGAGGGACTATCGGCGCATTGCCAAGGTGCAAAAAGGCCTGGCCAAGCTGACCCTCAAACCGGGCCAGGCGGTGATGGCCGTGTATGGGCGCTCACTGTATCAGCATACCTGGCTCAATCAAAGACGCCAGTGGTCGATTACACTGCCGCGCACCGGCCAAAAGTTTCAACTGCAATCCGTTAGCAACCAGTTCCCGCTGGGGGTCGATGGCTACTTTGACCGAGCGTTGATTGTCACCGATCATGATTATCAAGCGCTGGCGGCGCCGCGCGATCCAATGACCGGCTATCGACTCAAGTCTGGCAAGCAGGTTGAGGCCTTCGTGAAAAAGGCGGCTAATGCCAGCCGGTATGATTTTCTCAGTGGCAGTTCCAAGGCGCTAACCGGCGAAAAAAGCCTGCAGCTCAGTCAAACTGAACATGCAGGCAGTTATTCGCGCAGTGCGCTGCGGCTGAAAGGGCCGCTGCTGGCGCAAATGAATATGCTATTTGGGTTAGGCTTGTTCGTCGTCATTCTGCTGGGACTCATTTTTATGATTGCCACGGCCAGCATTTTGTTGATGAAGCAGTTAATCATTGCTTTTCAGGAGCGGCAAAGCCGGCAGATTATCCGCGCGCTGGGGATGCCAACGCGGGCGATGCACCAGATTATCAACTG
Organism: Lacticaseibacillus salsurivasis; assembly: GCF_036246225.1. Taxonomy (NCBI): domain Bacteria; kingdom Bacillati; phylum Bacillota; class Bacilli; order Lactobacillales; family Lactobacillaceae; genus Lacticaseibacillus; species Lacticaseibacillus salsurivasis. The sequence goes on from NZ_BTTP01000004.1 coordinate 61,671, forward strand.
GCAAACCACCCTGATTTTTGGCTTGCCGCTGGTGGTGGGCACATTCAACGCCTGGCTGATTATTCATTTCTTTAGCCTGTATCTGGACAATCCAGGCTATAGTTTGGTCGTCATGATTGTCTTGATTTACGCCCTCGTGTATGCCGGCTTCGGGGCCCTGACCGCGCGGCTGGTGCGGCGCTACTAGTCGGTGCCGGCAGCTTCGGCCGTTAGCGCTTTGGTCGGGTGATCCGGATCGACGATGGTATAAATGGCCCGGTGGTAGCCAAAACCTGCTTGCGCCCGCTGCGCGAAAGTCCGAACTGGCGCGTACAGCGGGGTATTTTGCGCGGTGTAGACGTCCAGTTTGCGATTCCAAGCGGAAAGCAGCAGATACTCCAGATGCGGATTGTCCGTTTCCATGAGCACCATGGCGTCGCAGCCTTCAAGCCGGTCGGCCTGGTCAGTGAATTCGGTCATTTGGCTCACGAACACGCCGGCCTCATCTTTGCCGAGTTTGAAGTACATCAGCGCAATATACCCATAGGCCGGAACTGTGCCATAATGGGCGAGAACGGTGCCACGCACTGGCGAAACAAAGGGAATCGCCCCTTTGAGATCCAGCAGGGCAAAATCGCGGTCTTTTTCCACATCTTTGAGCAGCCGCGTAGGCGTGGGTGCCTGTTTGGCAAATTGTTGCATGTAAGTTTGACTACCGAGAACGAGTTGCATTGTTTGGGTCATGAAATGGCCACCTCCATCTTCTTAGTATAGCGCTTACTTGATTGAAAGGAATGAAGAGCTTGAAATTAACAATTCTTGGTTATTTAGGCGGTTATCCCGACCACGGGGTGGGAACGAGCAGTTACTTGATTACCAGTGGCGATTATCAGCTGCTGATGGATTGTGGGTCCGGGGCATTGTTGGCGTTAGAAAAGGTACTGGATCCTAATCAGTTGGATGCGGTGCTACTGACGCATTACCACCACGACCACACGGCGGATGTCGGTGTCTTGCAATATTATCGCCAGTTGCACAGCGGCGATAAGAAGGTTTCACCGCTACCGATTTACGGTCACACTAAAGATCCGCTGAATTTTGCGGCATTAACTTTTGGGCCGTTTACGCAAGGGGTGGGCTATTCGGCCGAAGCCCCGCTCGACCTGGGGCCACTGCGCTTGACCTTCCTTGAAACCGAGCACCCGGTGCCGGCGTTTGCGGTACGGATTGAAGAAAAAGCGACCGGCCAAGTGTGGGTCAATACCAGCGATACACGGGCCTTCCCGCAGCTGGCGGCCTTTGCGCAAGGCGCAGACCTACTGCTGGCCGATACGAATTTTTTGGCGGATCACCCAGCCCCACTGTGGCACTTAACCGCGCCTCAAGCCGGTGAATTGGCTAAGGCAGCTCAGGTCAAGCATTTGCTACTGACCCATTTGCCGCAAGAACTGGCGCTGGCAACGCTGAAAGCCCAGGCGCAAGCCGCAGCGCCTGACATTGATGTGCTGCTTGCCAGTGACGTGCATGAACTCAATGGCAGTGACCTTGTTGGATAATTGATTAAAATAATTATGGTTATTGTATCGGTTTTGTATCGGTAATGGCTTAAGAAAACGCTTGGTTACTCGATTCTTCGCCAGTATCACTTATTGTTCCTTATATCACAATAAGAATGAGCACGAAAGCGAAAATTTATTTTTTAAAGATGATTGTTTTAGGCTACTTCTTTTCGTTATACTAGTACATGTAGAGAACAGAAGACGGGCACTAAAGAAGGAGCTGGCAATTATGATCATCTTATACGTGTCACCAAGCTGCACCTCATGCCGCAAAGCCCGGGCCTGGTTGCAAGAGAATAACATACCATTTGAGGAACGTAATATCTTTTCAGCGCCTTTGAATGGCATGGAAGTCAAACATCTCCTGAGTATGACTGAGGATGGAACGGAAGAGATTATTTCCACTCGATCCAAGATTTTTCAGGAGTTAGGAATCAAGATTGATGAGCTTTCGGTCTCTCATTTAATCAATTTGATTGTGCAATACCCTGGGCTGTTGCGCCGGCCAATTATCATGGATGATAAGCGGCTGCAAGTTGGTTACAACGAAGATGAAATTCGCCGCTTCCTGCCTCGTACCGTACGCGCCTTGGAACTGCAACAGGCGCAGCTACTCGCAGGGTTTTGAGCAGACGAATGACCGCTGGGAAACCGGTCCTCGGCAAGCACGCCGCTATGCTCGCCGAGGGCCGGTTTCCTTTTTGGGTGTTAGAGCGAGTCAGTGCTAGTGATGCAGTAAAAGTCTTTCTACTTCAACTTCTACATGTGTATGAAAGCTGATATGACAGAAACTTGCCAATCTGGAATGAACATAGAGAAATTCTGGATATCGACGTCAACGTCTCATGTAGGGCGGGTCAGCTGGAGCGGGCAGGGGCTCAGGGGTGAAATTGTTCTTAGCCAACTTGTTGGCTTAGAACAAGCCGCGACTTTGAGACTCGCAGAGGCTCAAAGCGCTGGCCACCCCGTTCCAGCCCCTGCCCGCGTAAGCTGACCTGCCCGGCCAAGAACAATAGGCTAAGTGCGGCGCCACTCCACAGCCTAGTCGCGCTGCGTGAGGCCAACGCCGGAGTGGCTAGCTACGCATGGCGCCTCGAAGCCCAAGAGCGGCTTCAAGACGCCATGCTAGGCTACCCATCCGGCTAACGGCGGCCTCACTCCGCAGCCTAATCGCGCTACATGAGGCCAACGCCTGAGCGATTAGCTACGCACCAAGCCTCGCCATCAAAAAGCGATGGCAATGCTTGGCGCTAGGCTACTCGTCAGGCTAAAACCGGCCTCATTCCGCAGCCTAGTTGTGTTGCATTCTCTAAGATTATGGCGTAGAATGCCGTGGCGATGATAAAATCTGCTATACTGTGGGTTAAACCAGTGTTGCAGCAAAGTGAGGTGCAGTCATCATGGAAATGGAACGCATTAACGATAATACGATCCGCGTATTGCTCGGCAACGAAGATTTGGCCGAGCGTGGAATCACCGTGCTTGACCTGCTCGGGAATCACAAACAAATCGAATCCTTCTTTTACAGCATTCTAGACGAGGTCGATCAGGACCACAGCTTTGCTGAAGACGCCGCCGTGACGTTTCAAGTGATGCCGAGCCAATCCGGCCTTGAGCTTTTGATTTCGCGCAGCAAAGATGAGAATAACGATGACGCGGATGGCATCGATGCAGACGAAGACAGTGCTAATGTGCCTGACTTCATTCGCCAGCAGCTGAATGAATTAGACGATGATGACGACGAGGCGGTTGACGAAGGCGGCTTTATCGATGCGAAAGCGGCTGATCAGACTGAAGTGGTCATTCGCCTGGCTTCTTTCGAAGACTTCATCAGCTTGGCCCAAGCACTGAGGCTGGAAGGCGCGGCGAGCGACTTATATACCTATCAGGATCGTTACTACCTGGTGCTGACCTTCTACGCCAACAAGGTGGCGCCAAGTGAAATTCGCGATCAAACTGCTGTGGCGGTTGAGTTTGGCGACAAGGTCAACTTATCCAGCGATGTGTTGTCTGAATACGGCAAGCTTTTGATGCCAACCAGCGCGCTGGAAACGGGACGTTATTACTTCAAAAAATAAAACCATTGGCCGGACTATGAATTGGTGTAGTCCGGCCTGTTTTATGCCCAGTCCACAAGGCTTTAGTTGACGGCTTACGGGAAATTGTGGTTCGATAAAGTTAAAGGTGTCAATTAATTGTCAGTAGGAGGTTCGGCCATGGCGAAACAGCTACGTTTTACCAGTGTCTTTGATATTATCGGTCCGGTGATGGTGGGCCCAAGCAGCTCGCATACCGCTGGTGCCGCGCGCATCGGCAAGGTGGTGCGCAATATTTTCGGCGAAACGCCGGAGCGGGTGGACATTTACCTGTATGAGTCGTTTGCCAAAACTTATCGCGGCCACGGCACGGATATTGCCCTGGTGGGCGGCTTGCTGGGCATGGCGCCAGATGATGCGCGGCTGCCGGATTCGCTGAAGATTGCCCATGAGCAGGGCATCCACGTCACCTTTATCCCGAAAAATGACAAAGTCGACCATCCCAACACGGCGCGGATCTCTTTGAGCAAAGGGGAACGCTCGATGACGGTGACTGGGGTTTCCATCGGTGGTGGGAACATTCAAATCTCCGAAATCAATGGCTTTAAGCTGTCGCTGAGCATGGGAACGCCGACGTTCATTACTGTGCATCAAGATGTGCCAGGCATGATTGCGGCGGTGACTGACATTTTCAGTAGCGCTCATGTCAACATCGGCACCATGACCGTGACGCGTGAGGCCAAAGGTGAAAAAGCCATCATGATCATCGAAGTCGATGATCGCAAGCCGGAATTAGCTGATCAGTTGCGGCAGCTACCGCATGTCGATAACGTCACATATTTCGAGTAGGAGGGCGCGCATGTTTTATACAGTTAAAGAACTGGTGGCGCAAGCCGAGCAGTTCGACAGTGTGGCCGCGTTGATGATTCAAACCGAGAGTGAAACCAGTGGGCGCACCCCGGAGCAGATTCGCGAACTGATGGGGCGCAATCTGGATGTTATGGCCGATTCCATCGCTGAAGGCATTGCCGGGGTGAAGTCCGTCACCGGTCTGACCGGCGGCGATGCCAAGCGGCTGGATGTTTATTTGGCTAGTGGTCGCAGTTTACTGGGGTCAGTGGCGCTGGCGGCGGTGCGCAATGCCGTCGCGGTGAATGAAGTGAACGCTAAAATGGGGCTGATCTGCGCGACACCGACCGCCGGCAGCGCTGGCGTGGTAGCAGGCACCTTGATGGCCGTGCGTGAGCCGCTAAAGTTGACCCGTGATCAGCAAATTGATTACCTGTTCACTGCCGGTGCTTTTGGCCTGGTGATTGCCAACAATGCTGGCATTGCTGGGGCAGAAGGTGGCTGTCAGGCGGAAGTCGGGTCGGCCGCGGCAATGGCCGCAGCCGCTTTGGTCTGCGCGCAAGGCGGCACCGCGGATATGGCGGCGCAAGCGGTTGCCATCACCATTGCCAACTTGATGGGCCTAGTGTGCGATCCGGTTGCGGGTTTGGTTGAAGTGCCGTGCGTGAAGCGCAATGCGATGGGCGCGGCTCAAGCCTTGACCTCCGCTGACATGGCGCTGGCCGGCGTGCGGACCGTCATTCCACCAGATGAGGTCATTGGGGCGATGAATCAAGTCGGCCAGCAAATGCCGAGCGCCTTTAAGGAAACCGCGGAAGGCGGTCTGGCCGTGACGCCAACCGGCCGCCGCATTCGCAAACGTATTTTTGGGGATGATTAAGCCATTGCTATGTGCGGAGTGCCGTTTCGTAAGCATGCAAAAATTGCCGCATCACCTGCAACAGGTGGTGCGGCAATTTTGTGTTTACTTGACGTCGAGTGCGGCCAGGGCCGCCACGCCAGCGGCTTTGGCCGCGATGATCAGACTATCCTCGTTGAGCAGAAAATCAGGGCTGTGATGCGGATGGGCCTGGCCATCAGGTACCGCACAGCCGATATAGAAGAAGAGGCTCGGTTTCTCTTGGGCGTAGTACGCAAAATCCTCAGAAGGATCTTGCGGGCCGCAGTCGAAAATGTCGCTGACTTCTGGCAGGGCCGCGGCTTTGAGCGCCGCCACAGTGCTGGTGGTGAGGGCTGCATCGTTGACCAAGACCGGATAATTATCGTCGTAATCTAGGTCTGCCTTGACCCCGAACATCGCTTCAATGCCGCCGATGATTTTTTCAATGGCGGCACGGACCGTTTTCCGCGTGGCTTCTTTCATCACCCGAACATCGCCTTTCAAGGTGACGCTTTGTTTGATGGCATTGTAGCTACCAACCCCATCGAATGAGCCAATGGTGACACTGGCGGTATCGAAGGGATCGATGCGCCGTGAAACCACGGTTTGCAGCGCAGTGACAAAATAGCTACCGGCGACAATGGCATCATTCGCCAGTTGCGGCATCGAGGCGTGGCCGCCTTTGCCGGTGAAGGTCAGAGTGAAGTTAGACCGGCCGGTTTGCGTTTCGCCGGCATGGTAGCCAATCGAACCAGTGGGCATACTGGACATCACATGCAACCCCAGCACCTGATCGATGTCGTTCAACACGCCAGCTTCAATCATGCCTTTAGCACCGCCTGGAGACACTTCCTCAGCGGGCTGGTGAATGATGCGAATGCTGCCTTTGAGTTGGGCTTTCAACGCGTTCAGCTCGCGGGCTAAGACCAGCAGATACGCGGTGTGGCCATCGTGACCGCAAGCGTGCATGACGCCAGGGTTTTGCGAGGCGAAAGGCAAGTCATTATCCTCCTGTACCGCCAAGGCATCGAAGTCCGCGCGCAGGGCGATGTGCGGTCCGGGATGCCCTGAGTCGATGTCAACGGCGAGGCCATAACCTTCGCCGTATGGTACCGGCGTGAGTCCGAGCTTGAGATAAAAATCGCGAATAGACGCTGCGGTTTCCTTTTCTTTGAATGAGACTTCTGGATGTTCATGCAAGTGGCGCCGAATCGCGATGATTTCGGCTTGACTCGCCTCCAGCCGCGCTAGCAGGGTTTCTTGTACAGTCATAGCAGTACCCCTTTCTTTGAATCAGCTCTAAGGACTGCCTCAAGCTTACGCCATTGAAGACCCTGAATGCACATAAAAAGGGGTGTGTGTCACCCCCCCTAGTAAAGTAGCTTAAGTTTTGAAGTTACAGCGTTTTAAGCTGGCCCTGGAAATCCGCAATCGTATTTTTGCCTTTGGCCGCCATTTCGGCAGTCAATTCTTGGCTGAGCCGGTCGAAGACACCAATGCCTTCAGTGGCCAAAATGCTCCCAACCGAAACGAGGCTGGCGCCGCACAAAATTAGCTCATACGCATCACGGCCAGTGGTCACGCCACCGGTACCGATAATGGCAATCTCTGGGCGCAACCGCTGGCGAAAGGCGCGGACGTTGGCCAGCGCAATTGGTTTAGCATACTGCCCACCAATGCCGCCAAACCCGCCTTTAGGTTTGATCAGCACTGTATCTGTCGCTGGGTCGATGAAAAGGCCATTACCTAGGCTATTGATGGAGTTGATGAACTGAAGCGGAAAATCATTCAGAATCGCGGCGACTTCATCGAATTGCGCGAGGTCAAAGTAAGGCGGCAACTTAACGCCGGCGGGTTTCGTGAAGATCGCAAAGATTGCCTGCAAAATGTTGCGCGTCGTGTCAAAGTCGTAAGCAATCTGCGGCTTACCTGGGACATTCGGGCAGCTTAGGTTGAATTCAGTTAGGCCGGTAAAGGCAGAATCTTCAATCTTTTGCGCTAGGACTGGGAAGTCCTCAGGCTTCATGCCGGCGACGGACAGAAAAATGGGTTGGTCGGGATGTTTGGCCTGAAAGGCGATGGCATAGTCGAGATAGTAATCGATGCCTTGATTAGGGAGGCCCATCGAATTGATGGTCCCTAATTGCAGCGGCGCAAACCGCGGTTCAGGATTGCCTGCGCGTGCTGCCAAAGTGCCGGTTTTGGTCACCAACGTGCCAGCGCTACTGGCGGCGACTTCATCAAGTTCCTGGCTGGTCATACAATGAACCCCGCTGGCATTCATAAAAACGTTGGCGAAGTGATATTGACCAAGCTGCGTTTGCAAATTTACCAAGATTAGCGCTCCTTTTCGATTGACTCAGACAGATAATCTCTGCTTATTTAACCACAAAACGCGGGAAATGGCTATGTCATGACAGGCTGCAAAGTTCGCCGTACTTAGCGCGACATCTTTCCCATAAAAATAGCCGACCGGTCGTCGACTAGCTCAATGAATTCAAAAATAAAGCCGCAATCGCGATGCTGGCTGCCGTTAAGGTGAGCCGTTTGGACCATTTTGGATCATGGCCGCGGAGCATCACCACCAGCCAGGCAACCAACCCGCCCGCTGCGACCACGATGCCACCAAGAAATAACCCCAGCGTGATCCGACCAATCATGGCGTCGGCTCCATGCCAGTTAAGTGGGCCAGCTGGCCGGCCATGCGCTTGATTTCATCGGGTGGCGCTTGCGGCAAGGTGAAATGCATCATCATCTGATGCGGATCGAAATCCTCGGTGACACTGACCAATGAATAGAACACATTGGGGTCATCAGTGTCAGGGATTGTATTGAGGGTATAGGCCTTCAAGGCAGCGGCATTTTTGGGTAAAGACTGAAGAAAGGAGGCTAAAACGCGGTAGGCGTAGTAAACCGTTTCTTGATAAGTAACGCCTTGCGCCGTGAGCTGGGGAATATTAACGAATTGAATCGTGTAACCATGGGCATTTTTCTCGTTGCGGGCCGCAAAGAAATAACGGCGCGTGGCCTTCGCCATAAAATCGCATCCTCTCATCTTGATTTCATTATAACATGGTTAGAGTCTATCGCAATGCACTTTTCAATCTCTCATTTTCATAATCAATCACGACTTTCACGGTTTTTTTGCGGCCCGCGCTTGCAAAATTCTAGTGGCGCCGGTATACTGAATCGTGTTGTTGCGGTTGTAGTTTAGTGGTAAAACTTCAGCTTCCCAAGCTGACGTCGCGAGTTCGATTCTCGTCAACCGCTGCAAGGCTGGTGCGGAGGCGTACCAGCTTTTTTATCGGCATGGAGAAAGAGGACGGCACCCAGACGTTTTCAGTGAGACTGCGGGCAGTGTGAGCAGTCAGCGGCAGGGGCCTGCGCGCTTTTGAGCCTAATTGAATCAATTGAGTGGACATTATTGTCAACAAGAGTGGTACCGCGGGGAAACTCGTCTCTTTCAAAGTGATTTTGAAAGTGACGAGTTTTTTTGTAGAAAGGATGAATGTACATGGATTTTAAACAACAAGTCGTTGACGCCTTGCATCACGCCATTGGCGATCAACTCACACCGGCAGAAATTTCGAACTTGGTGGAAACGCCTAAAACCAACGCCATGGGGGACTATGCTTTCCCAACCTTTGCCTTAGCCAAGGTATTCCGCAAGGCGCCCAAAATGATTGCGACTGATCTGGTGGCTCAAATCGACGCGACGCCGTTTGAAAAGGTTGAAGCTGTGGGCGGCTATGTCAACTTCTTCCTCGATAAAATCAGCTTTGCTAACAGCATTTTGACCACCATCGCGGCTGACCCAGCCCATTACGGTGACCAAACCTTGGGCACCGGGAATGTGCCGATTGACATGTCTAGTCCTAACATTGCCAAGCCCATGAGCATGGGTCATTTGCGGTCCACTGTGATTGGGAATGCTTTGGCCAACATCCTGAAGAAAACCGGCTATAGCCCCATCAAAATCAATCACCTCGGCGATTGGGGCACACAATTTGGGAAGCTGATTGTGGCCTACCGCAAGTGGGGCTCTGAAGCCGATGTGAAGAAGGACCCGATTCACTACCTCGTTCAATACTATGTCCAGTTCCACGAAGAAGCGGAAAAGCACCCCGAATTGGATGACGAAGCACGGCAAGTCTTCAAGCAGCTGGAAGATGGCGACCAAGAAGTTTACAAGCTGTGGTCCTGGTTCCGCGAAGAATCGCTGAAAGAATTCAACCGCATCTATGCCGAACTCGGCATCGAGTTTGATTCTTATAAAGGCGAAGCGTTCTACAACGATAAGATGGACGCCGTAACCGATGAACTTGAAGCCAAAGGGCTGCTCAAAGAAAGCCAAGGCGCCGAAATCGTCGACTTGACCAAGTACGACCTGAACCCGGCGTTGATTCGCAAGTCCGACGGCGCCACGTTGTACATGACGCGGGACTTGGCCGCGGCGATTTACCGGCATGACAATTACAATTTTGTTCAAAGCTTGTATGTGGTCGGGAATGAACAACGTGAACACTTCCAGCAGCTCAAAGCCGTGCTGAAGGAAATGGGCGATGATTGGGCCGACAATATTCACCATATTCCATTTGGGTTGATCACCTCTGGCGGCAAGAAGCTGTCCACCCGGAAAGGCAATATCATTTTGCTGGAGCAGGTACTGAAAGACGCCGTGGGCTTGGCCAAAGCTCAGATTGCCGAGAAGCATCCGGATCTAGCCAATGCTGACCAGGTAGCCCATGAAGTCGGCGTCGGCGCGGTGATCTTCCATGACCTGAAGAACGAACGGTTGGATAATTTCGACTTCAACTTGGAAGAAGTCGTGCGCTTTGAAGGCGAAACTGGACCTTACGTTCAGTACACCAATGCACGGGCCAACAGCATCTTAAAGAAGAGCAGTCAGGACCCCGCCGCCGAAGTGGCATTGACGGATCCTGCGGCTTGGCCAGTGCTGAAAGCCTTAGCTGACTATCCAGCGGTCATCGCCCGGGCGCTCAAGGCATACGAACCTTCCGTGATTGCCAAGTACGCTTTGAAGCTCGCCAAGGCGTTCAATCAATATTACGCGAATGTCAAAGTCTTGGTTGACGACGCCGAATTGCCGGCGCGGTTGGCCATGGTCCAAGCAGTGTCAACTGTGCTGACGGATGCCCTGCATCTGCTGGGCGTTGGTGCACCAGCCGAAATGTAACCAAGGAGGCAGCGAAGATGAATAAGACAGAGCGGCAAAGCTTAATGGCCAAAATCATTAACCAAAAGCCGATTGGCACCCAAGAGGAGCTGCTGGCTGAATTGAAACGCGCGGGGATTGACGCGACGCAAGCCACGATTTCCCGCGACATTCGCGAAATGCGGGTGGTGAAGGCGCAGGACGCCACAGGCAATCTGCGGTACACGGTTTTTCGCGGCGATTCTGCTTCCCAACTGGAGCGCCTCAGTAATTCCGTGCAAGAGGTGGGCCTGTCGATCACGCAAGTGCAATTCATGAACGTCATCAAGACGCTGCCTTCGAATGGTAATTTGATGGCGGCCATCATTGACGGCATCAGTTTTCCGCAAGTCGTGGGCACCATTGCTGGGCATGACACCATTGTGGTCATCAGCCCTGATGTTGAAAGCGCCGAGTGGTTCAATGCCGCTTATCATCGCGCGTTTGTCGATTAATCGTGGGCTGTGACAAAAGGCGATTTTGGGGCCGACATGTAGCCTAGCTAGTCACCTAGTTCGAATTTTGGACTCGGTGACTAGCGTAGCTACATGCTCGGCCTCGGCCTTTTGGCACGTAACTCTGCTAAAAGATTAGGAGTGGATTCTCGGGCCGTGACACTTGTCGCGGCCTGTTTATTTTGGCTAAAAAGGGGCAGCATCAGTGGCTGTCAGCGGCTTGCCGGTGAGGGGTTGCCGCCAGGTGAGACTGGTCGCATGAAGCATGAGCCGCTCAGCCGGCGCTGTGGGGCTATACAAAGGGTCGCCGATGATGGGATAGCCAATGGCGGCTAAATGCACCCGCAGCTGGTGAGTGCGGCCGGTGCCCAGCGTTAGCAGGACCCGGCTGCTGGTGGCAGTTTCCTCAAGCCGCTCAAAGTGTGTGAACGCAGGCAAGCCGTCCGCCCGCACCATCCGTTTGCGCTTGTCGTCGGGGTCTAAGCCAATGGGCAAGCTAATGTCGCCGCGGGCGGCAATGCCGCGGGGCACCAGAGCCTGGTAGCTGCGCGCCATGACTTTAGTCGCCAATTGCTGATTCAAGATGGCCTGACTTAAGGGGTCTTTGGCAATCAGCATCAAGCCGCTGGTGGCCATATCTAGCCGATGGGTGATGTAGGCCGGCTTGGGCGCCAAATAACCGGCGACCAGATTCATCACCGTCCCGGTTTCGTCGGGTTGGTTGGGATGCGGCTTCATGCCTGCCGGTTTGACCACCACGACAACGCTGGCATCTTCATACGCGATGGCCAGCTTGCCCAGTTCAGGCTGGTACAGCGGCGCGGGGGCGACAAACCGCAAAGTGACCGGCTCCCCGGCCATGACCGGCTGATTGAAAGGCCGATACTGGCCGCCAATCAGTACCCCTTCAGTCAGGCGCAGATGGGCTTGCCACCTTTTAGGCAGCTGAAGGGCGGTGAGGAGCGCGCGCACACTGGGCTGCGCTGACGCAAGTAAGTGAAACTCGAATTCTGGCATGACAGCTCCTTATAGAAATTCTAAAATCGGACGGAAGGCGGACAGAGCGCTAGGCAGGATATGCTAAAATAATCACAGCTATGACGCAGTTGCGTCATTTTTTTGAGAAAGGGGGCAGCATCATGGCAAATAGCGACTCCGCCTTTAAAACGGCGATGGGCAAAGCCTGGCAGGCGATTAAGTGGTTCTTTCGCCGCTTTCAAGTGATTCGCTGGGTCATTTTTCTCGGCTTGCTGGCTACCTTACTGCTCTCCACCTGGTTTACTTACAAAGCCAAAACAGCCAATGTGCAAGAAATCAAAAGCACCATGCTAACCAAAACCACTTATTACGACAACAAAAATCAAGTGGCAGGCACGTTCTATGGGCAAAAAGGGACCTATGTTGATCTCGATCACATTTCCGTTAACGTCCAAAACGCTGTGATTGCGACGGAAGACCGTAGCTTTTATTCCAACTGGGGCTTTGACATCAAGGGTATTTTACGGGCGTTGGTGCATCTCGTCATTAACCGCGGTCAAATCACCGGCGGCGGTTCCACCATTACCCAGCAGCTGGCGAAAAACACCTTGCTGTCGCAAAAGCAGACCTTCTTGCGCAAAGGCCAGGAAATCTTCCTCGCCGTGCAACTGACTCGAGTTTACTCTAAAAAAGACATCTTGACGATGTACCTCAACAACGCCTATTTCGGTAATGGGGTCTGGGGGGTGGAGGACGCCTCCAAGCGCTACTTCGGCAAATCCGCCTCGGCTTTGACCGTCGGCGAAGGCGCGACGCTTGCCGCGATGCTGCGTAGCCCCAGTTTTTATAATCCCATCGATCACATGGATAACGCCATTTCCCGGCGTAATTTGGTGCTCAGTCTGGAACAAGAAACCGGCAAACTAACTGCAGCGCAAGTCAGCGCGGCAAAAAATACCGGCCTGACCTTGAAAGATACTTATACCGCCGATAATCAGCAAAAATATCCTTATTTTGTCGATGCGGTCATCACCGAAGCCTATAAAGAAGATGGCATCAGTCAGGACGACATCGTCAACAAAGGCTACCGCATTTACACGACGCTAGATACCACTTACCAAACCAAGATGCAGGCCGCCTTTGACGCCGGCTATGTTTTCCCAAGCAATGCCGCAGATGGCACTAAAGCCCAGGCGGCTTCAGTGGCGGTGGATCCCAATACCGGTGGGGTGCTGGCCGTGGTCGGCTCGCGGGGGCCGCATGTATACTTGGGCTTCAACTACGCCACCCAGCTGCAGCGCCAGCCTGGCTCGACCCTAAAGCCGTTGATGGCTTACACGCCGGCCTTGGAGAATGGCTACTCCTACGACAGTGAACTCACCGACAAAAAACAGAGCTACGGTAAAGATCAATACACGCCAACCAACGAAGACGGCATTTACCGCGGTCAGATGCCAATGTATCAAGCGCTCGCGCTTTCAACCAACGCACCAGCAGTTTGGTTGATGGACAAAATTGGTCTGAGCAAAGGCGTGGCCAGCCTGTCCCGCTTTGGCTTGACCCTCGCGGATAAGGATAAGGTTCAACTGGGCTCGGTGCTTGGCGGCATCTCAACCGGTTATTCACCACTCCAACTGGCCCGCGCTTATGCCGCGTTCGCCAGTGGCGGGACGCTACCGGAAACGCATTTCATCCGCAAAATTGTGGATGCCACCGGCCGCACGGTGGTGAACAATGAACCCACCAGTAAACGCATCATGAAAAAGTCAGTCGCCACTGAAATGACCAGTATGATGATTGGGGTTTACAACGAAGGCACAGGGATTTATGCGAAACCATATGGCTACACCATCGCTGGTAAAACCGGCACGGTTGAAACCCCGGCTACCTGGGGCAACGGCAAAGGCGCTGAGGACTCTTGGGCGATTGGCTACACGCCAGATATCGTGGTTGCCACCTGGACCGGCTTCGCCAATACCAATGCCAGCCACTACCTCCAGCAAGGACAAGGCGCTTCCAAGCTGTTCAAACTGGAAATGAGCAATATCTTGCCGAACACGCCGCAAACGAAATTCAACACCACCGACGCTAAAGCCCGCGCCACCCTCCAGACCCCAGCCACCAGCGACGGCGGCGACGTCTGGTCCAATATCCAAAGCGGCATTCAAAACGGCGTTGAACAAGCCAAAGACACCGTCTCGAATTGGTTCAGTGGCCTCAAAGGGATGTTTAACTGATTGCGACCACCCGTCAATCCTTTGGCCGCCCAGTGGGTTCTCACCAGCTGCCAGCTCAAGATCAAGTGAGCTGAAAACTGTAACTTAGGGTCGGGTGCTGGAGCCGGCAAGGGCTCAGTGGTGAAATTGTTCTTAGCCGGTGGGTTTCCGGCTTAGAACAAGCCGCGACTTTGAGACTCGCAGAGGCTCAAAGCGCTGGCCACCACGTTCCAGCCCTTGCCGGCGGAAGCACCCGACCCGGCCATATCTTGTAATCGCGCTACTCGTCGGACTAAAACCACCGACCTTCGCAGCTTATGAAGAACAATTGCTCAAAGCGCGTTGGGCAGGTACAATGGAAAGACGAAGGCGCTTGCGCCGGTTCATAAAAATTGAAAGAGGTGCCTCATGGCAAACGTATACGATACCGCTAATCAACTGGCTGCTGATCTGAAGCAAAGCCAACAGTTCCAAGACCTGAAAAAGAGCTACGACATGCTCAAGCTTGATCCAGTCGGTTTTGCCTTGTTCCAACAATTCCAAAACCTGCAAATGACGCTGCAACAAAAGCAAATGCAAGGTCAGGAAATCAGTCAAGATGATGTGAAGCCGCTTCAGGACTTGTCCGAAAAGATGCAAAATATCGACGCCATCAAGGACTTGATGGCTAAAGAACAAGGCTTGTCTACGGTGATGGATGACATCAACCGCATCATTGCCCAACCGATTAGCGAAATCTATCAAGGCGAAGGCGCAGACACGCCAGCCGAGAAATAAGTAGTCAGCAAGAAGCGTCCAGGGTGGCGCTTCTTTTGCTTTGGCGCTGAGACTGGTACACTAAAGGCAACAGACACACAGATGGAAGGGTAAACAATGGCAAAACAAATTTTCGACTATGCCAATGGCGCCGAGCTGAAGTTGCCGGTGCTGGTCAAAGGCGCTGAAGTCCGCGTCGCCAAAAACGGCAAGAAGTTCATCGCATTCACATTCCAAGATCCATCAGGCCACATCACCGCCAAGTTTTGGGACGCGTCAGAAGACGACATTGCCCAATACCAGCCAGGCGTGGTGGTGCTGCTGTCGGGGAAGCGCGAGCTGTACCAAGGCAAACCGCAGCTGAAGATCTATACCTTGCGTCTGGCAACGCAGGAAGAAGGCAATGATCCCGCCAACTTTGTCGAGCATGCTCCGGAAAGTCAGGCGGATATGGGCGAAGAGCTAAATGACTTTATCTTCCAAATCACCAATGCCAACTGGAATCGCATTGTGCGGCGGCTGCTGGCTAATCACAAGCAGCAGTTTCTGACCTATCCCGCCGCCAAGTCTAATCACCATGCGTTTGCCGGCGGCTTGGCGTTTCACACGTTGAGCATTCTGCGCCTGGCTAAAAGCGTGGCCGGCCAATACAGCCAGGTCAACAAGTCGCTGCTGTATGCCGGCGCGATTTTGCATGATTTAGGCAAAACCATGGAGCTCACTGGGCCGGTATCGACCGAGTACACCATGGAAGGCAACATGATTGGCCATATTGTCCTGGTGGATGAAGCCATCGTCGAAGCCGCTCAAAGTCTGAAGATCGACATCCATGCGGAAGACATGATCATGCTACGGCATATGATTTTGTCCCATCACGGTTTGCTTGAATATGGTTCGCCGGTGCGGCCAGAATTGCTCGAAGCCCAGATTCTGCATGACCTTGATGAGCTGGATGCCAGCATCAATATGCTGTCAACGGCGTATCAGCATGTGGATCCCGGCACCTTCACCGAGCGGTTATTCGGAATGGATAACCGCCGCTTCTACCGGCCAACGAATGGCCAGACTTATCCGGATCCCAGTGCGGAGCGGTAATCCAACCACCATATCGACGACCAAAGCTGAGCCACGCTGCTCAGCTTTTTTGAATCTGAGGACAAAAAAAGCACGGCCAAGGTGGCCGTGCTGGAATTGCTTGAGTGATTACTTGGAGCTTGAGCTAGAGCCAAGGTAGACAGACAGGACGTTCTTAAGATCGGAGTCCTTGATGTTGACGTCGGCTTTGGTCAGCACTTTCTTGATGACGCCTGTCATGATGGTTTCATCACTTTCCCAGGTCTTGTACAGCTGGTCGGTGAGGTCCTTCTTATGATCGCTCATCTTGCCTTTAGCAGGCACTTTGATTGCGCGGATGATGTGGTAGCCGTAGCTCGTTTTAACGGCGGTAGTGGTGAAGTCGCCGGCTTTCTTCAGCTTGAAGGCGGCTGCCTTGAAGGTGGAGTCGAGCTGCGTGTCGGTGTTGTCAAAAGCGGCCAGCTTACCGGCAGTGGAAGCCGTCGCGGTATCGGTTGAGTATTGCTTGGCTAACTTCTTGAAGTTGGCTGCGGTGTTGTCCTTTTGCAGGGCCGCAATCACTTCTTTAGCGGTGTCTTCCTTAGCCACCAGGATGTGCTGAACCGTGATTTTTGGTTCATACTTCTTCCATTGCTTCTTCAGTTGCGCTTCGGTTGGCTTCTTTTGCGCCTTGAGGGCGGCTTCAGAGAGCAGGGAGGTCTTGATTTGGGCCTTGAAGGACTTTTCCGTCAAGCTGTTTTGGCTCAAAGCGGCGGCGAAGTCTTGGCCGGCATCCGTGTACTGTTTCTTGACGCTGTTGTATTGCTTGTTGACGGCAGCATCGGAAACTTTCTTGCCGTATTGCTGTTCAAGCGCCTTTTCAACGATCATGTTCCGCAAGGTGGCTTCACCACCGGTGCTGGAAGTCTTCATTTCGTTGTAAAATTCGTCCTTTGTGATCTTGGTGCCTTTCATGTTAGCAACTGTTTCGCTACCACTTGAGCAACCGGCTAATGACACAGCCAGTAAAATACCAGCGATGCCGGCGATCCACTTTTTCATACTGTACAGCCCACTTTCGATTTGTAATTTTGGTGCAACACTTTGTCTAATATACCACAATGCTTAAAGGCTCGAAGGGATTTCACAGAACCTTCATAATTTCAGTTTTGTACTGGTTCAACGGGTTTGGGGTCAGCCGCCGCGGCGTTGATGTCATCCATGGCCTCAGCGATGGTGTCCAAATGCGCCTGCATGGCTTTGGTGTGTGCCTCGGTTTGGAAGGCAAAATCCGTGGCACTATCGGTGATGTCTTTTAAGTTCGGGGCCAAGGTGGTTTGGATTTCTTGCTTCAAATCGCTTAGCGCATGGCCAAAACGGGTGACGGCATGTTGAACATCAGTGGTTGCGTGGGTCAAATCGTCCGAGTAGGTGACCATGCTTTGCAAGCGCTGGGGACCAGTCTTTTTCGCGGTCAACAAGCCGTATGCAACCCCGGCGATGGCGCCGAGCAGAAAACCAGTTTTGAATTTCATCAATCTTCAATCCTTTCGTGAATGGCAGCGGCGATGGCCTGCAGCTGCTTCGTGTCATATTGGTCGGTGTGATCGCCAAAGTGGATGGCAAAATCATCCTGGTCGGAGTAGCGCGGCAAGAGGTGAATATGAGAATGGAAGACGCTTTGATAAGCCACGGTGCCATTGTTGTTCATGATATTCATGCCGACAATGCGCGGGTCGCTGGCCTTGATCGCCTTGGCGATTTTAGGCACGCGGGAGAACACCGCAGCAGCCAGGTCGGCATCATAAGCAAAAATGTCTGGTACGTGCACCTTAGGTACCAGCAGGGTGTGGCCTGGTGTCACTTGGGAGATGTCAAGGAACGCTTTGACCACGTCATCTTCATAGACAGTGACGCTAGGAATGTCGCCTGCGATAATTTTGCAAAAAATACAGTCTTCAGCCATGGTGTTTTCCCTCTTTCGTAAACGTTTCGGTTATTTCCATGCTATCATAAAATCAAGTAAAAAGTAGCGGAAAGAGGACAGGCTTATGACATTGGCTTTGGAGAACGTGACCGGTGGTTATGGCAATTTGCCGGTGATCAAGAATTTGAGTTTTGAAGTCCCAGATGGCCAAATTGTTGGCCTGATTGGGCTCAATGGGGCGGGCAAGTCCACCACCATCAAGCACATCATCGGACTGCTCACCCCGATGCAAGGCGCCATCAAAATCGATGGCAAAACCCTGGCCGAGGCGCCTGAAGCCTACCGTCAGGCGATTGCCTATGTGCCTGAGACCCCGGTACTCTACCCAGAATTGACTCTGAAAGAGCATCTGGAGCTGACCATGATGGCTTACGATCTCGATGCTAAAACCACCTGGCCGCGGGTCAACGAAATGCTCGAACAGTTCCGCTTGGCCAATAAGCTCGATTGGTTTCCAGCCAACTTCTCTAAAGGAATGAAGCAAAAGGTGATGATTGTGGCGGCCTTTATGACCAATGCCCGGCTTTATATCATTGATGAACCTTTTACCGGGCTGGATCCGCTCGCCGTCCATGATTTACTGGATCTCGTGGAGCTAAAAAAGCAGGCCGGGGCCGCGGTGCTGATGTCGACGCATATTTTGGCGACGGCGCAGCAGTATGCGGATCAGTTTGTCCTTTTGAACAATGGCCAAGTCCGCGCCACTGGCGATCTGACGAGCTTGCAAACGCAGTTCAACCTGGCTGATGCGGACCTTGATGCCATTTACATGGCGATGACGAGGGAGGCATAAGCATGGGCACATTGTGGCGCACGCGTTTGCGGCAACATCAAAAACAACAGTTTAAATATCTGCAGCTTGTCTTTAATGACCATTTTGTCCTGGTGCTGGTGATTCTGGTGGGCGCGCTGCTTTATGGCTATAGTCAGCTAGTGAAAACGCTGGTGCCCGCCTGGTGGCTACGGCCGCTGCTGGCGCTGATTTTAACGGCGCTGCTGAGCTTCGGCCAGTTGGCCACGCTGGTCGCGCCGGCTGATGGGACGTTTCTACTGCCCCAGACTTCAGCTTTTGCCAAATTTCTGTTTAAGGCGCGCCGGTATAGTTTGCTCTTGCCAAGTGTGGTGTTGGCATTAGGGGCGTTGGCCAGTGTGCCGCTGCTGGCGGTATTGAAGATTGACCCGCTCAGTGG
This sequence comes from Lacticaseibacillus salsurivasis, assembly GCF_036246225.1. Lineage (NCBI taxonomy): Bacteria > Bacillati > Bacillota > Bacilli > Lactobacillales > Lactobacillaceae > Lacticaseibacillus > Lacticaseibacillus salsurivasis. The sequence goes on from NZ_BTTP01000004.1 coordinate 80,824, forward strand.
CGGACTGACATTGGCCGCGGCGCTCATCATTTTCAAAGACAGCGATTTGTGGCTGGCACTGATCAGGTCTTACCAAGCGGCTTGGCCAAGCTGGCTAAGGCGCGTGAGTTTGCTGGCGGTGGCCTTTGTCAGTGTGACGGGGTCGCTGTATTGGCATCCGGCCTTGGCGATGGTGGTGGCACTGGCACTGGATTTGACTTTGCGCTGGCGGATTGGCGAGCAGTTTGCGCCGGAGCGACTTGACTGGCTGACCCTGATTGCCAATGAAGGCAAACGGATGGATCGGCTGTATCGTTTCTACAATCTGTTTACCGATGTGCCCGGGCTGAGCGGTGGTGTGCGGCGCCGGCGGTGGTTAGACGGGATTGCCAAGCTCATTCGGCCCAATCACAGCCACACTTGGGCGTATCTGTACTGGCGAGGCTTTTTGCGGCAAACCACTTATCTGGGCCTTTACGTGCGGCTGGCCATTGTGGGCGCGGCGGTGCTGATGCTGCTGAAGACTTGGTGGCTGGCCGGCTTGGTTGGCATTTTGTTTGTGTATTTGGTGGGCTTTCAGTTACTCCCACTGGCCGGGGCTTACGACGAAAATGTCTTCGCCCAGCTTTACCCGGTACCAGCGGCGCAGCGGCCTCAAGCTTTTCGGCATCTGACCGGGGTGCTCCTCGGCATTTTGGCGGTGCTGCTGGCAGTAGGGCCGGCGCTGATGGGCCGGTGGTTGATTGCCGGTCTGGTTTTGGCCTGCGGCGCGGTGTTTGCTGGTGGTTTTGCTTACTGGTATGTGCCATGGCGGTTGCAACGCCACTAAAAAGCGCTGGCCAGCCGGTGAGGGCTTGACGTCAGCGTAGGGCCTTGGGTAAGATGAAGTATCTGATGGTTCGGTCCCGATTTTGGGGAAATTTTGGCCTTTGCTACAGGGAGCAGGGCCTAAGGAGGCGGCGGGCATTGTTTGATTTGGAACCAGGATGGTCGCTTGAGCCGATTGGTGGCACAACCGGCGGCGCCTTCATGGGCGTTTATGCCCACGAGAAATTCTTTTTAAAACGCAATGCGTCCCCCTTTTTGGCGGCCTTATCGGTTGAAGGCATTACCCCGAAGCTGATTTGGACCAAACGCATGGCAACTGGTGATATTCTCACCGCCCAGGACTGGGTTAACGGGCAAACGCTCAGCCGCACCCAAATGAATTCGGCGATGGTGGCCAAACTACTGGCTAAGGTCCACAATTCGGTACTGCTGCGTCGAATGCTCCGCAAAGTCGGCGGCCGCCCGCAAACGCCGAAACAGCTGGTGGATCACTATTTGGCTAATCTGGCCCCGGAATTGCGCCAGCATCCGCTGGTGCAAACCACTATTGCGGCGTTGCACCAGCTCCCGCCAGTCGCGAGTGACCTGCGGGTGTGCCACGGTGACCTCAATCACAAAAACTGGCTCCTATCCGACTCCCAGCAGCTTTACCTCGTCGACTGGGACCAAGCGAGCCTGGGCGATATCGCCTTTGATCTCAGCGTGGTCCTGATCAACTATGTGCCGCGCGGGGAGTGGCCCCAGTGGCTGGCTGCATATGGCTGCGAACTGACCGATGATTTACTGGCCCGCATCACTTGGTACGGCGAATTGCACTTGCTGCACGAAATTAATCAGCAGCTTGGCCAGCAGCGCTACACCGAAATGAACCAAGCCCTGCGCCAACTGCAGCAATTGATCAAATAATTAAACGGACCCGAGCCAAATGCTCGGGTCCGCTTCATGTCGAGGATAGATTAAAGGAGATTAACGATTTTATGCGATTAAGAAACAAACCTTGGGCGGCGCCGTTGATTGCGGCTAATCCGGATTTGATCAGTGTGCGGCCAATTGACATGGCCGGCAAATGGCAGGCCAAGTTCCGTCAGCAACAACCGCTCTACCTAGAAGTGGGCTCTGGCAAAGGTCAGTTTATTATTGAAATGGCCAAAGCCCATCCTGATCGCAACTACATTGCCCTAGAAATTCAGGAAGTGGCCATTGCGTACATCTTGCGCAAGCAGGTCGCCTTGCAGTTGCCAAATCTGCACCTGGTGTTAGGGGATGGGGCAGATTTGACGGATTATTTTGCGCCCGCTGAAGTGGCCGGGTTGTTCTTGAATTTCTCCGATCCATGGCCGAAGTCCCGGCACGAAAAACGGCGCCTGACTTATCGCCACTTTTTGCAGCAGTATCAAGCCATTATGGCGCCGAATGGGATTTTGCAATTCAAAACTGATAACCAAGGCCTGTTCGAATTCTCGCTGGTCAGCATGAACAATTATGGCATGGTGTTTGACTTGGTGGCGCTGGACCTGCATCACGATCCGCGGGTCACCGATAACATCGAAACCGAATATGAGCACAAGTTCAGCAGCCAAGGCGGGCGCATCTACGAGCTGGTCGCCCGGTTTCCCCAAGCTTAACGCTCAGTGCGATTAAGGCTGAGGATATTGCCGGATTCGCTGACTTGGAAGCGATAGATGTCATGGTCGGTGGTGACGCCGCCGCGGTAGCTGGCGACAATTTTGCCAGCCACCAGTGCGGCCTCTGGGGCCATCGTCATCCAGCCGCCGGTGATTTGGGCAGGCTCGACGATGACAGGTTTGATCTGGTTAAACAGCCGATTTGGTAGTAGGCGGTGCCAGTACAGGTGATTGAGTGCCTGCGCGCCGAGACCGACCAACGTGGCCGTCGCCACAAACGCTAGGGCTTGATGCGATTTTTTCATAAGGCAAGGCTCCTTCTTGTTTTCTTTAGTATAGCGGAAACTGTGCAGAAGGGCATTGCAAATTGGCTGGTAACGCCGTATAATTTCCTTATTAAAAGTTAGTAGGAGGCAAACATGAAAGAGTTTAGTTCAGACGCAGAAATCTTAACCGCAGCTAAGGCTGACGGCAAGCAAATGTTGTTCTTCACCGCCGGCTGGTGCCCAGATTGCGCCTTCATCAAACCGGCAATGCCTGAGATTGAAGCAGATTATCCAGACTATACCTTTATCAAAGTGGACCGCGATGATAATATTAAGGTCGCGCAAGAAATGGGCGTCATGGGAATCCCAAGTTTCATTGCCTTTGAAAACGGCAAGGAAATCGGGCGGTTTGTGAACAAAGACCGCAAGACCAAGCAGCAGGTCGAAGACTTCATCACGGGATTGCCAGCCTAAAACGTTGCAGGGAGGCAATTTTTTGATCACCACGTATAACAAACCAGCACTGGGCGATACTCTGATTGTGGTATTGGCTCAAGATACGGCTGAGGAAACCACCAAACAAGCTAACGGCATCACCGGCATTTATGATGCCCGAGGTGATGCCCTTGGCTTTAACTTTTTCGACGTGGCGCGCTTCACGCCGGTTGAAGGTCAAGGTCAGGTCCACTTAACTGTTGACCAGCTTAAGCGATTGAACCAGGCCATCCAGGGCGCCGGACTGGCTGGCGCATTGCCATTAGAAGAGACGCCGAAATTCGTGATTGGCAAAATCATTGATTTTCAGCCGCATCCCAAGTCCGATCACCTGCATGTGACTCAGGTGGACTTCGGCACCCATCAGGAGCAAATCGTCTGCGGTGCGCCCAACGCGGCTTTGGGCCAAACGGTGGTGGCGGCCTTGCCTGGCGCCATGATGCCTGATGGAAAAATCATCTGGCCGGGGGAATTGCTCGGCGTGCCAAGCTTTGGCATGCTGTGCGCGGCGCGAGAACTCGCCATTCCTGGAGCACCAGCAGCGCGCGGCATCTTGATCATGCCAGACGATCTTGCCGCTGGCAGTGAATTTGATTTCAAACAAGCAGAAGCAGTGGTTGCTGCTTCCTAACCACTTCGACTCGAGCAATCGAGTCTTTTTTTGGCTAAAAATTGCGGTTTTTGCTGGTGGGGCTAAGCATTCGGGCGGGCCTATGCTAAAATGAAAACAGCATGAAAAAGAGAGGAAGCGGACTATGCCGCATTATGATGGGCCTGCTTTTAACCGCAGCCACCACCCGCATTCAGAATATCAAGCAGCCAAGCCAGCACAGCGGCCCACTGCGCCAGCGGCAGTCGCACCTGCTTACCAAGTCGATCCCTTTGACGCTTTGCAGACGCCGGCGAGCGTGGCGACTCGGCGCCAGCATCAGGTTGACTATGAACAAATTCGCGTCCAACTAGCCGTGGATCCTGCGCAGCTTTACGTCCTCGCGACACCAGATGATCAAACGCCTTGGGCCACTGATCAAACACCGCCTCAAGCCGAACCGACGCCCAATGCGTCTGAAACACCGGTCGTTGATGCCTTGCCTGCTCAGCCTGAGCCGGCCGCTGCCACTGAAATGAGCACCGAAGCAGCTAAGCCAACTGTGTCATCAGTGGCTACTGACCTAACTGACGATGAGTCAGAAGCAATTACTTCGCAAACAGAGTCTCAAGCAGCTTCAACCTCGCCAGTGCCGCAATTGACCACTGCCAGTGATGCCGCGCAAGCCGACCTCGATGCGCAAATCAGCGCCAATGCCGCGGCAGCAAGTACCGAAGACCAGCGGCCAGCTACCGTGACGGAACTGGTGGCAAAAGCCAAGCCTGAGCCGGCAGCCCAGCCGCGGCACCATGGCACTAGACCTAATCCCTTCGCGGTGCGCGCCTCAGTGCGTGATTACTTGAAGATGAAGAAAGCGGCCGCTAAAGCCGCCAAGGGCAACCCACCAGCCGCCCAGGTGGCAGGCGCTCAACCGCTGCCGTCATCTCAGCCGGGGCGCCAAGCCGAACCGGTAGCGCAAGTTGCGGCCGCAACGGCAGCGACGACGCCAGTGGCCCCCTTGACGGCTGCTTACCAGCTGCCACCGCTTAACTTGTTGAGTGATCCGGTTCACCAGGATACTAGTGAGCAGCAAACCTGGGTCGCGCAGCAAACCGAAACGCTGAATGCGGCCTTGGCTTCATTCAATGTTGAGGCCCAGGTGGTCGCCAGTACCGTCGGGCCAACTGTCACCCAGTTTCAGATTAAGCTGGCGCCAGGGGTGAAGGTGAACAAAATCACCAATCTCACCGATGATTTGAAGCTGGCGTTAGCCGCCAAGGACATTCGCATTGAGGCGCCGATACCTGGCAAGAGCACGGTCGGGATTGAAATTCCTAACCGCAAGCCACGCCCGGTAATGCTCAAAGAGGTGCTGGCGGCGCCAGCGTTCCAAACCGCGTCCTCACCGCTCACCATCGCGTTAGGGGTCGACCTGTTCGGCAAGCCGGTGGTAACCAACCTTGCAAAAATGCCGCATGGCTTAATTGCCGGGGCCACTGGGGCCGGAAAGTCGGTCTTCATCAACAGTTTGATTACCTCGCTGCTATACAAAGCAACGCCGCGGCAAGTTCGGCTGCTGCTGATCGACCCGAAAGCCGTGGAATTGGCGGTCTATAATGGACTGCCGCATTTGGTTGCGCCAGTGGTTTCGGATCCTAAAGCGGCCTCCGCCGCCTTGAAGTGGGCGGTCGGCGAAATGGAAGCCCGCTATGAAAAAATGGCAGCGGCCAATGTCCGCAGCTTGGCGCAATTCAATGATAAGGCCCGGGCGCACGGCGATGACGCCGCGGTCATGCCAAGCATTGTGATCATCATCGATGAATTGGCCGATTTAATGATGGTGGCGGCTAGTGAAGTGCAAGATTATATCGCCCGAATCACCGCCAAGGCTCGGGCGGCAGGGATTCACTTGATTGTCGCCACCCAGCGGCCGAGTGTGGATGTGATTACCGGCACCATCAAGAACAACATTCCGACGCGGATCGCGTTTATGGTGGCCAGCCAGGTCGACTCGCGGACCATCATCGACCATGCCGGGGCGGAAACCTTGCTCGGCCGGGGTGACATGTTGTTCTTGGGCAACGGGGCCAGCCAGCCCATTCGCTTGCAAGGCACCTTCATCGACCGGGAGCTGGATGCGATTACCGATTTTGTCCGCAACCAGCAGCCGCCGCAATACCTGTTTAACCCCAGCCGGCTGGTGGCCAAGGCCCAGGCAATTGAGGCGCAAGACGAGTTGTTCCCGCAAGTGCTGAGTTACGTGGCCAGCGAGCAAACCGTGTCCACGTCGCAGTTGCAGCGCAAGTTCGCCATTGGCTATAACCGCGCGGCGAAGCTGATCGATGAGCTGGAAATGCGGCACTATGTTTCACCCGCCAATGGTTCCAAACCGCGGGATGTTTATCTTAACAAAGAAGATTTGCCCCAGCCGCAGCCGCGGTAGGGCTTAAACGAAAGAGGCTACATGATGACAGAGGAAATTGATTACTTTATTGGTATCAAAGGTTCAGGGATGAGCGCGCTGGCGCTGATTTTGCATGATTTGGGTCACCAAGTCCTAGGCTCAGATATTACGCAGTACACTTTTACCCAAAAAGGGCTGGAAGCCGCCGGCATCGAGACCTTGCCGTTTGATGCGGCGAATATCAAGCCCGGCTACACGATTATCTGCGGGAACAGCTTCACCGATGAACATCCTGAAGTCAAAGCCGCCAAGGCGCTGGGCCTTAAGTTCTACCGTTATCATGAATACCTCGGCGAACTGCTGAGTCATTACACCAGCATTGGTGTTGCCGGTGCGCATGGCAAAACCAGCACCACCGGGTTGTTGGCCCATACCTTAAGTGGCATCGACAAAACCAGTTATCTGATTGGTGACGGCACCGGCAAAGGCACGCCAGATTCCAAATTTTTCGTGTTTGAAGCCGACGAATATCGTCGTCACTTCCTGGCTTACAGCCCTGATTATCTGATTATGACCAACATCGACTTTGATCACCCGGATTATTACACCGGCATCGAAGACGTGTACGACGCCTTTGAAACCGAAGGCAAGCAGGTCAAAAAGGCCATTTTTGCCTGGGGCGATGATCCTTGGCTGCGTAAACTTGATGTCAAGGTGCCGGTTTATTACTATGGCGAATCCGATCAGGATGATTACCAAGCCAAAAACATCAAGCGGACGCCTGAAGGTTCCAGCTTCGATGCCTATCACAAAGACCAGCTCTTGGGCCACTTCTTCGTGCCACTGTTTGGTGAACACAGTGTCCTGAATGCCTTAGCCGTGGTGGCAGTTAGCGATGCGGAAGGCTTGAATCCCGACTATATTGCGCGCGAGCTGGCCAGTTTCTCTGGCGTTAAGCGCCGCTTCTCGGAAACAGACATCAACGGTACGGTCATTATTGATGACTACGCGCACCATCCAAATGAAATCAAGGCAACCCTCGATGCCGCCCGTCAGAAGTTCCCTGACCGCGAATTGGTAGCGGTGTTCCAGCCGCACACCTATTCGCGGACGATTGCTTACCTGGACGATTTTGCCCAAGTGCTGAGTCAAGCCGATGCGGTTTATGTGACCCCAATCTTCAGCTCCGCCCGCGAAACATCGGGTTCGGTTAGCGCCGAAGATGTGGTCGCTAAACTGAAAAATGGCGGTGAAGTGCTGCACGAAGACGATATGACGTCGCTCCTAAAGCATAAAAACGCGGCGATTGTCTTCATGGGCGCCGGGGATGTGCAGAAATATGAGCGTGCTTTTGAGGCTAAGCTCTAATATCCGCCTAAAGTCTTAGCCGCTGATTTGTTATCTTTGGTATACTGAAAAGCAAAGATTCATGAAAGGAATGATCTCATGCAAGAACGACGCGTCGTGAATGACACTAGCCTGGCCGGGTTCTTCAATCGAGTATACAGTGTGATGGGCTCCGGTTTGCTGCTGACCGCTGCGATTTCTTACTTGCTCGGCACTGTTTTTTATAACCAATATGCCAACTTTGTGGCGAACCACACCTTTATGTTTTACATCTTGCTATTTCTGCCGTTTTTCTTGTCCATGGGGGTCAATAGCCGCCGGGCGCAGGCTAATGCCGGTTATGCCGGGCTGATGTTTTATCTCATTTCCGCCTGCTACGGGACGACCTTTACTGTGATTTTGATTCAGTATCAAAGTTCAATCGTGGCAATTTCATTTTTGACCACCGCGGTAATTTTCCTCACCATGTCGGTGGTAGGCCGCATTACGAAGCAAGATTTGAGTCGTGCTGGCGTCATTGCCACCTCGGCTTTGATCGGCGTCATCTTGCTGTCAGTGATTAACTTCTTCATGCAGTCGTCAGGCTTACAGCTGATTCTGAGCTACGCAATTTTGGTCATCTTCATTGTCTTAACGGCGTTTGATACGCAAAAACTCAAGACGATCTACATGTCTGCCAACCAAGAAGGCGGCTATGTGGTGAATACCAATACGCTGGCGATTCAAGGAGCCTTGGCTTTGTACCTCGACTTCCTGAACATCTTCCTGGTGGTGCTGCGCTTGTTCGGTGGCAGCTCCAGCCGCGACTAAATCACGCTTACCTGGCTCCCTCTATTAGGGGGCCAGGTTTTTGATTCCAGCGGTTTGAGGTTTTGACCCGTTCTGTTAGGCAGGCTACTCGGTAGGCTAAACCCGCCGAACTCCGCGGCTTCTAGTTGCGCGCCGTAGCCTGCGTGAAGTTGCGCTCCGTGAGGCCAAAGCCGGCACAGCTAGCTACGCTCAGAGCCTCAAAGCCAGATCGGGCTTCAATGCTCGGAGCTAGGCTACCTGACCGGCTAAGTGCGGTCTCACTCCGCAGCCTACCTAAAGTTGCGCTCCGCGGGACCAACGCTGGAGTGGATAGCTACGCCCAAAGCCTCACCGCCAAAAAGCGGCGGTAATGCTTTGAGCTAGGCTATCCATCCAGCTAAGTTCGGTCCCGCTCCGCACCCTACCTAAAGTTGCGCTCCGCGGGACCAACGCTGGAGTGGATAGCTACGCCCAAAGCCTCACCGCCAAAAAGCGGCGGTAATGCTTTGAGCTAGGCTATCCATCCAGCTAAGTTCGGTCCCGCTCCGCTGCCTGCCTGAAGGTGCACTCCGCCGAGCAACGGGGAAGCGTCTAGCTACGCCCAAAGCTTCACCGCCCAAAAGCGGCGGTAATGCCTCAAGCTAGGCTAGCCGTCCCCCTAAAAGCGCTCGGCTTCGCTGCCTGAAGTTTGTTATACTTGTGTCAGAAGAGCCAATTTAGGAGGCTGACCATGGCACAAGACAAATTACTGTTGATTGATGGGAGTTCGCTGGCGTTTCGTGCTTTTTATGCGATGTACACCCAGATGGATCGCTTCACCACCAAAGATGGGTTACATACGAATGCCATCATGACATTCAACAGCATGCTGGATAACGTAGTGGATCAATTTAAGCCGGACCACATGCTGGTGGCATTTGATAAAAGCGGGGGCACGTTCCGCACCAAGATGTTCAGCGATTACAAGGCCCAGCGTGATGCGGCACCAAGTGAATTTCTGGAACAACTGCCTTATATTCACGAGCTGCTCGACGACCATGGCATCAAGCATTACGCACTGCAGGACTATGAAGCTGATGATGTGATTGGCACGCTGGCTAAGGCGGCCGACGCGCGCGGCTGGCATACGGATATCGTCACTGGCGATCGCGACTTAACCCAACTGGCCACGCCGTCAACGACCGTGCAGGTGACCAAAAAAGGGGTCGGCGACCTTGAAGCCTACACGCCAGCGCATGTCGCCGAAAAATTTGAGCTGGAGCCGAAGCAGATCATCGATTTGAAAGGGCTGATGGGGGACACCTCGGACAATTATCCTGGGGTCACCAAAGTCGGCGAGAAAACCGCGCTGAAGTTACTGCATCAATTTGGCTCGATTGAGAACCTGTACGCCAACATCGATGAGCTCAAACCCAGCAAGATGAAAGAAAACCTGGTCAACGACCAGGCCAATGCCGAGATGAGTAAGACGCTGGCCACAATTGATCAGGCGGCGCCGCTCACGATTGGGTTGGATGATTTGGCGTACACCGGCCCAGACCTTGATGCTTTGCGTGAACTCTATACCAAGCTGGAGATGCGCCAGGCCTTGGCGCACCTGCCAGCAGCCACCGCGGAAAAGCAGGCGCCGGTGCATTTTGTGGTACTCACGGATGCCAATTTGGCTGAGCTGCCAACAACGACTGACCCGGTGGCATTTGAACTTGAGATGCTGGAAGACAATTATCACACCGCCGAGCAAATTGGCTTTTTCATTGGCACAGCCGAAGAAACCTTTGTCAGCACTGATGTCACCCTGTTGACCCTGCCAGCAATGCAAAAATGGCTGGCTGATCATCAGCTGACGGTGTTTGATGCGAAGCGCAACCTGGTGGCCGCAGAGCGGCTGGGCGTGAACTTGCCCCAGATTGATTTTGACTTACTGCTGGCTTCGTATCTGCTTAACCCGGATCAGAACAGCAATGACTTCGGTCAAATTGCGCAAGACCATGATTACAACTTGCCTTTCGATGAGGCAGTCTATGGCAAAGGGGCCAAGCGCAAGGTGCCAGACGATGAGACCTTGTTTGGCCATTTTGCCCGTAAAGCCCAAGCCCTACTGACGCTGCGGCCTAAGTTACTTGAGGAGTTGAAGACTCAAGATCAATTGAGCTTGTTCACCGATATGGAGCTGCCTTTGGCCAAAGTACTAGCGCGCATGGAAATCACCGGGATCGTGCTGGACAGCAAGACGTTGCAAGGGCTTGGCGACCAATGGACCAGCACCATGCATGTGCTCGAGGAAAAAATCTACGCCGAAGCCGGACTGAAATTCAACTTGAACTCGCCTAAGCAGCTTGGTGAGGTACTCTTTGAGAAGCTGCAACTGCCGGTAATCAAAAAAACCAAAACCGGTTATTCCACCTCCGTCGATGTTCTGGAACAGTTGCGCTCCGCTAGCCCGATTGTTCAAGATATCTTGGATTACCGCACGGTCGCGAAGCTGCAGTCGACTTACGTGGCGGGGCTGCTCAAAGCGGTCCACCCGGATCATAAAATCCATACCCGCTACCTGCAGACCCTGACCCAAACTGGCCGTCTGTCTTCAGTGGATCCGAATATGCAAAACATTCCGGCGCGCGATGAAGGCAAGCAAGTGCGGCGCGCGTTTGTGCCCGCCCATCAAGGCTGGCAGATTTTCTCCAGTGATTATTCTCAAATCGAATTGCGGGTTTTGGCCCACATTTCCGGCGACAAGAACATGCAAGAGGCCTTCAAGGAAGACCGTGACATTCATGCCAACACGGCCATGCGGATTTTCCATTTGGATTCTCCTGACGAAGTGACGCCAGATATGCGGCGCCAGGCCAAAGCCACCAACTTCGGGATTGTGTATGGGATTTCCGATTTTGGGCTGGCCAAGAACATCGGCATCACGCGCAAACAGGCGAAGGCCTTTATCGATGGCTACTTCGAACAATATCCGCAGGTGCATGACTACATGGACGAGATGGTGAAGGTGGCCCGCGAACAGGGCTATGTTGAAACCTTATTCCACCGCCGCCGTTATCTGAACGATATTCATTCGCGCAACTTCAATCTGCGCAGCTTTGCGGAACGGACCGCGATGAACACGCCGATTCAAGGCAGCGCCGCAGATATCATCAAGGTGGCCATGATTCGGATGCAGGCCATGCTGGATGAGCACCACCTCCAGTCGCGCATGCTGCTTCAGGTGCATGACGAATTGATCTTCGAAGGCCCGGAAGCGGAAATGGCCCAGCTGGCAGCGTTGGTGCCCAAAGTGATGGACTCCGCCGTTAAACTGGCGGTGCCGCTTAAGGTCGAAAGCCACTGGGGCAAAACCTGGTTTGATGCCAAGTAAAAGTGCTGAGTCTGGGCCCCGGTCCAGACGGGAAGAGGGACGCAATGCCAGAATTACCAGAAGTTGAAAATGTGCGGCTTGGCTTGACAAAGCTGATTGTCGGCAAAACGGTAGCGCAAGTCGGAACCGATTGGGAGAAAATCCTGGTTGGCGGGCTGGATCTGTTTCAAACCGCCTTGGCCGGCGCCACTGTGACCGGCATTGACCGGCGCGGCAAGTATCTGCTGATTCGCTTTGGAGCGCTGACCATTGTGTCGCACCTCCGCATGGAAGGTAAATATCAGCTCGCGCCCTCCGTCGAGACGCCGAAGCCCCGGTTTCTGCATGTGTGGTTCACCTTCACCGACGGCAGTCAGCTACGCTACCTCGATATGCGCAAGTTCGGCCGCATGCAGCTAGTGACCACTGGCGAGGAAACCAAGGCCGTGGCCGGGCTGGCCAAAATGGGGCCAGAACCCACGGCCACCACTTTTGGGCTCAAGGCATTCGAAGCGGCGCTGGCCAAACGCAAGGCGCCAATCAAGTCGGTGATCCTCGATCAAACCGTGGTGGCTGGGGTTGGCAATATCTACGCCGACGAGACGCTGTGGCTGGCACGCATCAACCCGGAGCAACCGGCCAACACGTTATCAGCTAGGGCGGTTAAGGCACTGCATGATGCCATTATCGCTGAACTGCAAAAAGCGATTACCCTTGGCGGCACCAGTGTCCATTCGTTCGTGGATGCTGATGGCCACCGCGGGGCGATGCAGGATCAGCTGCATGTTTACGACCGGGAAGGGACGCCTTGTGATCGTTGCGGCACTACCATCCTCAAAATTAAAGTCGGCCAGCGCGGCACGCATTATTGCCCGCACTGCCAGCCAAAGCGAGGCTAGGCAATGACATACTTACTGGGTTTAACCGGCGGCATTGCCACCGGTAAAAGTACCGTGGCAGCAGTGTTTCGCGCGGCGGGGTGTCCCATTGTGGACGCCGATGTGATTGCCCGACAAATTGTGCAGCCCGGCCAGCCGGCGCTGGCGGCGATTACCGAAGCCTTTGGCCCGACCGTGATAAAGCCTGATGGGACCCTAGATCGTAAAGCGCTGGGAGCGATTGTCTTCGCGGATCCGACCAAACTGGCTCAGCTCAACCGCATCGACAAGCCATTTTTGCGGGCGGCCATTAATCAGGCTTTGGCGGCGGCCAAAGCCACTGGCGCCGCGGTGGTGGTGGGGGAAATTCCACTGCTTTATGAAACGCAGTATGAATCGAGTTTTGATGGGGTCGCGGTGGTGAGCTTGCCGGCTGACTTACAGCTCAAACGCCTAATGGCCAGAGATGGCTTGGCTGAGGTTGAAGCCAAGCAGCGAATCGCCGCCCAGATGCCGCTGGCCGAGAAAGAGGCCCGGGCCGATTTTGTCATTGACAATAGCCTCGGTGCGGCTGGCCGTGAGCGGCAAGTGACAGCGGTCCTAGCGCAATTGGCTAGGTGAACGTGCTTGGCGGTCGTGGTATAATAGAGTATCAATTTATAAGAGGGTGTCTCATTGCTGTGCCCACATTGCCATCATAATAGTTCCCGAGTGGTCGATTCGCGGCCAACCGATGGCGGCCGCGCGATTCGGCGCCGCCGTGAATGCGAAAATTGCGGTTTCCGCTTCACCACATTCGAACGGGTTGAACAAACCCCACTTTTGGTCATTAAGAAAAATGGCACCCGCGAGGAATTCAGCCGTGAGAAGATTCTCAAGGGCCTAATTCGCGCCGCCGAAAAGCGGCCAGTGACGATGGAGCAGATGCAAGGCATCGTCGAAAACGTCGAAAATAAGCTGCGGGCGATTGGTGAAAATGAAGTCTCCAGTCAGCAAATCGGCGAATACGTCATGAAACAACTTGCCGACGTCGATGATGTGGCCTACATTCGCTTCGCCAGTGTCTATCGCCAGTTTAAGGACATGTCCGTGTTCATGGATGAACTCCAAGACATGATGAAACGCGAAAAAGACAGTCACTAAGCAAGGAGTGGGCCGCGGCCGACTCCTTGTTTTGCCGTTATTAACTTATCGCTTGGAAATGGGGGCTGCTTCATGCGACCGCAAAATTACATGGCGCAAGATGATTATATTGTGGTGCAAGCCACTTATTTTAGTGACCATGATCAAGACGTGGTGGTGAATCTCTACCAACCATTGATTGGGCCGGTAGCCCTGGCCCTTTATTTGAGTTTGTGGCAAACCTCGCATGCCAAACCGCTGCGCTCTGACCGCAAAAAGCAAACGGCCTTGATGGATTTGCTGGGGGTTGATTTGGATACGCTGTATGACGCGCGTATTCACTTGGAAGCCATGGGGCTGATGAAAACCTACACCGCGGTTGATCAAAATGGCCGCTACTGGGCCTATGAGCTCTACCGGCCGGTGGCGGCAAATGCCTTTTTCCAAGATGACACCTTAAGTTTGCTGTTGTACGATCGCGTCGGGGAAACCCGGTATGACACGTTGGTCCAACGTTACACGATTCACACGGTGAAGGCGGCCGCTTGGCAAGACGTATCGGCGCAGCTGCTGGATGTCTTCCAACTGACGTCAGTGGCCTTGCCGGCGCCGGTCGTTGCCAGTCAGCAGGCTGTGGCGCAAAAGCCCCTGCCAGAGGTGACGTTGAGCGACGGCGCTGGGTATGACTGGGCGCTGCTTGATCAATTGCTTAGCCGCTCTGATTTGGCGGCGGGGCAGGTGGCGAAAAATCGCAGTGCCTTGGCGCAGCTAGCCACGTTCTATGGCCTGACACCGCCGGTCTTGGCCCGCCACATCATGCAAGCGACGAGTCCGGTATCCGGTCAGCTAGCGATGCCGCGCTTAAAGCAAATCATCGAGCAGACCTATGCCAAGCAGCGGCCGCATTTAACCGCCAAAACGGCCGCTCCGGCCGCAGCCCCGCAGACAGCTGGCAGCATCAAGCTGACCACACAGCAGCAAACCCTGCTGCAGCAGGCCAAAAGCACGCCGCCAAGGGAATTCTTGGAGCAAGCCAAGCATGCGAAGAATCCCAATCTCTTTGTGGCCAGTTCGGAAACCAGAGCGGTGTCCCAGCTCGCCAGCCGCCAGGTGTTTGACAATGCCACCGTCAATATCTTGGTGTCCTATATCCTGCAAAATTACGACAGTGTCACCCAAGCCTTGATTGACAACATCGCTAACCGCTGGCTCGGTGAGAATGTTACCAGCCCGGAAGCGGCACTCAAGGCGATTGATGACTATCAGGCCAAACAGCGCAAGCCGAAACCGCGCGGCGGGCGGCCTAGTCGTCAAGAAGCGACGCCGGACTGGATGAAAAAGGACTACCAGCCGACCAAAGAAACGGTCAGTGCGGCGACCAAGCAGGAATTAGCCGCGCAGCTAGCGGAACTCGAGGCATTGCGAAAGGAGCAAAGCCATGGAACCAATGAATGAGGAACTGAAAAAAGTCATGGATCCCCGGGCCATGACCGCTGCTTATCGTGACATGGTGAAAACCGCTGTGGCTGATCCCGAGGTTCAGGCCTTTTTATCCGCCAATCAAGCGGCACTGGCACCTGACGCGGTGACACGTGGTGCCGCCAAAATCTATGAGTTTGTGACGGCGCGGGACCGGCTGCAAGCCGGCGCTCCGCTGATTGCCTCGGGTTATGCACCGCGGCTGATTGCCTCCAATGGCTTGATTGACATCACGTATGATGCCACCCCGGAAAAGCTAGCGGCAGATGCGCGTCAGGCGCAAGCGAATTTGGTGACGGCGTTGAACATGCCAAAAGCGATCAAGCAGGCCAGCCTCCAAGGTTATGATCCCACGGAGCGCATGACCGCCCTGGCTGCCGCGACTGGCTTCACTTTGGCGTTGGCGAAAGCGCCGCACGAGTTTCATCAAGGCCTGTACCTCACCGGGCCGTTTGGCGTGGGGAAGACCTACCTGCTTGGTGCGATTGCCAACGATTTGGCCGCGGCCGGCATTGCTTCAACTTTGGTGCATTTTCCGACTTTTGCCGTCGAGATGAAAGCGGCCATTGCCAGCAATCAGGTGCTGCCGAAAATCAACACGTTGAAAACCGCGCCAGTGCTGATGATTGACGATATTGGCGCCGAAGCCTTGAGTCCTTGGGTCCGCGATGAAGTGTTAGGGGTCATTTTGCAGTACCGGATGCAGGAAGAGTTGCCGACCTTGTTTACCTCAAACAAAACCATGGCTGAGCTGGCCGACTTTTTGGCCGGGGCAGATGTTGGCAACAATGAGGCGCTCAAAGCGCAGCGAATCATGGAGCGCATTCGCTTTTTGGCCAAAGAAATTCCGGTGGCTGGGGTGGATCGGCGTAACGGCTGAGATTAACTTTTTGCCCATGAAGCTTGCACACGTGTTTGCGCTGTGGTTTAATCTAGGTATCAAAGACGAAAGCTTTAAGGACCATGTTTCACCAGAGAGCCTCGGGCGTGGCTGTAAACCGAGACAAGACCTGATCCGCACCTCTTTCCGAGATTGCCAGCAATGGCCCCAAGCTCAGGTTACGAGCATTGAGAGGAAAGCAGTGCTTTCAAGTCGGGTGGAACCGCGATATTAATCGTCCCGAGTGTCAGAAATGACACTCGAGGCGATTTTTCTTTTGCCTTCGTCAGAAAAGGAGCAATACCTATGTCAATCAAAATTACCTTACCAGACAACAGCGTCAAAGAATTCGACGCTGGCATCACCACTGAAGGCGTCGCTAAGGCGATTGCCAACAGCTTGGCCAAAAAGGCCGTTGCCGGCAAGTTCAACGCGCAACTGATTGCTTTGAACCAACCTATTAACGAAGATGGTGCGCTGGAAATTATCACCAAAGACAGTGCAGACGGCTTGAACGTGCTGCGGCAAACTGGCGCCTTTGCGCTGGCTGCTGCGATCAAAGCGTTGCACCCAGAAGTTAAGCTGGGCCAAGGCGAAGCGACTGACGATGGGTTCTTCTACGATACCGACCGTCAGGAAGGCCAGTTGACGGTGGACCAACTGCCTGCCATCAGTGACAAAATTAATGCGTTGGTGAAGGCTAACGCGCCAATCGAAGCCGTTAGCATGAGTAAGGCCGATGCCAAAAAGGCTTTTGCTGATGAACCTTACAAGCTGGAATTGATCGATGCCGCGGCTGGTGATACCATCAACGGCTATCAATTAGGCGATTTCTTCGATTTTGAAGAAGCAGTGGTGCTGCCAAGTCTCAAAGACTTGAAGCACTTCACCCTACTGTCTGTCGCTGGCGCCTACTGGCAGGGTAAGTCTTCCAACCCAATGCTACAGCGGATTTATGCCACAGCCTACTTCAAAGAAGCCGACCTGGAAGCCGACGCTAAGCAGCGCCAAGAAGCCCGTGACCGCGATCACCGCGCCATTGGCCGTGATTTGGACCTGTTCTTCGTTGATCCTAAGGCCGGCTCTGGCTTGCCATACTGGATGCCAAATGGGGCCACCATCCGTCGCGTGATTGAACGCTACATCATCGACAAGGAACTGGCCGATGGCTATGAACATGTTTATACACCAGTGCTGGCTAACTTGGATCTGTACAAGACTTCTGGCCACTGGGCTCACTACCGCGAAGACATGTTTCCACCAATGGACATGGGCGATGGGGAAATGCTGGAACTGCGGCCGATGAACTGCCCAAGCCACATTCAGATTTACAACCACCACATCCGTTCCTACCGCGAACTGCCACTGCGCATTGCCGAACTGGGGATGATGCACCGCTATGAAAAGTCCGGCGCTTTATCTGGCTTGCAGCGCGTGCGGGAAATGACCTTGAACGATGGTCACACCTTCGTGGCGCTGGACCAAGTGCAGGATGAATTCAAGAAGATTCTGCGGCTGATCATGGATGTCTACGAAGACTTCAACATCTCCGATTACACCTTCCGCTTGTCCTACCGCGACCCGAAGAACACGGAAAAGTACTTCGATGACGATGAAATGTGGACCCGCAGCCAAAGCATGCTGAAAGGCGCGATGGATGATTTGGGCCTGGATTACTACGAAGCAGAAGGCGAAGCCGCCTTTTACGGGCCAAAGTTGGACATTCAAACCAAGACGGCGCTGGGCAACGAAGAAACTATGTCCACCATCCAACTGGACTTCATGCTGCCAGAACGCTTCGATTTGACCTATGTCGGTAAAGATGGCCAGGAACACCGGCCAGTCATGATTCACCGTGGGATTGTCGGGACTATGGAACGCTTCATCGCTTACCTGACGGAAATCTACAAAGGCGCCTTCCCAACCTGGTTGGCTCCGAAGCAAGTTGAAATCATCCCAGTTTCCTTGGATGAACACCTCGACTATGCCAAGTTGATCGAAACCGAAATGCGCAAAGCCGGCCTGCGCGTCGAGCTGGATGCCCGCAACGAAAAGATGGGCTACAAGATCCGCGAAGCGCAGACCCAGAAGATTCCTTACACCGTTGTGGTCGGCGAAAAAGAAGTCAACTCAGCTGCCGTATCGGTGCGGCGCTATGGTGAAAGCGACGCCGAGGAAATGCCAGCCAACATGTTCGTGGATTCAGTTAAGGCTGAAATCAAGAACTACAGCCGTGATGGCAAACAAAAGCGCGGTGCTGGTAAGAACCTGTAATTCACACTGACACGAGTGGTGGCCCCAAACTCCACCCGGCACCGCCACCCACTGGCTAACAGTAGGCCAGACAGCAGGTATAGTTAACATTACTGTTTCTTCAATAAAAGGTGAAGCCGCAGAGGTGGCAAACAACTCGAGCGGTCATACCACGTTCCAGCCCTTTGCTGCGGAAGCTGACCTACCCGGCAGTTCTGATCAAGCTCATAGCCTAGAAAACGTTTGACAGCAGGGTTATGAGTGCGTATACTGAGAGAGTTGAGAAAAAGCAGAAGTTCCCGCTTCTCACCCAAGCCACTGGCCTCTAGGTTGATATGATCGGTATTTAACGATGCGGCGGGGCTTTCTGAGCTCCGCCGCATTCTCTTTTTCTCGAAATTAATTCGGAGGTGAACTGCCATAGCACGAGAAGTGATGGTCAATGATGGGATTCGCGCCCGCGAAGTGCGTTTGATCTCTCAAACCGGTGAACAGCTCGGCGTCAAGAGTACGCGCGACGCCATGGAACTTGCATCAAGCGCAAACTTGGATTTAGTCCTAGTTTCACCAACTGCTAAGCCGCCAGTTGCCCGCATTATGGATTACGGGAAGTTTCGGTTTGAGCTTCAAAAGAAGCAGCGCGAAGCACGCAAGAAGCAAAAAACCATCAGCATCAAGGAAATCCGCCTGAGCCCAACGATCGGCGAAGCAGATTTCAACACTCGGCTTAAGAACGCATCGAAGTTCCTTGAGAAGGGTGACAAAGTCAAGGTCTCGGTTCGGTTCCGGGGCCGTGCAATCACCCATAAGGACTTGGGGCAAAAGGTCCTCGAACAAATGGCCAAGGCCGTTAGCGACCTGGCTAATGTTGAAGCCCGTCCGAAGATGGACGGTCGTAGCATGTTCATGATGCTCGCACCAAAGGTCGATCCGAACAAAAAGTAGGCGACCGACCTGATCGCATTGCGACTGGGTGAACATAAGTATTAGGAGGAAAATAGTCATGCCAAAATTCAAGACACACCGTGCATCAGCCAAGCGTTTCAAGCGCACCGCCAGTGGTGCTTTGAAGCGGGGCCACGCATACACGAGCCACCGTTTCCACGGTAAGACCAAGAAGCAGCGTCGTCAGCTGCGCAAGTCAGGTTTGGTATCCCACTCAGATATGAAGCGGATCCGCCAGATGATGAGTCAGATGAAGTAATTGCGTGACTAATTTCACGCTTTCGAGTTCGCTTAATGATTTGAGGAGGAATTTCAAATGCCACGTGTAAAAGGTGGAACAGTAACACGCAAACGTCGTAAAAAGGTTTTAAAGCTCGCTAAGGGTTACCGCGGCGCCAAGCACCTGTTGTTCAAGGCAGCTAATGCCCAGGTCATGGTTTCCTATCGTTACGCTTTCCGCGATCGTCGCGCTACCAAGCGTAACTTCCGCTCCCTGTGGATTGCCCGGATCAACGCCGCTGCGCGGATCAACGGTCTTTCCTACAGCAAGTTGATGCACGGCTTGAAGGTCGCTAACATCGACATGAACCGCAAGATGCTTGCGGACATCGCGATTGCTGATCCAGACAGTTTTGCTGCCTTGGCAGAAACCGCTAAGAAGGCTTTGGCCTAAGCCAAACCCAAACGTCGCCTCGTCGTAGGCGGCGTTTTTGATTCTATCAATGATCATTCGCTGGAGTTTTTTCCCTTAAAGTCTAGAAAACGCTTTCGTAACCTGATAAACTAGCAGTAAGAACGATTGTGAGCAAACTAATCGTCCAAAACCAAATAATCAGATACGGGGTGGAAATTATGCCAACACCATTTGTTACCAGCAGTGCCGAAGCACCCATCGATGTCATCAATGTGTTTGACTTGGAAGCAGCAGCGGCCAAGGTGATTCCTCAGGGGGCTTATGGTTACATATCCAGCGGGGCGCAAGACCTTTATACCATCAAAGAAAACATCAAGGCGTTTAATCATCAGTTGGTGGCACCAAGAGTCTTGCAGGAAATTGCATTTCCCGCAGATATGCACGCCGACTTCATGGGCCACCGGCTGACCAGTCCCATCATCATGGCGCCAGTGGCCGCTCACAAGCTGGCCAATACGCAAGGAGAAGTGGCTACGGCCCGCGGGGTGGCTAAGCATGGGACGATTTTTACCATCAGTTCGTTTGCTAGTGAGACTTATGAAGCGCAAGCGGCCGAGCGCGGTGATCAGCCCCAATGGTTTCAGCTGTATCAGAGTAAAGATGATGCCGTGACCAAGCAGATGCTGGACACAGCCAAGGCCAATGGGGCCGAGGTGATCGTATTGACCGCAGACGCGACGGTGGGCGGCTATCGCGAAGCGGATAAGCGTAATCGCTTTACCTTCCCGGTGGGTTTACCGATTGTGCCCTACCAAGACGGGCAGGACCAAACGATGGATGCCGTCTATAAATCTGCCAAGCAGGCGCTAGGACCGCGTGACATCGCCTTTATTAAGGAATATTCCGGGCTGCCGGTGTATGTCAAAGGCGTGCAAACCGCTGCCGATGCGGAAATTGCGATTCGCGCCGGGGCTGATGGCATTTGGGTCTCCAACCATGGCGGCCGGCAGCTCGATGGTGGCGTCGCTTCCTTTGATGCTTTGCAAGTCGTCGCCAAAGCCGTGGCCAAACGCGTGCCCATTATCTTCGACTCTGGTGTCCGTCGCGGGATGCATGTGTTCAAAGCCTTGGCGAGTGGCGCGGATCTCGTGGCCATTGGGCGGCCGGTGATTTACGGCTTGGCGCTAGGTGGTAGTCAAGGGGTCGAGGCCGTGTTTGAGGAATTGGAAAATGAGCTGCTGATTGCGATGCAGCTGACTGGGGCGCATAATGTCGATGAGATTAAACGCACCCAACTGATTCCTAATCAATATGCTGATTAACCAAAAAATGCTCTCACTTCCTGTGAGGGCATTTTGCGTCATTTGATTAGCGTAAGACCACCAGTTTGCCTGGGGCATGGTGCGTTTCCAGCAGTTCATGGCCTTGTATGACCCCGGCCAGCGAAAATGGCAAGCGTTCGGCAATCTGAACCGAGAGCTCGGTACTCGACGCCAGTTCCGCCAAGTATGGCAGAACGACCTCAGCCTTAGCCGGACGGTCATCGCCAAGCTGGATGAGCTTTAGGGCTTTACCCTGCACATCGGGCGTGTGGTAGGCGGTGGTGAGCAAGGTGCCACCGGTTTTGGTGAGAACGCCGCCTAATCCGTGGTCCTCGCCGCCGTTGATGGCATTCACGGTCGCATCAGCGGCCGGCAGGGTTGGCGCATCGTCATAGGTGGCGACTTGATCAGCCCCGAGGCTTTCAAGGTAAGGTTGACTGGCCGGGCCAGCAATGGCGAGTACGTGCAGGCCTTCGTGCTTGGCCATTTGCACCACCAAGGCGCCGACCCCGCCGCTGGCCCCAAGCACCGCTAGGGTTTGCCCAGAGGCTAGGTTGAGTTGCTGGAGAATAGAATAAGCGGCAATCCCCACTTGCCCCAAGCCTGCCGCCGCAGCGTCATCCAGCACTGCCGGCTTTTTGATCACTTTGCCCACACTAGCGGTGACGTATTCACTATAACCGCCAATCGGGCGATAATTAATGACCACATCACCCACAGCAAACTCGGTGACGCCTTCGCCGAGTTGTGTGACCTCGCCTAAGACATCAGTGCCAGGAACAATGGAAAAACTCAGCTTGCGAAAAGCCGCCTGTTCACCGCGCCGTAGCGAGGCGTCGTAGGGGTTGAGCCCGAAGCCCAAAACTTTGAGCTGGACTTGACCGGCTTTCGGCTGTGGCTTTTCAGCCTCAATCGGCTGAAAAACTTGTGGCGTACCATACGCATTAAATCCAAAACGAATCATTGTGCCACCTCCATGAAGTGAGCGAGCCACGCCTTAGCCTGGCGCAGTTCAGTGATGTTGAGATTATGGCGTTGATCATGGTGAAAAGTCGTCAACTGACCGCCGCTGCTGGTAATTTGCTCAGTTAAAGCAGCAAAGCTGGCCGCATTGACCTTGTCGTCATGGGTGCCATGCGATGCCCAAAGTGCTTTGCCTGCCAGATGCAACTGTAACGGCAGCGGGGTGGTTGGATGCAGCAAGACTGCGGCTGGGAAAGGTGATGCCGCGCCTAGTGCCGCTAGGGCAAAATCCGCGCCGTTGGAATAGCCCACCGGGATCACCGTTTGCGGTTTCAACTGATACTGCCGGCAGCGGGCCTGCACCGTTTCAACGAGCCAGGCGGCCTGGGTCTTGATGGCTGCCGCGTCAGCGCCCGCGGCGAAAAATTGAGTGCGACCCTGAACGGTGACTTGACCGCGGAGACTGAGTAAATTGCTGTGTGGGGCCAGAAAGTGGCCAATTGGCAGCAAGTCCTCCTCCGTGCCGCCAGTGCCATGGAGCAACAGTAAGGTCGGCTGGCCCGCGGCCCCAGCCTGAAACCGCTCATGTGACCTCATGCGGGCACCACTTGGAGCGGTAGTTGCGACACACCAGCCGCAATTTCGGCCCGATGCGGTTCCAGAAATGGGGGTAAGCCAAGCGTGGTGCCCAAAGTAGCCGCTGGCTCGTCCAAAGTGAAGCCAGGCGCGGTCGTAGCGAATTCGATGCGATTGCCGCCCGGTTCTTTCACATATAAGCTTTCGAACCAGCCGCGGTCGGCCCGTTTTTCAATTTGGCCGCCGGCCGCTTCGGTGCGGTCGGCCAAAAGCGTGAGCTGGTTGGCATCTGGCACCGTTAGGGCAATATGGTCGATGCTACCGCGGCCAAAGCGATGTTTGGTTTGCGCCTGACTAGCGGTTATCGCGATGGTGTCTTGACCTAGCTGCAGATCACCGCTAAACGCAGGGATGGTCAGCAGTTGCGCAAAGAACTGCCTCGTGGCCGTCGGGTCAGGAACCCGTAGCGCACTGCCAGCCAGGCCGCTAATTTGATTAGCCGCTGGAATATCATTTTCGACTGGCGCCTGACTGTGCGCTGGGGTTTCCACTAACGTCACGGTGACCCCATTCGGATCTTGCACCGTCAAGTGCCCCAGCCGGCGCTGCCAAAAAGCGGCGCTGCCTGTGGGGATGGCCAACGCCAGGGTGTCCATATAACTGATGCCATCGTAGCGCGGCCCGAGATGATCGATAACAAAGAAAGTGACGACACTACCCGGCGTGCCTAGCGCATCCCCGAAGAATAAATGCGGCATACGCCAGTTCTCCTGATTCACAGTTTGCTTGACCAGCCGCAACCCCAACTGCTGGGTGTAAAAAGCGACCGTCGCTGCCGCATCACCGGTCAAAAGTGAAACGTGGTGTAAAGAATAGCTCATGCCCATGCCTCCTGATTACTTATTAATAATAAGTATATCGCAGCGCTTGCATAAAACCAAGGTCGTCACTTCTATGATAGCGCGGCACTCAAAAGTGGGCTAGGTATGTGCACTGTCAGCTAATCTGAGAACATGAGGGGATGCGGATTGATTTACTTCAAACAAGCGCTGATACCCTCCAGGTGCAGTAGACCGGCCATGTAGCAGATTAACGCAAGTGTAGGGTAGAACAACCGGAGCCAGCATGGGCTCAGTGGTGAAATTGTTCATAGCCAACGGTTTAAGTTGGCTTAGAACAAGCCGCGACTTTGAGACTCGCAGAGGCTCAAAGCGCTGGCCACCACGTTCCAGCCCATGGCGGCGATGGCTGTTCTGCCCGGGAGCATGAAACATACTCGTCGGACTAAGCCCGCCGACCTCCGCAGCCTAGTTGCGCTACTCATCCGGCTAAGTGCGGCCTCACTCCACAGCCTGTTTAGCCTGTCGTGCATTTCGCGCTTAAATCGACTATACTATTAAGGACTATGGAACATATGAAGGAGGCGGCCTGGTGGCACTGTTTGAACCGACATGGGCAATCAAAGCGATTTACAATCTGACCCCAGCACAATTGAAACGAGAAGGGATTCGCGCGGTGTTGACGGATCTGGATAATACCTTGATCGCCTGGAACAATCCAGACGGTACCCCGCAGCTGCGGCAGTGGCTCAGCGAAATGAAAAACGCCGGCATCACCGTGATGGTGGTCTCCAATAACAATGCCGACCGCATCGCGCGGGCGCTGGCTAAGTTAGAATTACCCTTCGTTTCGCGGGCGTTGAAACCACTACCCACAGGCATCAACCGCGCCTTGCGCCAGCTTAACTTGACGAAAGCCGAGGTGGTTATGGTCGGTGATCAGTTGATGACCGATATCGCTGGCGGTAACGCGGCTGGCGTGCGCACCATCCTGGTCCAGCCTCTGATTGAAACGGACGCCTGGAATACACGCATTAACCGCTTTTTTGAGCGGCGCATTATGAAACGAATGAACAAACACCATCTCATCGATTATGCGGAGGAATTGAATGGCAAACACTGATGACGCGCTTTATTGCATTGGTTGCGGCGCCAAGCTGCAGACGACGGACCCCAAGGCCGCTGGCTACTTGCCGGCCAGCAGTTTAGCCAAGGCGGATGCCGGCGAGGATATTTATTGCCAGCGTTGCTTCCGGCTACGGCATTACAACGAAATCGCGCCAGTCGAGTTGACCGACGACGATTTTTTGCGCTTACTGAATAAAATCGGAGAAAGCGACGCCTTGATTGTCAATGTGGTCGATATTTTCGACTTCAATGGCAGCGTCATTCCCGGCCTTCATCGCTTCGTCGGTAACAACCCGGTGATTTTGGTCGGCAACAAAGCAGACGTTTTACCCAAATCCATTAATGAGCGGCGGGTGACCAACTGGTTGACCCAGGCTGCCCATGCTCAAGGTTTGCGGCCGGTGGCGACGCTGTTAACCAGCGCAAAGAAAGGTCGCAATCTAGATGATCTCTTGGCGCTGATTGAGCAGTACCGTGAGCATCGTGATGTCTACGTGGTCGGGGTGACGAACACTGGCAAGTCGACCTTGATCAACCGTATCATTAAAGATGAAAATGGAATGGGCGACTTGATCACCACCTCGCGCTTTCCTGGCACGACGCTGGACCGCATTCAGATTCCGCTGGCGGATGGGCATTTCTTGATTGATACCCCCGGGATTATTCACCGCCACCAAATGGCGCATTACGTCAACCCCAAGGATCTCCAACTGGTGGCGCCCACCAAGCCGATTCGCCCAACGGTGTTCCAGCTTAACGCTGGCCAGACGTTATTCTTTGCTGGGCTAGCGCGCTTTGACTACTTGCGGGGACCGAAGGCAGGCTTCACGGTGTATGCCGATAATCAGCTGTTGCTTCACCGGACCAAGCTGGCCAATGCGGATGCGTTTTACGAGAAGCATCGCGGCGATTTACTCAGTCCACCGCGGGCCGAAGATTTGGCGACTTTCCCGCCCCTGGCGCGCTTTGAGTTCACACCGAAGGAAAAATCCGATCTTGTGATTGCCGGGCTCGGCTGGGTGGTGGTGCCAGCTGGGGCAACGGTCGCCGGCTATGCGCCGGAAGGGGTCGATGTCTTATTGCGTAAGGCTTTGATTTAGGAGGTCAGCATGTTAACAGGAAAACAAAAACGCTTTTTGCGCAGTCGCGCAAACACCATGCGTCCGTTAGTGTCACTGGGTAAAAATGGGCTTTCGGATCAATTCGTGGATGGGGTGGCCAAGGCCTTGGAAGCCCGCGAATTAGTGAAGATTTCACTGCTTCAAACGGCAGAGGAAACGCCGGCGCAGGTCGGGGCCTTTTTAGCCCGCACCATTCCTGGCGCCCAGGTGGCCCAAACCATTGGTCGGACGGTGTTGATGTACCGCAAGGCCAGTAAAGAAGACCATCAGAAACTGTCTCTCGAAGTTGCCAAATTGGGGTGAGACTGTGACCAACACGCTGCAAACACACCTGCGTCAACCGGTGATTACCGAAGAGGTCAGTGAACAGATTCTGGGGCCGCGGCGCAAACAAGTCGGCCTGCTTGGCGGTACTTTTAATCCCGTCCACCTAGGGCATTTAATCATGGCGGAAACCGTGGGGACGCAATTGGGCTTAAGTAAAGTCCTCTTCATGCCGGATAATTTACCGCCGCATGTCGATCATAAAGAAGCCATTCCGGCGCCGCAGCGCGTTGAGATGCTGCAAGCCGCCATTCATGACAATCCCATGTTTGGGCTGGAATTGATTGAAGTGCAACGCGGCGGGGTCAGCTATTCCATTGATACCATGCGTCAGCTCACTAAAGCCCATCCGGACACCGATTACTTCTTCATTATCGGCGCCGATATGGTGAATTACTTGCCCAAATGGCGCGCCATTGATGAACTCCTAAAGCTGGTGCATTTCGTCGGCGTCAAGCGCCGCGGTTTTGCGCCCACCAGCCCGTATCCCATTACCTGGGTTGATGCGCCAACGATTGAGATTTCCTCGAGTCAAATTCGCACCAAAATCAGAACCGGACAAAGCATCCGTTACTTGGTGCCAGATTGTGTCCGGAATTATATCGAGAAAGAAGGGTTGTATCTTGACGAACATTGAATATCCGCAAAGCCTGACGCAGGGTTTGTCGCGCGCTGAGCTGCTTAATCATTTACAAAATCGGCTAGATGACGCCCGCTTTCAGCACTGCCTGCGGGTCGAAACCACAGCCCGGCAATTGGCCCAACGCTTCGACGCCGATGTCGACCGGGCCGGCTTGGCTGGTCTGCTGCATGACTATGCCAAGCAGATTCCGGTGGAGGAGTACCGGCGTGTAATTGTTGAAAATGGCTTTGATCCGGCGTTACTCCAATACAATCGCGGCGTCTGGCACGGCATTGTCGGCACCTGGTTCATTAAAACCGAAACCGGCATCATGGATCATGCGGTGCTGCAGGCCATTGAGCGCCACACCACCGGTGATCCTGAGATGACCGTGTTGGATCAGATTATTTTCGTTGCGGACTTTATTGAACCCGCCCGCACCTTAGACGCGGAAGTTCAAGCACGTAAGGCGGCGGAAACTAATCTTGAGCTGGCCAGCTTCATTGAAATGAAAAATACACTGCAATACTTGATTGGCAGCGAGCTGACGGTTTATCCGAAAACGCTGCTGACCTACAATGCCTTTTTGAAGAAAACACAAGCAGCGCGGGCCTAGCCTGCGCCTCACCTTAAGGAGGGTTTATTCTGGATACCAAAGCATTACTGCAAACTGCCGTTCACGCGGCTGATGAAAAACGGGCCGAGGACATTGTGGCCTTGGATATGACCAAGGTCTCTTTGCTGGCGGATTACTTTGTGATCATGAGTGCCGGCTCGACGCGCCAAGTGCAGGCCATTGTCGACGAAATTGAAACGCAGGTGAAAGCCGCTGGCGGCGTTGATCCGCGCATCGAAGGCAACAAAGAATCCAAGTGGATTTTGATGGATTTCGGGGATGTCGTGGTCAATGTCTTCACCCCAGAAGAACGGCAATTCTACAACTTGGAAAAGCTGTGGCAACAGGCACCATTGGTTGACGTTTCCAACTGGGTCAACGCATGATTTACGCCACCTTTGCACAGGTGTATGACACCTTGATGGACGAGTCGCTCTATCTGAAATGGCGTGACTATGTGCAGGCGCGCGTGGCGCCGCAACCGGTGCTTGAGCTTGCCGGCGGCTCCGGCAGCTTGGCTGGGTTATTGGCGGCGGCCGGCTATCAGCCGACCGTCTTTGATTTGTCCAACGAAATGTTGGCCTTAGCCGACGCCAAGCTGGCTGCTAAGGGCCTGCAGCTGCCCCTGATTCAAGGCGACATGCGCGATTTAAGCGCGCTGGGCGAATACCCAGTGGTGACATGCTTTGATGATTCGATTTGCTACATGCCGGATTTGGCCAGTGTGACGGCGGTGTTTAAGCAGGTGGCGGCCCATTTGCCAAAAGGCGGGGACTTCATGTTTGATGCGCACTCGCTGCATCAAATGGACGACCTGTTCCCAGGCTACATGTACAATTACCAAACCGAGGATTATGCCTTTTTGTGGCATAGTTACGCTGGTGAGGTGCCACATTCCGCTTCCCATGATTTGACCTTCTTCGTCTACGATGAAGCGATTGATGCCTACCATCCGCTGATCGAAACCCATGAGGAGCGCACTTACCCGATTGCTGACTACGAAAAAGCGCTCAAGGCCGCTGGTTTTACCGACATTGAAGTGACAGCAGATTTTGGCGCCGGTGCCGTGAAACCTGATAGCACGCGCTGGTTCTTTCACGCAAAGAAGGGATGATATGCGCGCGGTTGGGATGATTGCTGAATTCAACCCGCTCCACAATGGCCATGTCTATGCCTTAAAGCAGGCGCGGCAGTTGGGCCAGGCCGATGTGGTCGTGGTGGTGATGTCAGGCAACTATGTGCAGCGCGGCGAACCTGCGCTGGTTGACAAATGGACCCGGGCCCAGGCGGCGTTAGCCAGCGGCGCGGACTTGGTGGTGGAGCTGCCCACCACGGATGCCGTGCAGGCGGCGGACGGCTTTGCGGCAGGCGCGGTGGCGTTACTGACAGCGCTGGGCGTGGAGCAGCTGGCTTTTGGCAGCGAGGCGCCAGAGATTGATTATCTGGGCTTGGCGCAAGCCGTGGCCGCGGCACCGCCCAGTAAAAACTTGTTTCAAGACTTCACCGAAACTTATGCCACGCAGCTGAATCATTATTATCAGCAAACGGCAGGCGTGAGCTTAACCGCGCCGAATTTACTGCTGGGGTTGAGTTATGCCCAAGCCGTGCTGGCGCGACCACAACCAATGACCTTATTGCCTTTTGCCCGGCAAGGGGCAGGGCATGACGCGGCTCAAGCCCAAGGTAATTTTGCCAGTGGCAGCGCGATTCGCCAGCGGGTAGCAGCAGGGGCGTCGGTGGCGGCGCTGGTGCCGCCGGCCATGGCCTCAGGGCTGGCAGGGCGGCGCCAGACTTGGGATGACATATTTCCACTGCTGCACTATCGGCTGCAAACCGCCGATCTCGCGGCGCTGCGGCAGATTTACACCATGAGTGAAGGCTTGGAGTATCGCCTGACGCAGCAGTTAGCAGGCGCTAAGGATTTTGCCAGTTACATGGCGGCAATCAAATCCAAGCGCTACACCTTCGCCCGCATGCGGCGGCTGTGTCTGTATGTCACGCTGAATCTGACTAAGGCCGTCATGGCTGACGCCACTGCCCGCCGCTATTTGCATGTACTAGGGTTTACGCCAGCCGGTCGCGCCTATCTGAATGCGGTCAAAAAAGAGGTGCCGCTACCCTTGATCACCAAGGTGGCCGCTGACATGATTGCGCCAGGCGGCATCATGTATGCGCAGCAGCGAGCGGATAATTTATATGAAACGCTGGTGGGAACGCGCCAAAATTATGGCCGCATTCCCCTGATGAAATAAGGAGACAATATGCTTAAATGGACATTAAGTGAGCTGGCCAAATACCGTCAGACGCCACTTCATTTCACCGAGACCTTGGATTTGAAGCAGGAACTGATGGAACGCGACCCCGAAATTCTCGATGTCACCCCAGTTGAGGCTGACGGTTATGTCAGCTTCGACGACGGCGATATTTTGGTCAGCGTGACGTTAGGCGGTAAGCTGACGGTGCCTTCCACCCGGAGTTTGCAGCCGGTGGTTTTGCCGCTAGATTTCACTTTTAGTGAAGTGTATCTCACCGATGAAACGCACAAAGACAAGTACGAAGATGGCCAGCTCGTGCTGGACCTTGATGGTGACACACTGGATTTGCACCCGGCCATTGCCGATCATGTGCTCTTGAGTATTCCGATGCAGGTGCTGACCCCGGAAGAAGCAGCGCAAGGCATTATGCCCAAAGGCGACAATTGGACGGTCATGGGCGAGGATGACTTTGCCAAAGAGCAGGAGCAAGACCGCCCAAATCCAGCGTTTGAAAAGCTTAAAGGCTTGTTTCCTGATGATGATGACAAGCAAAAGTAACTGGCCAGCGTCACTTTAAAACTGACGCCAACTTTGCTAACATAACCATGTAATGGCTTTTAAACGAATTCATAATAACGGCAGCTTCTACTACCGTTTAGGAGGCAATCTAATGGAAACACCAACTATTGGCGTTATCGGCATGGCGGTCATGGGTAAAAACCTGGCCCTGAACATTGAAAGCCGGGGCTATACGGTCGCAATTTACAACCGTACTGGCAGCAAAACCGAAAAAGTGGTCTCGGATCACCCAGAAAAGCACTTGGTCCCAAGCTACACAGTTGAAGATTTTGTCAACTCACTGGAAAAGCCGCGGCGCATCGTGATGATGGTCAAAGCCGGCGCCGGTACCGATGCCGTGATTGCAGAATTGCTGCCACTGCTGGACAAAGGGGATGTGCTGATTGATGGTGGGAACACCTTCTTTGAAGACACCATGCGCCGCAGCGAAGAACTGGACAAGTCCGGCATTAACTTCATCGGTATGGGGGTTTCCGGCGGTGAATTAGGTGCCTTGCAAGGGCCTTCCTTGATGCCAGGCGGTCAAAAAGAGGCTTACGATTTGGTGGCCCCAATCTTGGAACAAATCGCCGCTAAAGCAGACGAAGATGGCAAACCATGTGTCACCTACATCGGCCCGAATGGTGCTGGCCACTATGTCAAAATGGTGCACAACGGCATTGAATATGGCGATATGGAATTGATCGCCGAAAGCTACAATGTGATGCGCACCATGCTGGGAATGTCAGTTGACGAAATCGCTGACGTCTTCAAGGAATGGAGCGAAGGCGAACTGAGCTCTTACTTGATTGACATCACTGCCGACATTTTGACCCGTAAAGACGATCTGGGTTCCGGCAAGCCAATGGTGGATGTGATTTTGGATGCCGCCGGCAATAAAGGCACCGGGAAGTGGTCTTCCCAGTCTGCCGCTGAACTCGGCGTGCCGCAAAGTGTCATCACCGAATCGCTGTATGCGCGTTACATTAGTGCCATGAAGGACGAACGAGTGGCGGCCAGCAAGGTGCTGCCAAAGCCAGTGGGCAACGTCACTTTTGAAGATAAAAAGGCGACGATTGAACTCATTCGCAAGGCCTTGTATTTCTCCAAGCTGATGAGCTATGCCCAAGGCTTCGAGCAGATGCGCGTGGCTTCCGAGCACTATGACTGGAACTTGCAGTACGGCGAACTGGCCCAGATCTGGCGGGCCGGTTGCATCATTCGGGCGAAATTCTTGCAAAACATCACGGATGCTTACACCAAGGCGCCTGATTTGAAGAATCTGCTGCTGGATGACTACTTCAAGGACATTGCCAAGAACTATCAAGAAAGCGTCCGCGACTTGGTTGGCTTCGCCGTTAAAGCCGGTGTGCCAGTGCCAGGGTTTGCCGCTGCTATTTCGTACTACGATCAATATCGCAGTGCGGTGCTGCCAGCCAACCTGACCCAAGCGCAACGCGATTACTTCGGCGCTCACACGTATCAGCGCGTGGATCGTGACGGGATTTTCCACTATTCCTGGTACACGGAACAATAAATCGCTTTTAGAGACGTTACCGCCTGACCCAGTGGTTGAGGCGATAACGTCTTTTTCTTTTCACTATTGGACTATACCTCTGTGTAATGCGCAGTTCTTCCTATGAATATACCTATTAAAGGTATATACCAATGCGAAATAATCCTAATTCTCATAGTTTCCTTAAGGATGATAAAGTTAAAAACTGATGTGATAGCATCTGCGCGTTAACTATGGTAGAATGACAAAGCAAATGTGAGAATGAGAAAAAGTTACCGTTGGGTCCATCCAGTATGAGAAGTGGCCCGGTGAGCACAAGAGATTAAGGAGTACATGTCATGAGCCGAATTTTAATTATTGAAGATGAGAAAAACCTCGCGCGCTTCGTTGAACTTGAATTGAAGCACGAAGGGTATGAAACGGCCGTACACTTTAACGGGCGGACAGGCCTAGAGGCGGCCTTGTCGGAGGACTGGGATGCCATCTTGCTTGATTTGATGCTGCCAGAGCTGAACGGGCTGGAAGTTTGCCGGCGCGTGCGGCAGGTCAAAAATACCCCGATTATCATGATGACGGCGCGGGATTCAGTGATTGACCGGGTTTCCGGGTTGGATCATGGCGCTGATGACTATATCGTCAAGCCCTTCGCCATTGAAGAACTCCTGGCGCGGCTCCGCGCGCTGCTGCGGCGCATTAGCATCGAAGGCGAACATAACGCCGCGAAGCAAACGACGATTACCTACCGCGATTTGACCATCGAAAAGGAAAACCGCGTGGTGCGGCGCGGGGATGACATCATCGAGCTGACCAAGCGGGAATATGAGCTGCTTTTGACGCTGATGGAAAACATCAATGTCGTGCTGGCTCGCGACGTGTTGTTGTCCAAGGTCTGGGGTTATAACTCAGATGTTGAAACCAATGTCGTGGACGTCTACGTCCGTTATATCCGCAATAAGATCGATCGGCCAGGGGAACCTAGCTACATTCAGACGGTTCGGGGCACCGGCTACGTGATGCGCTCCTAATGGCAGATCAGCCTGAGCCTCATACCAAACGACGGCTGCCCCTTGCATTCAAGTGGACAGCCGTTGTTGCAGTGGGCATCTTTTTCACGTTTATTGTTTTTTCGGTGATGCTGGTTACCCTGATGCGTCAGATTCTGATCAATCAGGAGCAAGGCACCATCAAGGAAACAATCAGTGCCGTCGAGTTGCGGCTGGCCCCAGTCACGACAAACTTGACCCATGAAACGGTGCTCCCACGGATCGAATCAAGCAGTCAAACTCGTTTGCCCGATGGTTCCATCACCGGGCAAGCACAGGGAAGCGTGTTTGACGATTCCGTGATTCAAAAAGTGTCACGCGATGATATGTCGCTTGCGATTTATGATCGCGATGGCCACAAAATTTTCACCTCGCGGGAAAGTGACGAACCGCTGACCAAAGTGAAACATACCACCATCAAAATGGTGGATAACGGGCGCTTCCGGGGGATGCTGGCCCGGGCGCCGATTGTGTCCAGCGAAAATGGTAAAATGATTGGCTATCTGCAAGTGACCGACCACATGACGGCGTTTTATGCCACCATGAAACAGATTTGGGAGATTATCGCCGCCTTGGCGGTCGTCGCGCTGCTGGTGTCCACCTTGGTTGGCTTCTTCCTCGCTAGGCGGTTCCTGAAACCGATTAAGCTGATCACCAACACCATCGATGAGGTCAATGACGAGCCGCAAAGCAGTGTGCGGATTCCGCCGCTGCAACGCAATGACGAGTTGTCGGACCTGGTGGATGAATTTAACGGCATGCTGGATCGGATTCAGCGCTTCATTGATCAGCAAGGCGAGTTTGTGCAGGATGTCTCGCATGAACTACGCACACCAGTGGCCGTGCTGGAAGGGCACTTGCAACTGCTGAACCGCTGGGGGAAAGACGACCCGGAAGTGCTCGATGAATCGTTGACCGCCTCGCTGCAAGAAGTGAAGCGGATGAAGAGCCTGATTCAAGAAATGCTGGAGCTGACTCGCGCCGACCAAGTCGATGTTCAGTTCCCCAATGCGACGGCGGATCTCAATCAAACCGTTGAGCAAGTGGTCAATGATTTTCGCATGATTCATCCTGACTTTGTGTTCACCTTGGACAACGATCTGCCAGGGGAAGTGTACGTCCGGATGTATCGCAACCACTTGGAGCAAATCTTGATTATCTTGCTGGATAACGGGGTCAAGTACTCCCGTGACCGCAAGGAGCTGCATGTTTCGGCGGCACTGGATAGTGACGGCGTGGCCCTGGCGGTACAAGACTTCGGCGAAGGCATTACCCCAAAGGACCGCGAACGCGTCTTCAACCGCTTCTACCGGGTGGATAAGGCGCGCAGCCGCGAAAAAGGCGGCAACGGGTTAGGCCTGTCGATTGCTCAGCAACTGATTGAAAGCTATCACGGGTCGATTTCAGTCGATTCCGTGGTGGGGTCCGGTTCCGTGTTCCGGATTCAGCTGCCGACCATCACGTATGACGAAGTGTTGACCCTGCGCGCCGCCGAAGAAGCCAAGCAAAAAGAAGCAGAAGGCACTGCTACCGATCAAATCAAAAGTAATTTATAAGCTTCACCGGCGCTGGCAAAACCTGTCACGCCGGTTTTTGTTTGCCCTTACCGGCAGGAAAGGACAGTTATTTTAAGGCTTGTGCATTGACATCGCTTTGATTTTCAGTAAAATCGTCAATATGTCAATGGCATTGACAATATATGCCATTGACAAAAACTTTTCAGGTGGTGTCAGACATGCAAGCTCTTAAATCTCGGGGTCGCTTTGCGCTATTACTCGCAATGATCGTGTTGATCCCGTTGCTAGTGCTCTACATTGCGCTTCAGTTTGTCGATTATGAGCAAACGAATTCGACGAAGCACATCAATGTGGCAGTAGTGAACAATGACCAGTCCGCGACGTTCCAGGACACAACCGTCCACGCCGGACAAGACGTCCAAGCGAAGCTCAAGCATAACAAGGACGTGACGTGGCATTTTGTTTCTGCCGCGGTGGCCGATAAGAATCTGAAAAACGGCACTTACCTGATGAAGGTGACGCTGCCCAAGGACTTTTCCCGCAACGTGACGACAGCGTTGGCGAAGAATCCGCAGAAAAGCACGATTCAAGTCGCGCTCTCTGCGCATAACAACTTCGCTTCGCACATGATTACCGAAACCGTGGCCGAAAAGCTGCAGGCGCAGGTGGTTCAAAATGTGCAACAGGCTTATGATGCGACCGCTTTGGCGGCGATTAAGCAGCTGGCTGATGGGGTCGATCAGGCCCATGATGGCACCCAGCAGCTCAAAGCCGGTACCGATCAAATCAGTGATGGCTTTGATACCCTGACGGCCAACAATGACACATTGACCGGCGGCGCCGTGCAAATGGCTGACGGGGTCGAGCAAATCATTGATGGCAATAATCAATTGCTCGCCGGGAACCAGCAAGTCACCAGCGGCGCAACGACCTTGGCCGCCAGCTTGCGGCAAGCGGCAGCGCAAATTCAAGGCCAGCTCAAGGCCGGTGCGCCAGACCTGGCGCGGCTGGACGAAGCGTTGACCACCTTAACGAATGGGACGGCGCAACTGGCTGCCGGCGTCAATGATCCGAAAATGACCAAGCTGGATGGCGACATTGCCGCCAACGTGCAAGGCTTGGGCGACAACGCCAAGGCTTTGCAAGCTGGTCTACTGGGGCTGAACGCAGCGATTTTTGACCAAACTGCGGCCAACTCTGCGGCTTCCCAGCTGAAAGCGGCAGGCGCTGACTTCACTTCAGTGGGGGCAGCCCTCACTGACCTGAAGAGTTCGATGATGAGTGATAGCGGCGTGATGAAGTTCTTCATTACGCATCCTGATAAGCTGAAAGAATTGCTCGGCGTCGAGACGTCGATGAAGTCAGGCGAAAAGGAAATGAACGCCGTTGCGTCCCAGTTGATGGTGGGCGGCATTCACGCCATGAAGATGAAAGACGCCTTGACTAAAACTGGGGCGGCGCTGCCAGCGCTGGGCGAACTGCTGACCACGCTGCACAACAATATGAACACCCTCAAAGCTGGCGTCAACCAGCTGAACGACAAGCAAAATGGTGCCCCAGCTTTGGCTGCCGGGGTCCGGCAAGCGATTAACACCTTGACCGCCGGCCTGAATGAAGTGCAAGCGGGGTTGACTCGCACCGGCAATACCACCAGCACCATGGGCGCGGTGCAGGGGGCAACCAAACTGGCTGACGGATCTTCTCAGCTTGGCGGCGGCCTGGATCAATTACACAGCGGCTTGGCTCAGCTCTACACCGGGCTCACCGGCACCAAGACCCAGGTGGGGTTGATTGATGGCTTAACCCAGTACACCGATGGCACAACCCAGCTGCAAGATGGCAGCAAGCAAGTGGCCGCTGGCGTGACCGAACTCAATGTCAAGCTCGGTGAAGGGGCTAGCCAGGTCAAAGGGCTGAACACTGGGAGCGCGAATGTGGATCATTTCGTTTCGCCAGTCGCCAACCAAACCCAAGCTGATCCGCTGGCTAAGCCACTACTCAGTGTGCTGGCACCGGTCGTGATTTTGATGGTGGCCTTCATCGCGGCCTTGCTCACCGAACTGGGCTTTGGCCGTTACAGCAAGTCCTTTGCCAGTCAGCCGCTGCTTAAGCGCGCTGCTGTGGTGGCCTTGGCGGTGGCTTTGCAAGCCCTGGGCATTGCGCTGTTAACGGCGGCGATGGGCGTGGCGATTGCCAGTCCAGTGATTTACTTCTTGGCCTTATTTGCCACTGGCGGCTTGTTCACCATGATTATTTTCGCCTTCGACCGCTGGTTCGGCACGCTCGGCGTTCTGGCGACACTCGTCATTTTGTTCCTCCAACTGATCGCCTCTGGTGGCTTGCTGCCAAGTGCGATGCTGTCCGGTTTCTACCGGTTCGTGCGCTATCTTCTCCCAGGCACCTATGCGCTTGATTTGTTTAACAGTGCCATCAACGGCCTGCAAACCGCCTCGCTGCTTGATTGGATTGTGTTGTTAGGCATTGCTGCCTTAGTCGGAGTCATCCTCTGGCTGCCGCGCCGCAGTCAAAGCGTCGACAGCGAAAATGTGGTAGGCTAAACTTAACTGATGGCAGGCAAAAGGAGGACGGCCCATGGCAACGCAAACGTTATTGGATGAATACATTGAGGTGTATCTGACCAGTTTTAAGTATGTCAGTGAGCTGGTGTCCGTCCCCACGGTGAAGTTTCACCTGTCATTTGAACAATTTTTGATCATGCGTGATTTGCACGCTGGTCATCGGTTGGCCATCTCGGATGTCGCCAAACACCGCGGGGTCACTCGCGCGGCGATTTCCCGCCAAATCAAAACCATGCTGGATCACCATTACATCGTGCAAACGCGCGATGAAGGGGACCGGCGCCGGTTGTATCTGAGTCTCACGCCGGAAGGCACCGAGATTACCCGTCAAATCAACGAAGCCATTCACAAACGCTTCTATGGGTGGGTGGATATTATCGGTGAGCATGATGTCAAGGAACTCTTGCGCATCATGCGGCGCGTCAGTGTGGAGGTCATCCAAACGGATCAACGTGAACCAAAAGCTAAGTAGACGAACAGGGCGGAGACCATGTCTCCGCCCTGTTTTTGGCCAAAAAAAGAGGCCACTTCAATCTGAAGTGACATCTTCTTTGCGTTTGAAATTAACGGCGGTGCTGCTTGCCAGCATTGCGGCCGTGGTGCGAACGCGGCTGGGCATCATCAGCCGCGGCGGCGTCAGCGTCGTAAGCGGCTTCGACCGGAGTGGCAGCAGGCTGGGCATCGAATGTGTGTTCATCCACCACAATCACCGGTGGGTTCTCGGCGAGCTCTGCATCCATGCGCTTGCGAATACCAGGCGTGATGACGTAGGTGACAATGACCTGTTGCACCAGGACAATGACCCCACCGGCGAGGAAGTAAAGCCCCAAACCGGCGTTATACATCATACAGAAGAAGAAGGTCATCAGCGGGCTCATCATCGACATGGTTTGCATTTGCTTGCGCTGCTCCGGCGGATACATCTGAAGCATGATGAAGGACTGGGCAACATACAGCAAGGTCGCGATGATGGTGATGACCATGCTTGACTGGCCCAAAGCAATGCCGAAGAATTTACTGCTAGAAATTTCTGGGGAGTAGGCGACGGCCTGATACAAGCCCGAGAAGATTGGCAGCTGGATCAGCATGGTCAAGCAACCCATGGAAGGGATCATGCTGGTGCCATTTTTGCGGTAAACATCTTGCATTAAACCGTTTAACTTGACCTGTTCTTCCTGCGTGATGCCAGGTTTCTTCATTTGCTTTTGAATGAGGTCAAGCTGCGGCTTCAGGACGCGCTGCTTTTCCTGGGACGCGGTCATGTTCTTTTGCTGATTCAGCATCAACGGCAAAAGCACCAGCCGGACCACCAAGGTGATGAGCACGATGGCAATGCCGTAGCCGCTAGCCGAACCTTTGAGCAGGTCATTGGCGATCCAGCCCATCAAGTTTTGGAGCGGCTTACCAATAAAGTCATAGAACATCCCGAAAAAGCCGGTCGGTGGCTTGAGTTGAGTGGTGGCTGCGCGTTTGCAGGCACTCAGAAGTACTGTCATGACGCCGATGCCGCCAAGCGTCAGCCCCCGTTTAAATTTAGACATTGAATTGATTCCCTTCATAAATATTCTATTAGTCTGTGGAACATGATACTTGATGGTGCGGCCGCTTTCAACCAGTAACGCGGAACCTGTCATATAAAGGCACCGGATCAAGCAGTTGTTCCTCATAATGCGTGACCTTGCCGCTCGGGGTGGGGCTGGCTTTCACCGCCGCGGTAAACTTGGCCATATTTTCTGGCGTCCCGACTGCTTCAATGTAAACAGAGCCGTCTGCATTGTTTTCTACTTTGCCGAAGATGTGCAATTGCTGGGCCACGAGCTGCGTCATCCAGCGAAAGCCAACGCCTTGCACGCGGCCGGTTACCGTAATTGCCTTGCCGATTTTTTCCATCTGCTGTGCCTCCTAACATGAGGGTGGGGCAGGCTTCAACCTGCGCAATATACTGTCTAGTTTAGCATAATTGCCTGAGGATATATGTTAGACTTAAGCCTGAGGAGGCGGAATATGGAATACATTTCTTCTGCAAAAAACGAGCATATCAAAGCGGCCAAAAAACTGACCGTCAAAAAATATCAAAAACAAGCTGGCGCCTACCTGCTGGAAGGGTGGCACTTGGTTGAAGAAGCCATCAATGCAGGCATCACGCCCAAGCGCATCTATGCGACCAATAAATATTTGGCGGAACGGCTGTTAAAGCCACTGTATGAAATCACGACGGAAATCAGCGAAGATGTGGCCAAGCACCTAGCGGAAACCGAAACTCCACAAGGTATCTTCGCCATTTTGCCGCTGGCAGCGGACAAACTAGACGCGCCACTGGCCGGTCAGTACCTGCTGCTGGACCAAATTCAAGATCCCGGTAATGTCGGAACCTTGGTGCGGACTGCTGATGCGGCGGGGATCGAGACCGTGGTGTTTGGCGGCGGAACCGCCGACGCGCACAATCCTAAAGTCCTGCGCGCGATGCAAGGCAGCCAATTTCACGTCAAAATCGTAGCCACCCCGTTACCAACGCTGGTCAAAAAGCTGCAGCAGGCCGGCATTCCGGTGTATGGCTCTGAGCTGAATGCAAACGCCAAGCCTTATCGTGAGGTTGCGCCTAGCGACCAGTTCGCTTTGATTGTCGGCAATGAAGGCAATGGCATGGCCAAAGAGTTATTGAACGCAACCGATGCCAATTTGTATATTCCCATCAAGGGCCGAGCTGAATCCTTGAACGTCGCCATTGCAGGCGCTGTCATTATGTTCCATTTAACTGCTTAAGGATCCCTTAACGGCTGCACCAACGCCGAGAAACCTGTTATACTAGAGGTGTGTTGGACAACCCGCGGCAGAAAACCTGGCCGCGAAACACAGCGTCACGAAAAGGGGCAGTTGAATGAGCGATAAGCTTAATTGGGCCGCTGATGCCGAATACATGAGTTACGTGGGTGATCTTTTAGCCCAACCAGCCGTGCAAAAACTGGCTGATTACAAGCAACATCATCATTCGACCC
This sequence comes from Lacticaseibacillus salsurivasis, assembly GCF_036246225.1. NCBI lineage: Bacteria > Bacillati > Bacillota > Bacilli > Lactobacillales > Lactobacillaceae > Lacticaseibacillus > Lacticaseibacillus salsurivasis. The sequence goes on from NZ_BTTP01000004.1 coordinate 120,655, forward strand.
GGCTGGACCACAGCTTGAGCGTTTCTTACCGGAGTTATCTACTCGGTAAGAAATGGCATTTGAACACCCGCGCTTTAGCGCGAGCAGGTCTTTTGCATGACTTGTTCTATTACGACTGGCGGGTGACCAAGTTTAGCTTGGGCACGCACGCGTATGTGCATCCGCGCATTGCCTTGCGTAACGCTGAAAAAATCACCGACCTGTCCGATATGGAAAAGGACATCATCATCAAGCACATGTGGGGTGCAACCCTAGGTGTGCCAAAGTACCGCGAAACTTGGGTGGTGTCTTTGGTCGATGACTACGCAGCGGTGGATGAGTACTTCTTACCGATGCTGCACAAGTTGCGGCACCCGCATCGCCGCTTAGAACATGAGCATGTTGGATAGAAGCCTGGCCTAGTGCCAGGCTTTTTTTGAGGCTGCGAAGCCAGCGCACCTAGCACGCTGAGCAGCCTAGCCAGCGGGTTTGCCACCGCTTTTGGGTGGCGGACTCCCTGGCGTAGCTAATCGCTCAGGCGTTGGCCACCTGGAGCGTAACTCTGCCGGAATAGTGGTGAACACGCCGACCCCAAATCGTTGCCAAACCGGCTTTTCACTCGCCCCTTGTATTTCCGCGCTGATGGGGTATAATAACTACTATCAAATTGTAAGCGAATAATTCAATGAGGTGAAAAAGATGGAACAGGTCATCCTTAAGGAACGGACCGCAGATGCTTTGACCCTGTGTCCGAAGTTCACACAAACTTTTGTGATCCTTGGTAAAAAATGGAATGGCATGATTTTGGAGACACTGCTGCAAAACGGCCCTTCCCGGTTCAAAGATATTGCCGGAGCCGTTAGCAAGTGCTCCGACCGGGTGTTGGTTGAGCGCCTGAAAGAACTGGAAGCAGCGGGCTTGGTTGATCGATTGACGCATGCTGAATCCAGCTTGATCGAATACGCTTTGACCGCCAAAGGAGCAGCCCTGCAGCCAGTCATGGCCGCAGCGCACACCTGGGGCGATACTTGGCTCAGCGATGCTGAGTGCGGTAAATAATTGACCTTGCGCGCCGTCACCTTGACGAATCGCGCTTTTTTGGTACACTAAGGTCATTGAGATATTCCGTAAATACAACGATAAAAGCGCGAATCGGCGGCCCAGTACAGGGAAGGTGTTCGATGACTGGAAGACACCACGACGGTTTATGATTCGTTTTCACTTTTGGAGTAGACAGTCGAAAGACTGCTCCGGCCTTGCCGTTATGAAGTTGAGTGCACGTGTATTTGGCGTGAACAAGGGTGGCACCGCGACGCTTCGTCCCTTCTAGGACGAGGCGTTTTTGTATGGAAAAAAGGGAGGCAATTTGCATGAGCATGGATCTTAAAACGCGCTTGGAACAGCTGCGTGAAGAGAACCAAAAACGCATCAAGGAAACGACAGACCTTGATGCGCTGAACCAGATTCGCGTCAATTTATTAGGGAAAAAGAGCCCCATTACTGAGGTATTGCGCGGGCTGAAGAATCTGGATCAAGACGAGCGGCCAAAAGTCGGCGCGTTTGCCAATCAGATCAAAGCCGATTTGCAAGCAAACCTGCAGACGCGGCGGGAGGCGCTGGAGCAAGCGGCCATCGATGCCAAGCTTGAATCCGAAACCATCGATGTGACCTTGCCTGGCGACCAGATGCTGGAAGGCACACCGCATATTCTGGATCAAATCATGGATGACATCGAAGAATTCTTCATCGGCCAAGGCTATCAAGTGGTGGACGGCCCAGAAGTCGAGGAAGATCACTATAACTTTGAGATGCTCAACATCCCCAAGGACCACCCGGCGCGCGACATGCAAGATACCTTCTACATTGACGATCAGCTGTTGATGCGTTCCCAAACCAGTCCGGTACAAGCGCGGACGCTGGAAGTCCATGACTTCAGCAAAGGTCCGCTCAAAATGATTAGCCCTGGGCGCGTTTACCGCCGTGATACCGATGATGCCACCCACAGCCACCAGTTCCACCAGGTGGAAGGCTTGGTCATCGATAAGCACATCACCATGGCCGACCTGAAAGGGACGCTACTGACGCTGGCACAGCATGTTTTCGGCGCTGATCGCAAAATTCGGCTGCGGCCAAGTTACTTTCCCTTCACCGAACCTAGTGTGGAAGTCGATGTTTCCTGCTTCCGTTGCAACGGCAAGGGCTGTGCGATTTGCAAGTATTCCGGCTGGATCGAAGTTTTAGGCGCCGGCATGGTCCACCCGAATGTGTTGACCAATGCTGGGGTGGATGCCGATGTCTACGGCGGCTTCGCCTTTGGGCTCGGGCCGGATCGTTTTGCCATGCTGAAGTATGGGATCGACGATATTCGCAGCTTCTACCAAGGCGACTTGCGCTTTTTGACGCAGTTCAAGGAGGAAGGTTAACATGGACGTTTCATACGATTGGTTAAAAGAATTAGTTGACGTGCCAGTTTCGCCTGAGGAACTGATGGACAAAGTGTCGCGTACCGGGATTGAAGTCGATTCCGTGCATCGCCTAGGCGACGGGCTGAAGAAAATCGTGATTGGCCATGTTGAATCCGTGAAGCCGCATCCAGATGCGGATCACCTGCGCATCACCATGGTTGATACCGGCGAGGGTGAATTACGCCAAATCGTCTGCGGCGCGCCAAATGTGGCCGCGGGCCAAACGGTGATTGTGGCGCTACCTGGTGCCCGGATTGGCGACAATGTCAAAATCAAGCGCGGTAAAATGCGCGGCGTTGTCTCTGACGGGATGCTGTGCGCGCTGCAAGAACTCGGCTTTAGCAATGACTTAGCGCCGAAAGCCTATGACGATGGCATTTATGTCTTCGATGAAGCACTCCAGCCTGGCAGCGATGCCTTGGCGGCGCTGGGCATGGAAGATGCCGTGCTAGATTTTGAAATCACCCCGAACCGCGCCGACGCCTTGGGCATGCGCGGGGTGGCCTGGGAAGTCGGCGCCACTTATGGCAACAAGCCGCACTTCAATGACCAACCAGTGGTGGAAACCGGTAAGCCGATTGCCGACTACCTCAGCGCCAAGGTCGCAGACACCAATGATGCGCCAGCTTACCAAATGCGGGTGGTGGACAACATCACCATCAAAGACAGTCCGCTGTGGCTGCAGCGCCGGCTTTGGAATGCTGGGGTGCGGCCCATCAATAACATTGTCGATGTGACGAACTTGATCATGCTCGGCTACGGCCAGCCGCTTCACGCCTTTGATTATGCGCAGCTTGGCAGCAAGGAAATCCTGGTGCGCCGCGCCCAAGCCGGCGAACCGCTGACTACCTTGGATGGCAACGAGCATGAGTTGACCACCGAGGACATTGTCATCACCAACGGCGAAAAGCCAGTCGCCTTGGCCGGGGTGATGGGCGGTCTTGATTCCGAAATCACCGCCAAGACCCAAACGGTGGTGATTGAATCCGCCATGTTTGCACCGACCCCGATTCGCAAAACCGCTTTGCGCTACAACTTGCGCTCTCAAGCTTCCGCCCGCTTTGAAAAAGGCGTGGATGTCGGCAGTATCAACCTCGCGCTTGATGAAGCCGCCCGCTTGATGGCGGAACTGGGCGACGGTGAGGTTGCGACCGGCACCATTTCTGCCAGCCAAGTCCCAGCTGATCCGGAAGAAGTTGATATTTCGCTGGATCGCATTAACCATGTGCTTGGCACCCAATTGGATGAAGCAACGGTCACGGCGCTTCTCGATCGTCTTGGCTTCGGGGTGACCGTCGCTGATGGCTTGTTCGCTGTTTCCGTGCCGACTCGCCGGTGGGACATCCACATTGAAGCCGATTTGATTGAAGAAATCGCGCGGCTGTATGGCTATGACAATCTGCCAAGCACCTTGCCGACCACCACGATGACAGTCGGTGAGTTTACGCCAATGCAGGCGCGCCGCAAGCGCAGCCGCAAGCTACTGGAAGGTCTTGGACTGACGCAGATCATTTCGTATAGTCTGACCACTGCCGATAAGGCCAACGCCTTTCAACTTGAGCCAAGTGAAGAAACGCATGTCGCTTGGGCGATGACCGCGGATCACGAAACCCTGCGCCGCAACCTGGTGTCTGGGTTGGTGGACGCGGTGGCCTACAACGTCGCGCGCAAACAAACGAATCTGGCTTTGTATGAGCAAGGTCGCATCTTCCCGCGCAGCGCTGGTCACACGCGACCAGCCGAAAAAGAATACATCGCCGGCGCTTTAACTGGTAATGTGATTCAAAAGAGTTGGCATCAAGCCGCCAAGCCGGTGGATTTCTACTATGTTAAAGGGATTGTTGAAACCTTGCTGGCGGACTTCCGTTTGGAGCAGCCGGTGCAGTACGTGCCAACCAAGCGCCCAGACCTGCACCCAGGTCAAAGCGCGCAGATTATGCTCGGCGATGAAGTGGTCGGCTTGATTGGCCGCCTGCACCCACGGTATGAGCAGGACCAAAGCATTCCGGAAACCTACATTTTCGAATTGAATCTAGAAGCCTTGATGCTTGCCGATCGCTCTGAGATGACAGCGACGCCAGCGCCGAAGTTCCCAAGTGTCACGCGCGACATTGCGGTGCAAGTGGCAACATCGGTGGCCAACGCCGAAATTGAAGCCATTATTGCCGCCAATGGTGGTAAGTTCTTGCGGGATACGCGGTTATTCGATGTCTACAGTGGCGTCAAAGTCGCCCCAGGGCAAAAGAGTTTGGCTTACACCTTGACGTATCGCCGCGATGATCAGACTTTGACCGAAGACGAGGTCAACAACGCTTTTGCCAAGATTGTGGCCGCTTTGGAAACGCAAGTCGGTGCGCAAATTCGTTAAGACTCGGTAACTGTTCCCCTAAACCTGTCGCAATTTGCGGCAGGCTTTTGTATAATCATGGCAGGATTTTGAGCGGGCCCAGCGCCCGTAGTAAAAACGGCCAGTTGACTGGCCGTTTTTGAGGAGGAAACCAATTGAAGCAGCCGAGTTCAAGCAGGCGCCGCCGCGATCAGATGGTCGAAGGCGCGTCTAAGCATGTGGTGAAATGGGTGATGGGGATTGTTTTGGCCCTGTTGGTGATTGCCGGACTGATGGGCGGGTTATATGTGCATGATGCCTTGCAGCCAGTTGATGCCAATGCCAAAAAAGGCATCGCCGTCCACGTACCACAAGGGGCCAGCACGGATCAAATTGGTCAGACCTTAGCGGCCAAGGGCTTGATCAAAAGCGCCTTGGTCTTCAAAGTCTACGTGAAGTTTCAAAACATTCCGAGTTATCAGGCGGGGGACTACCGCTTCACGAAAGCTGACACCATGGCGAGCATGCTGACGAATCTGCGCGGTGGCGGCAGCGATACCGGCATTGGCACAGTTTTGGTCAAGGAAGGCGTGGATGCTGAAACCATCGCGACCGAAGTGCAAAAGCTGCACAAGAAAGATGCCAAGCTGAGCCGTAAGCAGTTCCTGGCGGCGCTGAAGGATCAAGCCTTTTTCAAGCGCTTGGCCAAGCAATACCCGCAGCTGCTTGGCAGCGCGGCGAAGGCGACGAATGTCCGCTATCGGCTGGAAGGCTACCTCTTCCCGGCGACGTATACTGTCACCGCGAACTCCTCAGCGGAACAGTTGATTGCTCAAATGGTGGCGAAAGCGAATGCCGTGATTGCGCCTTACCAAACCAACATTCAAAAACAAGGCCTAACGGTGCAAGAAGTCCTGACGCTGGCCAGTCTGGTGGAGCGCGAAGGCGTGACGGACACTGACCGCGGTAAAATTGCTGGCGTGTTCTTCAACCGGTTGGCGGCAGGGATGCCGTTGCAATCCGATATTTCGGTCATGTACGCGCTGAATACGCACAAGACCCATCTGACCAACAAAGATACCAGTGTCGATTCGCCGTATAACCTCTATCGCAACACTGGTTATGGGCCAGGGCCGTTCAATTCGCCGAGTGAAGCGGCCATTAAAGCGGTGCTGAACCCGATTGATCGCAGTGATGATTATCTGTACTTCGTGGCGAACTTGAAGACTGGCGAAATCCTCTACGCCCACACGCTAGCGCAACATAACATCAACACCGCAAAGTTTGCGGCTGACAATCAGCAATGAGGGAAGGCAAGACTGTGACGTTACCCAAACCAATTGTGATCGGTGTGACTGGCGGCTCGGCCAGCGGCAAAACTTCAGTGTCTCGCGCGATTTTTGATCAATTCTCTGGGCACTCACTGCTGCTGCTGACTCAGGACGCTTATTATAAAAAAAGTGACCTGCCGTTTGAACAACGGCGGTTAATCAACTACGACCATCCGCTGGCCTTTGATACGCCGCTGCTCCATCGCCAGTTGAAGCAGTTGATTGCCCGTGAGGCGATTGACCGCCCGGTGTATGATTACAAAAAGCATAACCGCTCCGATGAAGTGGTCCACATGACCCCCAAAGACGTGATCATTGTCGAAGGGATCCTGATTTTGGCGGATGAGGAACTGCGCAATTTGATGGATATCAAAATTTACGTGGATACCGATGATGATATCCGGGTGATTCGACGAATTAAGCGGGATATGGTGGAGCGCGGGCGGTCGCTGGATGATATTATTCAGCAGTACCTCAAAACCGTGAAGCCGTCGTACCATCAGTTCATCGAACCGACCAAGCGCTACGCCGACATCATTGTGCCTGAAGGCGGCCAAAACGAGGTGGCCATCGATCTTCTTACCACCAAGATTCGTGCGATTTTGGCGGCGCGCGGGTTGCAAGAGTAATTGACAAAGCTTCAGATTAAGGTAATATCTCCACTAGAGAATAAAGAATTGAGGAATGTAACATGGCAGACAAGACATATCCAATGACAGCAGAAGGTAAAGAAAAGCTGGAGGCCGAATTAGAACGGCTGAAGACCGTAGAACGGCCCAAGGTGATTGATCGCATCAAAGTGGCCCGCGGTTTTGGCGACTTATCGGAAAATTCCGAATATAGTGCGGCCAAGGACGAACAGGCAACGCTGGAAAGCCGCATTGTGCAGGTGCAAACCATGCTGCGGTTTGCGGACATCATCGACTCTAACGAAGTCCCAGCCGATGAAGTTTCGCTGGGCAAGAAAGTCAGCTTCGTTGAAGACGGCGATGACGAGGAAGAAACCTACGAAATCGTCGGTGCGGCGGAAGCGGATGCCTTTAATGGCAAGATTTCCAATGAAAGCCCGATTGCTACTGGCCTGATTGGCAAGAAAGTCGGCGACCATGTGACCATCAGCACTCCCGGTGGGGACATGCTGGTTAAGATCACGAAGGTTGAAGGCTAAGCAAAAAGCGCTGCGGCGCTTTTTTTTTACGGAAATCCGTCTCGGGGCGGACAGTAAAGCGCGTTAGCTGGCGTATACTGAAGAAAACAAGACTAAGGAGGGGTGCAAGTGAAACGAAGGTGGCAATTGTTCTGGGTGCTCGAAATCGCTTTGCTGATGGTGCTGGGTTACCAAATCGTGCAAAACACCGCGTCCCTCATTGGGGTGCTGACTGGGGCGTGTGCCTTGCTGCTGGGCATCAAGGGTCATTTTTGGCGCGCTTTTTGGTTAACCTTAGGCACAATCTTGATGGTGGTCGGGGTCTTTCTCATTCCTACCATCTGGATCATTCTGTTCGTGGCGCTGATTGGCGCCTTGTTTGCCATGTCGGGCAAGCAAGGCGGGCGCTTGCCTTGGCTGCAAAAGCAGTACTGGGCAGTGCGCACCAAGGCGCCAGCGCCAAAGGCTGGCTGCACGACACGTCACGCCTGGTTTGGCGACGAGCACATTGGCGGGCAAACCTTCGAGTGGGACGATATTAACATGACTTTAATCGCCGGCGACACCATCATCGATCTGGGCAATACCTTGCTACCGCCAGGCGATAGCACGATTGTTGTGCGCAAAGGGCTGGGCAAAACCCGGATTCTGATTCCAGTCGGGGTCGGCGTGATGGTCGATCATGCCACCCTGGCTGGCACTTTGACCATCAACGGCACCGAGCACAGCTTGCACAATGAAGCGGTTAAGCACTACAGCGACGATTACGACACGGCGGCGCGGCGCGTGCACATCCTGACCAACGTGATTGTTGGTGATTTGGAGGTGCTGTCAGTATGAAAAATCGCCAGATTATCTGGTTGTTTGCCATCACGCTGCTGGCCACCTTTGCCTTGGAGTTGGGGCTGGTGTTTCTACTGAGTACCGCCCAGGCGGTGACTTTCCTTGACGAGCTGATGGCGCCGGCGTATGCCATGCCCCTGCTCGCCTACTTACTCACCGGGGCGGTGCTCTTAGCGCTGATTGTGACCGGTTGGACCGCGGCCATGGTGCGCATGCAACACACCCAGTTGTCACGGCGCCTGACGCAGCTGGTGGCGGGCCAAACCGATGCGCCAGTGTTGGCGCGCCAGCATCAGGCCCAGGCAGTCTTAGGACAAGATGTGGCAGGGGCGCTTGAAGCCTTGCGCCAAAAAATGATACGCTTACAGCATGAAATCGAGCGTTACAGCAACACGCCGGTTTTGCTCGACGGTCAGTCCAAAGAGGATATTTTGACTGAGGAGCGCCACCGGCTGGCGCGGGAGTTGCATGACTCGGTTTCACAGCAGCTGTTCGCCGCAATGATGATGCTATCAGCGGTGCGCAGTGTGGTCGCCCAAAATGGTAACAACGCCGCTGAGCTGAAACAAATCACTACGATTGAAAGTGTGATCAACGAGGCGCAGTCAGAGATGCGGGCGCTGCTCTTGCACCTACGGCCGACAAATTTAGCCGGTAAGTCGCTTAAAGATGGTATCATCAGTTTGTTGCAGGAACTGCAAACGAAAATCAAAATCGAGATTACATGGGATCTGGAAGACATTCACTTGTCCCCAGCGATTGAAGATAACCTGTTTCGCATTGTGCAAGAACTGTTGTCAAACACGTTGCGTCACGCCAAAGCCAAGCATTTGGAAGTGTACCTGAAGCAGGTGGCCACCACGGTGGTGTTGCGCGTCGTGGACGATGGCGTCGGCTTTGATCCAAAAACCGAAAATACCACTGGCAGCTATGGCCTGTCCAACATTGCCGAACGCGCAAGAAGCATCGGCGGGGTCGCGAAGGTCATCAGTTTCCCTCATCAAGGCACAAGCGTTGAAATCCGCGTGCCGATTTCAAAGGAAGAGGCTCATGATTAAAGTATTGATTGTCGATGATCACGAAATGGTGCGCCTAGGCGTCTCGACCTACCTTGGGGTGCAACCGGATATCGAAGTGGTCGGTGAGGCCGAAGACGGCCAGCAAGGGTTGGATAAGGCGCTCGACTTACGGCCAGATGTCATTTTGATGGACCTGGTGATGCCGAACATGGATGGCATCGAATCCACCAAGCGCATTCTCAAAGCCTGGCCGGAAGCACGCATCATCATTTTGACCAGTTTCATTGATGATGAGAAGGTGTACCCGGCCATTGAAGCCGGCGCGGCGAGCTATATTTTGAAAACCGCTACGGCCGATGAAATCGCCGCCGCCATTCGCAAAACGGCCGCTGGCGATTCGGCGCTGGATCCGCAGGTGACCACCAAAATGATGAATCGCCTCACCCAAAAGCAAACGCCAGAGCTGGCGGACGAGCTTACGAACCGCGAACGCGAAGTGCTGATGCTGATTGCGCAAGGCAAGTCCAACCAAGAAATTGCCGATGAGCTGTTCATCACGCTGAAAACCGTGAAGACCCATGTGTCGAACATTCTCGCCAAGCTAGAGGTTGAAGACCGCACGCAGGCGGCGATTTATGCTTTCAAACACCACCTCGTGAGCAAGGAGGACCCGTCATGATTACCATTACTGATCAGGCTAGTGCTTGGTTCCGTCGGGAATTGGCACTACCGAAAGCCGGTGCAGGGGTCCGCTTTTTCGGCAAAGTCTATGGCAAAACCAATGTCCATGATGGGTTTTCGGTGGGGATGACCCGCGATGACCAAGCCGAAGCGCCGGTGCTGGCCACGCAAAAAGATGGCGTCCTCTATTACGTTGATGCCAATGACGATTGGTTTTTTGCCAATCTTGATCTCACGGTGGACTACGATGCCCAGCGCGATGAACCTAGTTATCACTTCACTCCTCAGGCCTGAGGGGCGCCAACCCGCAGTGCGGGTTATTTTTTTTGCCTACATTCGCTTTTAGGGTTGCACCCCAGTCACGTTCGCAGTATAGTCATAGTGTAATAGGTAAATAGTACACTAGTTAGGAGGGACAAAATGGAATTTGACGCCAAGACCCCGATTTATTACCAAATCGAGCAATACATTAATCGGGAAATCATCATTGGGCATTTGCGCCCTGGCGCTCAGGTCCCGGCAGTCAGGCAGCTCGCCATCACGCTGACGGTGAATGTGAACACCATTCAGCGGGCGTTAGCGAATCTGATTGGAGCTGGCATTCTAGTGCCGGAACGCGGAAAAGGGAATTTTGTCACCACGGATCAGAAGGTGTTGGGGAAAATGAAACAAAGCATGATCGAAGGGGAATTTAAGGCCTTATACGACCATTTGGCGGCGCTTGAACTCAGTCCCGAAGAAATGACTGCCGCCTTTGCGCAGTATGTGCAAACGCAGCAGGGAGGTGAAAGGCATGAGTGATGTTCTAACGATTGAAAATCTAACCTATCGGCGTAATTGGAAAACGCTTCTCACCGATGTATCGTTGCAGCTACCAGCGGGCCAAATCATTGGTCTGCTTGGGGCCAATGGCGCTGGTAAAACGACTTTGATGCGCCTGATTGCTGGCAGTGCCGTGCAGTTTAAAGGCCAGATTCAGGTGGGCGGCCAAACCGCCTTGGCCCGCCGCAAAGCTGGCGTCAGCTACACCGGCCAGCTGACAGATATTGATCCGCGGTGGAAAGTTGGCCAGATTGCTGAATTAATGGCTCAGTTGCACCCTGATTTTCGGATGGCAGATTTTTTGCAGCTGGCGGACTTGCTCGACCTGCAGCAAAAGCAACGGTTCAATCGCCTGTCCAAAGGTAATCAGCGCAAACTGGCGCTGGCGGTCACCATGGCCCGGCGCGCGCAGTTGTATTTGCTGGATGAACCGTTTGACGGCATCGATGTCATGACCCGCAAGGCAATGCTGAATAGCATCGTGCGCTGGTTACCCGACACGGCGACGATGGTGATATCTGATCACCATGTCACTGATATCGACCAGCTGCTGGACGCCGTAGTGGTGATCAAAAACCAAACTATTGTGGCCCATGCCGCCGCTGATGCAATTCGTGAAGGTGGCCAAAGCATTGAATCCTACTTTGAACAATTCTACGAAGGTGGTGAAAACGATGACTAAAGCAAGCAAGGTGTTGGGGCAGCTTCTGGGGCTGCGGCTCAAAGAAATTGCCGGTTGGCTGGGGCTCTACGTGCTCCTGATTCTCGGGCTCTCCGCCGCATATGCGCTGGGCTGGGTCGATGAAGGCAACTATTTCGGCCTGCCGCTGAGTGCCATGGTGTTTGGCCTCTTTGCCGGCTTTGTTCGCTTCGCGATTCTGCAAGAGCAGATGTGGACCAGCAACTGGTGGCGGCTATTACCGCTGCCAAGCTGGCAATTAATGGTGGTGGTGACACTCGCCACCTGGCTGACGCAAATCATGTTGTGGCTAGGGGCGGGGCTCGTGACCGCTGTCTGGCTAACGGTTGCGCCTGGTGGCCTAGATTTGGGCACCGCGAATATTCACGGTGGCGTCGTGCTGATTGCTTTGGCCCTGGTGGTCGAATTGTGGTTTGGCGCCATGATCTCGACCGTCCATCTGATTACCGAGATGATTAGTGCTTACTTACCAGATCTGCGGCAGAAAATCTTAAAAGTGGTGTTATATGTCGGCGTCTTCATCGGGCTTGAATATCTGTTGGGTGCAGCATTTGATTGGTTGTCTGGGCTGGCCTATCATGGCGGCCATCCCGAGTTCAGTTTTTCCTTTGGCACCAGTACTGCTGACTGGGGCACCTCGGTTCAGATTCCCGCTGGCATTGGGCAGGCGTTTTTACCGGTCTTTGTGCTCCTAGGCTTGGGCACGGCAGCACTTGTCTGCCTCAACGCGTATTTGCTGAATCACGTGGAAACCAAACAACCACAACAAATTGGGTAATCAAAAATCGCTCCGCCAATCAATTTGGCGAAGCGATTTTGCGTTACTGGGCATGCCGGCCCAGCGGCAGTAGCCACCACCAGAGGCCGCAGAGCAAGAGGGCGATGACACTGACGCCTACACCGGTCCAGAAATAAGGTGGGGTATAGGTCATGGTTAGCTGATGCTCTCCTTTGGTCACAGGAATGGCGAGCATGAAGCCAAGCGCCTTTTTGGCTTTGACGGTTTGCCCATCAACCTTGACGTGCCAGCCGGCAGCATAGGGGATGCTCGTCATCACCACTTGCTTGGCCTTGGCGGTGACCTTGGCGGTAAGCGAGCGACTCCCGCGGGCGGTGAGGTGCCAGTTGTTGGCCTTCAGGGTGTTGAGGCGAAGCAAGGTATCAGCTAAATCCAACCGGAATAATTTGATATCGGCGAAATCTGCCGAGTCTTTGTTCAGCGTGAAGACCAGGGTTTGTTTGACCCCTGGGGCGCTGGGCGTGACATTAAGTAACTCGCGGTCGCGGAAGGTGTCGTAAATTGGGACGCTGCGACCGTTTTGCGTCAGGCTGGTGAGATTGTCGGTGAAGTTGGCACCGATTTGGAGATAGTACGCATCGGTGGTCGTCGCGGTGAAGGTGTAGGTCACAGTGGTCACTTCATTACTGGTGAGGACGGTCTTAGACACGATACTGCCGCTTTGCGTGCCATGTTTGACTTGCGGCGCAGACAGCGGCTCAACGCTGAACAGATCCGGCGTGCTGGTCCCCGTTAAGCCGCCCAAAATCCTTTCCTGGTTGACGGTAGGCGCTTGTGGTAGCAGCTTGGTTTTAAGAATGTTCTGACTGGCAGTGAAGCCCAGGGCCAAGGCATAAGGATTGCGGTAGGCGTTCAGGGCCTTGGTGTGGCCGACCTGGTCGTAGCGTTGCAGATCCGGGCGAGCCGCGATTTGCGGCATGAAGACGCTGGACGGGGCACTCAGACGCGGACTCAGGTAACCTTTGATGTTTAGCAAGGCATCGGTAATCACCGTGCCGTTGGTGTAGGCCACAAAATTGTCGCCGGCGCTTTGCCCGAGTTCGCCATAAAACTGCGGTTCCGCCGGCTCCAGCATCGAAGAAAATTGATCCGTGCCGAGGTAGCCAATTTGCATGGAATCGTTTTTGCTGCGGAGCACGGTTTTGCCAATGCGGCTGTTAGTGCCGATTTTGGCTTGCAAGGTGGTGATGCCAGCCCGAAGCGCTTCGGTGTACGTATGGTAATCCGAATGGCTGATATCACTTAGTTGATTTAAGGTCAGCACCGCATTACTCCCAGCATCCACCACCATTAACACGCCGATGGCAATGGTGAAGGCTCGGCGCTTCGGGCCATGCAAGCTTAGGAGCATCAGCGCCGCCACGCTCATGCCGGCGGTGATACCAATGGCGCCGGTGGTGAGATAGCTGTAATGATCGCGCCGCAAGAATACGGTCAGCGTGAGCGCCGTCATCACGGCTAGCGCAATCAGCAATTGGGTGATGGTGATGCCTTTGGGCCGGCGCAGCAGGGCCCGCAGGCTGAGCATCAACAGCCAAAAACAAATGACGAACGAGAAGCGGTAAGGATACCAGACCGGAAACTGCATGCCATGCCACAGCAGGTCAAGCGGCGCCCAGGTGATGGAGAGCAAGAGGAAGCCACTATACAGCCCAGCGGCCAGTCGCTCCTGCCAGCGAATTTCCTTGGTGCAGAAATATAAGATGAAGCCAATCAGGCCGATGCTACCGACAAAGATATTCGCCTCGCCACTTGGCATTTGGCCGAAGGAATAGGCGCCAGCAAAAAACTTGCCTAATAGCTTCAGCGGGCTAGACTCGAAATGTGTCCACTGAATTTGGGTTTCAGTATAGGTGCCTTTGCTTTGCGCCAGCTGAAAGGCGGTGGGCAGCAACAGCCAAGCCGCCAGCCCGGCCGCGAGCAGTCCGCTGGCGACAAACTGCCGCACGGTGCGCCAAGTCTGAGGCCAAGGCAGCCGGACTTCAAGCAGGCGAAAGCCGAAGTAGGCGATTAAAAACAGCACCAGCATGTAAGCCATATAGTAGTTGCTGACCATGGCCAGCAGCAGCCAGCCGAGCATCATGAAAGGCCGCCGCCGCTTGATTAGCTGATCGCAGCCCAGCGCAATCAGCGGCAGAAAGACGGCGGCGTCCAACCACATGAGATTGAGCTGGTTGGCTACCATCCAGCCGCACAAGGCATAAGCCGTGCCAAAGCCCACCACCCAGCTACCGCGGGCATGCTGCTTTTGCACATACCAACCCATTGCCAGCCCAGCGGCGCCATATTTGAGCAGGGTCATCACGGTGATGGCCAGATCCAGCATCGTTTTCGGAAACACCAAGGTGATGAGGTTGAATGGGCTCATTAAGTAGTAAGCCCAAATCCCTAACGCGTCACCGCCAAGATCTTTGTTGAAAGCATAAAAAAATTGGCCAGGATGGCCGAGCAGCGTTTGGCGATAGTAGCTGTAATAGTCGATGTATTGTTGACCCATGTCGACGGTCATCACCGAATTATTGCCAAAGGGCCACACTTTGACCGCGATGAAATAACCGGCCATGATGACGACTGGCACCAAAAAGGCGAAAATTAACGGCCGCCGTTTGCGCCATTTGCTCTCTTGCATAAAGGCCTCCTGAAACCACGATTTGAACTGGCATCAGGCAAGGTTAGGAATCGGTAAAATCTTGCACTAAGCCCGTCAGTTCAACTGCTTTTACTATAACATGATTCGGTAAGGCATGGCGTTTAGCCCTAGATTTTGCTAAACTGCAGAGGATAGAAGAAGGAGTCGAGAACTTTGAAATACATTCGCACGCCGAAGCCCAAGCGCGAGCGCTCGCACATTCCGTTTCGCCTGAACTTGTTATTTTTCTTCGTGTTTTTGCTGCTAGCGGCGCTGGTGGCGCAGTTAGCGTACCTGCAAATCATGAATGGCGCCAAGTTCCGCGCGGATGTTGACAGTACGGATCAGGCGACGGTCACCGGCAGTGTGCCGCGTGGTCAGATTTATGACAGTGAAGGCCGACTGTTGGTGGCCAACTCGGCCAACAATGCGATTGTGTACACCAAAAGTGTTGGCGTTTCGGCGCAAACCATGCGTGATACCGCTGACGAGCTCTCCAAGTACGTCACGATTTCGCTTGATGGCATGCGCAAACGGGACTACGCTGACTATTATCTCGCGGATAAAACCGCTTCTGATGCGGTACTGAAAAAGCTGTCAGCGGCGATGCAAGCCACGACCGATACAAGCAAACAGTACCAAGCTCAGTTAAGTTATGTGTCGAAACACTTGCCTGATTACTCCGACCGAGAAAAAGACGCCGCGGCGATTTACAAAAAAATGAACGGCGCCACGCAACTCACCACGGTTTACATCAAAGACCAAAACGTGACTGAGCAAGAAGTGGCAGAAGTCGGGGAACATCTTACCAAAATGCCCGGCATCAGTTTGGGCACTGACTGGGAACGCTCTTATCCTAACGGTAAATCGATGCTGAGTATCATCGGCACGGTGTCCTCAGAAAAAACGGGGCTGCCAGCGGAAACACTGAATGAATACCTCGCCAACGGCTACGCCCGCAATGACCGGGTTGGTACTAGTTACCTGGAAAAAGAATACGAAAGCATTCTCAAAGGCGCCAAGAGTCGCACCAAGGTAGAAATCGGCCGCGACAACAGCATTGTCAGCTCAACCACCGATTTTCAGGGCCAACAAGGTGCCAACTTGAATTTGACCATTGATTCCGCCTACCAGAAAATGGTGGATGACGATGTGACAAAGGTCTTCAACCAGGCCAAGGCGGCTGGCGAAGCTGGCGTGTCCGATGGGGCCTATGCGGTGGCGATGAATCCTAAGACTGGCGCGATTTTGGCCATTTCTGGGTTGCATCAAAACGTCAAGACGCATGCAGTCACCAATGATTCCTTGGGTGTTTTGAACCGCGCGTTCGCCATGGGGTCGATTGCCAAGCCCGCCATGGTACTGGGTGCGCTGCAAGCTGGCGTCATTACCGTGAACAACAATACGATGGGCGATTCCGCGATTTATCTGCCTAGCACACCGGTCAAGAAATCCGATTATGGGATTGGCAAGTTCAGTACCATGAACGCCACCAAGGCTTTGGAAGTCTCCTCTAACACGTACATGATGCATCTGGCCATGCTTGAAGCCAACGCCAAGTATATGCCCAACAAGTACATGATCATGAACAAAGATATCTTCACCAAGATGCGTGGCTACTTTAACCAATTTGGTCTTGGCCAGAAAACCGGGATTGATTTGCCTGGTGAAATCACAGGTCTGGAAGGTCAAGAATATAATGCCGGCCAGTTTAACGTCGGCGGCGCGCTGGATTTGTCCTATGGTAACTTGGATACCTACACCTTGATTCAAGCCATTCAGTATGTCAGCACCATCGCTAACAATGGCTACCGGATGAAACCGTATATTGTGAAGAGTGTCAGCCAAACCCTCAGTGATGGTAGTTCAGGGCCAATTTTGAGCACGACCACGCCAACGGTTTTGTCCAAAATCAAGAACAACCAGGACCAAATCAACTTGGTTAAGCAGGGGATGTGGCAAGTGGTTCATGGCACCAGCGGTTATGCGACTGGGACGGCGCTGCAAAGTCTCAATCCTGGCGTCGCTGGGAAAACTGGGACGGCGCAAACTTTTACCAATCTTGATCCCGAAAATCCAAACTCGAAGCCGGTCGAAGCCATCACCCAAAGTTTCATTGGTTATGCCCCGGCAAGCGATCCGCAAGTGGCGATTGCCATCGTGGTGCCTAACGTCAGCAAGATGTCTTCATGGGCGTATGATATTGCGAAGTTAATGTTCCAGGATTACTACAAGCTCTATAAGGTGCCAACGCAGAAGAATTATTCGGTTCATCAAAAGACCGCCAATGGTTGAGCGGCTAGGCAATCAGCGGAAATAATGCTACACTGATTTGTGAAACTTGGACATGTTCTGTTGTTGTGCGCACCGGCCGCTCCCAAGTTGGTTGGGTAGCGGTTTTTTAATGCATGACGTTGACATGGTTTGATTCAGAAAGGAGCCACCCCTTTGCACAGTTCTGGCTACCGCAGACTTGCTAACCAGCCTTTTGTCACTTATGGTTTGCTTGGCATTACCGTGTTGGTTTACCTGCTTGAAACGCTGGCTGGTGGCAGTACTGATACCATGGTGCTGCTACAATTCGGCGCGCGCTACAACCTGCTGATTGAAGCAGGTCAGTGGTGGCGGTTGATTACCCCGATCTTTGTCCATATTGGCCTGATGCACATTGTCGTTAACGGCGTTACGCTGTACTACCTGGGCATGCTGACCGAGCGCATTTTTGGCCACTGGCGGTTTTTCGTGGTGTACTTGCTGTCAGGCATTACCGGCAACTTAGCAAGCGCGGTGTTTAATTCAACTGGGCTAGCGGCCGGGGCTTCGACCTCACTATTTGGGCTGATGGGGGCATTTCTGATGCTCTATGATACCTTCCGCGATGATCCGCAAATCACAGCCCTGGCCAAGCAGTTCATTTTACTGGCGGGCTTGAACTTGGTGATGGATCTGTTCATGAGCGGCGTTGATATTTGGGGTCACATTGGCGGGTTTGTTGGCGGCTTCTTGATTGCGACGGTGCTTGGGGTTCCGCGTTTTGCCAGCAGCCGGGTGCGCCAAGTGATCGCTGCCGCAGTGTTGGTCGTGGCCTCAGGCGCGATGGTGTGGGCCGCTTTCGGGGCATTCTGATGAAGACTTTTTATGACGTTTTGCAATTACTCAAGCGCTACGGCACCTACGTTCACGTCGGTGAGCGGCTGTGGGATATCGAATTAGCAGCGGTGGAAGTGGATCGCCTTCACAAAGCCCAGCTGATTGATGATAAAACTTATGCCTCAGCCAAAATCGTGCTCCGACACGAACATGCTCAAGAGGAGAAGCATCCTTTAATAAAAACACATGGAGGAAACAATCATGGCGGACAAGAAACTGATGGGCGTTGATTTAGGCGGTACGACCTGCAAGTTTGCAATTTTAACCGAAGACGGTGAAATTCAACAACGGTGGAGCATTGACACGAATATCTTGGATGAAGGTAGTCACATCATTCCTGATATCATCGCATCCATCCAGGACCACTTGAAGCTCTACGACATGACGGCAGCTGATTTCCAAGGCATCGGCATGGGGACGCCAGGGACGGTTGATCCCGCCCAGGGCACCGTCATTGGCGCCTACAACCTGAACTGGAAGACGATGCAGTACCCAAAGCGCGACATTGAAGCGGCGACTGGCATTCCTTTTGCCATCGACAACGACGTTAACGTGGCAGCGATGGGTGAACAGTGGAAAGGGGCCGGCGACAAGTCCGACAACGTGACGCTGGTGGCTTTGGGTACCGGGATCGGCGCCGGTATCGTCTCTGACGGCATCTTGCTGCATGGCGCGGCTGGGTCTGCTGGGGAAGTCGGCCACGTGACTGTGCAACCAGGCGGCTACATGTGCACCTGCGGCAAGCGCGGCTGCCTGGAGACCGTTGCTTCCGCCACTGGGATTGTGCATGTGGCGCGCGATATGGCCGAAGAATTTGCCGGCGACTCGCGTTTGAAGCAGATTTTGGATGATGGCGAAGACATCTCCAGTAAAATCGTCTTCGACTGCGCCCAGGCCGGTGACAAGCTGGCTTTGATGATTGTCGATAAAGTGTGCTACTACCTTGGCCTTGGCTTGGGGAACATTGGGAACATGCTGAACCCTGAATTTCTGCTGATCGGCGGCGGCGTGTCCGCAGCCGGCGACTTCTTGCTGACTCGGGTCCAGAAGTACTTCAACGAATTTACCTTCCCGAATGTGCGCAACACCACGCATCTGCGTTTGGCCACTTTGGGCAATACCGCCGGTGTGGTAGGGGCCGCTAGCTTGGCTCGTGCATAAAGGTCATTAGCATTAAAAAATCAGGGCGAAGAGTCTGTTAAGGAGCGAATTTGTAATGGGGAACTTGTTGCTGGTTGTTGTTGGGATTGGGCTGGTCGTCTGGGCCGCCAACTATTTGTATCAAATGTGGCAGAAGTCACGGCTCAAAGCGGTCGGCGGCGAAATGACGCCGGAAGACTTTGAAGCGACGATGCGCAAGGCGCAGATTATCGATCTGCGGGAAAAAGGCGACTTTGACGCCGGCCATATCCTAGGCGCCCGCAATCTGCCTTACACGCAGTTGAAGCAGCGCCAAGTGGAGCTACGCAAGGACTTGCCGGTGTATCTGTATGATTTAACCGGTGCCATGTCTGTGCGGGCGGCGCGCAAGCTGCGCAAGGAAGGCTTCCAGCATCTGTACTTCCTCAAGGGCGGTTATGATAACTGGTCCGGCAAAACGAAAAAACGCGAAGCATAATGAAAAAGACGCGTCTGTTTGCGGTTGCAAGCAGGCGCGTCTTTTCGCGTTTGGCGTGAACATAACCCCTCACTAGGAGCGAGGTAGGGTTAGCCTTGGTGAGCAGCATGAGATTTGCGGTTGGCCTTGCGGCGGTTAGCATTGATCTCATCGACTTTTTCTTCAACGGGTTCGATGTAAGACTTTTTGAATGTCAACACCGCACCGGCCACGGCACCAGCCGCAGTGGCAAGTCCGAGTAAGAACCCAGTCGCAAATTTGTGTTTCATAAAAATCCCTCCAATATATCGAACTTAAGTGCTAACTACATTATACTTGATATATGACATTGAGCGGGAATAATTCTAACCAAACGCAAGTATTAATGATTGGTGGTCCAACCGCCACCGGCAAAAGTGCTTTAGCCGTGGCTTTGGCCAAGCAATTCGATGGGGAAGTCATCAATGGGGATGCCTATCAAATCTATCAGGGCATGGATATTGGCACAGCCAAAGTGACTGTGGCCGAGCAAGGAGGGGTCCCGCACCATTTGCTGGATATCGTGCCGCCAAGTGCTAGTTTTTCTGCGGCTGAATTTCAGCGGCGGGCTGAAGCGGCGATTGCTGACATTGCGGGGCGCAAGAAGCTACCGATTGTGGTGGGCGGGACCGGCTTTTACCTGAATGCGCTAAGGCTGGGCTTGCCGCTGGGCACCCAAGCCGCTTCACCAAGCCGCGCGCGGTGGCAAGCGGCGTTAGCGGCTCATGACACAGCCTGGCTATGGCAGCAGCTGGCTGCCCAAGATCCGGCGGCAGCGGCTAAAATACCGGCCGGTAATTCGCGGCGGGTGATCAGAGCACTGGAAGTGATTGAGCAAACCGGTCAGCTGTTTTCGGCGCAGCCACCGAGCACCCCGCAATACGATACTTTGGTTTTGGCCCTCACCACTGAGCGGGCGACCTTGTATGATCGGATTAACGCGCGGGTGGAAGCAATGCTGAAAGCAGGTTTGGTGGCTGAAGTGCAAGCCGTGTTAGCGCAGGCGCCGCCGACTGCTCAGGCACTGCAGGCCATCGGCTACAAGGAGCTGCTCCCATATTTGGCCAAAGAGCAGTCCTTAGCGGCGGCCACGGCGCTGATTCAGCAACATTCACGGCATTACGCCAAACGACAATTAACGTATTTTCGCCATCAGATGCCGGCGCATTGGCTGGATCTGATTGCTGATCCGAAGGCGCCGGCGCAAGCGGCGGCCTTGGTTTCGGCGTGGCGCATTCAAGGAGGAGTACATTCAAATGAAATGGCAAGATAAGTTTGATCCGAAATTAATGGCAACGGTGGCCGAAGTCGATGCGCAAATCGCCCCGCGGCTGGCAGCGATTGATGATCAGGTGCTGACCAATGAGGCGAAGGTACTAGATAGCTTTCGCGCGCATGAAGTGGCGGAAAGCGATCTGATCAGTTCCACCGGCTATGGCGACAGTGATGTCGGCCGGGATAAGCTAGAAGCCATTTATGCCGACGTGCTGAGTGGTGGGGCGCCTTATGCAGATGCTTTGGTGCGGCCCCAGTTCGTCTCGGGGACCCACACGATTGGGGTGGCGATGCTGGGGTTGGTGCGGCCCGGGGATGAAATCCTATATATCACCGGCGCGCCTTATGACACCTTGCAGGAGGTGCTGGGGATGGCCGGCAATGGCATTGGCAGTCCCAAAGAATACGGCATCAAGGCGGATTATGTACCGTTGAAAGCCGACGGTAGTGCCGATTTGCCGGCCATTCAAAAGCGCATTCGACCTGAAACCAAGGTCATCACGATTCAGCGCTCACGTGGCTATGCAACCCGCGAGTCCTTTACTGTGGCCAAAATCGCCGAGATGATTAAAGCGGTGCGGGCCATCAAACCAGATGTCTGGGTGTTCATCGACAATGCGTATGGCGAGTTTTCCGAACCGATCGAACCACTGCAAGTCGGCGCTGACCTGATGGCGGGTTCCTTGATTAAAAATGCCGGCGGCGGGATGGCCAAGTCCGGGGGCTACATTGTGGGCCGTAAAGACTTGGTCGAACGGGTCTCCTACCGCATGACCGTGCCAGGCATCGGCGGGGCAGAAGGGGCGACTTACGGCAACTTGGCCGATATGTACCAAGGCTTCTTCATCGCGCCGCAAGTCACCGGTGGGGCGATTAAAGGCGCCATCTTTGAGGCCGCGCTGCTGGCGAAGTTAGGTCTGCAGGTCAGCCCAAGCTGGGATGCGCCGCGGACGGACCTGATTCAAACCGTCAACTTCGGTAACCCCAAAGACATGACCGCCTTTGCTAAAGCCGTGCAGCAGAACTCGCCGATTGACGCCTTCGTGACGCCAATCGCTGAGGAAATGACCGGCTATGAAGACAAGGTCATTATGGCCGCCGGGAACTTTGTCGAAGGCTCCACCATTGAGTACTCCGCCGATGGCCCGATGCGCCCGCCATACACCTTGTATATGCAAGGCGGGTTGACATACGCCCATGCCAAGCTGGCCACGATTGGGGCAGCCCAGGCCACATTTTTCAATTAAGCGATTAAGATTCGGCAGTTGCCGAATCTTTTTTATTGCAAATGTCAGAAAAACTAACATCAGTCGTTGACGCCTGGATTTGAAGTTGGTAGTCTGGTACACGTGATGAAGGGGGCCAGGCTGATGCCAGACATCGATGACATTCGCACCCGCCCAGTCTTGCCGATCGGGACAGTGATGGCGTTGACGGATCTAACCGCGCGTCAAATTCGTTATTACGAAGCACAGGGCTTGATCAAAACCGAGCGGACGGCGGGCAATCACCGACTATATTCCTTGAACAATATCGACGCGTTGCTTGAAATCAGCACCCAGCTGAAAGACGGCTTCACGATTGCCGATATCAAACAGCAGCGCCATCCGCGCCATCGCCAGCCACTCAGCGACGAAGAGGTACGGCGCATGCTACGCGAGGAATTGCTCAATCAGGGGCGGCTGAATCCAAGCGGACCGGATCAGCCGACTCAAGGTTTCGGGTTTCGTCCGTAATGGGAAGGGAAAAGGAGCGACTTCATGGCTAAACAAGCGATTACTGCTGATATGATTCGGCAGAGCGTCAAAGAGCAAAACGTTGAATTTTTACGGTTGATGTTCACCGACATCAACGGCATCATCAAAAACGTCGAGGTGCCGGTTTCGCAATTAGAGAAGGTCCTAGCCAACAAAATGACCTTTGATGGCTCCTCCATCGATGGCTTTGTCCGCATCGAAGAAAGCGATATGCTGCTGTTCCCTGATTTGAACACCTGGCTGCTTTTCCCATGGGAAAATGACGGCGGCAAAATCGCCCGGTTGATTTGCAGTGTGCATACGCCTGATGGTGAACCGTTTGTCGGCGATCCCCGGAACAATCTGATTCGGGTCATGGAAGACGCCCACAAGGCTGGCTACACCGCCTTTAACATTGGTCCGGAACCAGAATTCTTCTTGTTCAAACTGGACGAAAATGGCGAACCTTCTTTGAAACTGAATGATAAGGGCTCCTACTTTGATTTTGCCCCGCTTGATTTAGGCGAAAACTGCCGGCGTGATATCGTGCTTGAATTGGAAAAAATGGGTTTTGAAGTGGAAGCTTCTCACCATGAAGTCGCCCCGGGTCAGCATGAAATTGACTTTAAGTACGCCGACGCGGTTGATGCTGCGGATAATATTCAAACCTTCAAGCTGGTGGTGAAGTCCATCGCCCGCAAGCATGGCTTGTATGCGACCTTCATGCCTAAGCCTTTGCAAGGCATCAATGGTTCGGGGATGCACATCAACATGTCCTTGTTCAATGAACAAGGCAATGCTTTTTATGATGCGGACGCAGATGAAAAGCTGAGCCCAGTGGCGATGCATTTTCTCGCCGGGCTGCTGGCCCATGCCCGCGGCTTGACGGCCATCAACAACCCAACGGTTAACTCCTACAAACGCTTGGTGCCTGGCTATGAAGCGCCGGTTTACATCGCGTGGTCTGGCACTAACCGCAGTCCGCTGATTCGGGTGCCACAATCTCGTGGCCTGGGTACGCGACTGGAGATGCGGTCGGTCGATCCAACGGCTAACCCTTACCTGGCGATTGCGGCGATTCTGGAGGCGGGCCTAGATGGCGTGCGCAACCAGCTGGATCCGGAAGATGCGGTGGATCGTAACATCTACTCGATGCAAGATACCGAACGCAAAGCCAACCACATCCAAGATTTGCCTTCGACGTTGCACAACGCTTTGAAGGCGTTGGATTCGGATCAAGTGGTCAAAAATGCGCTAGGGGAGCATCTGTTCCGCAGCTTCACGGATTCCAAAGACCTGGAGTGGGCCGCCTACCGGCAAAGTGTTTCCGAATGGGAACGCAGCCAGTACCTCGAACTCTACTAAGCCGTACAACACAAAAAAGCCGGTGGGAAATGTTTTCCCACCGGCTTTTGCTGTGCTTAGCGTGAAAGCTGAGCGACAGCTTGTTCAATCGTCGCGCCACGACCAATGTGAGTTTGGTTGGCAGGGTCGATTGCGATAAATTGTTGCGTATTGGTATCTAATTGAATTCTGTATTTCATGTGTATTACCTCCATTCGATCACGCATGAATGGTCGTTCAGTAGCGATGAAATAACTATACTATATTTTAGTAAGCAAGTCAAAAGAAACCCTTCTGGTGAGCAAAAATCAGTCTGAGGTCGTAGATGACAAGAGCACGAGAAAACCGGGGAAGGCTAAGTATCGGATTAGAATCGCTGACTTATGTAGCCTTGAGTTGCGCTCCGGTCGGCAATGTCCGAGCGATTAGCTACGCCTGAATCCTCGCCAGTAAAAGCGCTGGCAAGGATTCAGGCTAGGCTACTCGTCGGACTAAGCCCGCCAACCTTCGCAGCCTTTGAGAAAGGTTTTTTGCGCGAGCGGGCTGGGTGTGCGAAGATAGTACACAAAGAACGGGGGCCATGACATGGAAGACGAAACCAAAGAAACACGAGACTTGAAAGGCGCATTGATCACTGGAATCGTAGGAGTCATTTTAGCGGTGCTGCTGATGGTGGCGCATCAGGTGATCTGGGGTGTACTGACGCTGGTGTTGGTGGCGGCAATCGTCTGGCACATTCTGCGCCAGCCAGCCGCCAAGCCGGGAGTACCGACGGATCGCGCTACGATTACTGAACTGGAACAAAAGAACGGCAATCTGCCACTGGACTGGGAACCAATCACGAGTGCGTCCGCCGCGGAAGGCTTGCTAATCGAAAAAGTGGGCGATTTCGGCTGGCACACTGAAAGTGGCACCGTGGCGGTTTCATCGCCGATTCAATTCGTTGTGACCAGTCAGGACGGTCAGCGCTATGTAGTCTTCGCCACTGGTGAGTATACGGCAGCTCCGCTTGAAGGCCAGGCAAGCACCGAAGCGACAGCGGATAGTGAAACCGCAGCTGCGAGTGAGACCTCGGCAAATGATACCGCGACTGCTGCGCCAGCCCAGAGTGACCAGGCAGAATCGACGCTGACCCAACGCGAATCAGAGGTGAAGTAAATGTATCGAGCAGCATTAATTTTGGAAGGTGGGGCTTTGCGCGGTCAGTACACCGCTGGAGTCTTGGATACGTTTTTGAAGCATGACATCCACTTTGAACTGGTGGTTGGCGTGTCAGCCGGAGCGCTGTGTGGGACAAACTACTTGTCCGAGCAGATTGGGCGGACCAATACCATCAACACCAAACACCGCCAAGATAAAAATTACATTTCGCTGCGGCGGGCCTTTAAACGCCAGGACATTATTAATCTTGATTATCTATTTGCGCCTCACAGCGGTGATTGGGAGAACTTTGATGAGCGGACTTACCGCAGCTCAACCAGTGAATTTGTCGTGGTCGCAACGGCACTGGCTTCCGGCCAGGCTGTCTACTTTAGGCATCCCCAAGGGCGCGACTTGGTGGCCGATTTGAAAGCCAGCTCCGCGATGCCGTTTATCTCGGCGCCGGCGATGACGAATGCTGGGGTCTGCCTGGATGGTGGCATTGCCGATTCCATTCCGTTTGCTTATGCTCAAAAGCGCGGCTTTGATCAAATCGTGGTGGTCCGCACCAGAGAACGGACTTACCGCAAGAACCCGACGAGCGCCGTGTTGCGCCGTGCTTATCAGCGCAGTTTTGCCGAATATCCGGCCTTTGCTAGCACCGCCAGCGCCCGGCCGGAGATGTATAACCAGCAAGCCGCTCAGCTGCAGCAACTGGAGCAGCAGGGCGAAGTCTTTGTCATTGCGCCGCAAGAGCCGGTCACGGTTGGCCGCCTGGAGCGAGATGTCAACAAATTAACCGCCTTGCATCAAACCGGCATGGTAGAAGCCGAAGCAGCGCTGCCAGAGATGCAGGCCTATCTTTCTCACTCATCCGAAGATTAAAAAAACCCGCAAATTTGCGGGTTTTTCTTAGCTCAAAAGTGCGACAGCCGAGATTCGAACTCGGGACCGATGGTTTAGAAGACCATTGCTCTATCCAACTGAGCTACTATCGCAGCACGCTTTCCATTATACGAACGGGCAACGAGGCCTGTCAATCACTGCTTGGCTTGAAAGGCGGCGCTGAGTCGACTAGACTGAAAGAAATGAAGAAGAAATGAGGAATTGCTTTGAAACTCAATCAATTTGGCCGCGTCAACGTCGACTTTGACCAGCAATGCCAAGAACTGGCTGCCATCGGCTTTGACGTGACGCTGGACCAACCTTTAGCGGCGGTCGCCAGCGCGGCCTATGCCAAGCTTTTTCCAGAAGCGTTGTCGAATACTGCCAAGCAGCAAGCCTTAGCCGCCGTGGCCGCCACAGCCAAGCTCGACCTGGGGGAGTGGCTGGCCACTAAGCCAACCACCATTAGCCGCGAAATCTTTTACGCGATTGCTTTGCAACTGCTGGGCTTTGAACCAATGACCGAGTATCAACTGGATGATGCCCTTGGCTTTATGGCCAAAACCCGGCTCCCAGTCGTTGACGATACCATTGAGTCCGCAGCTGACTTTTACGCGGCGTTGTATTTGCTGCTGTGCACGCGCACCAAGCACTTGGTCAACTACTTAGATGATTTGGCCAATCGGGGCTTCTATAGGGACTTCCAAGCGGGGAGGGCCAAACCGGAATATCTCTTCTTCAATGGTAAATCGCAGGCAGTGTTTGATGCCCGGCACTTGCATCGCGAGGTGGTGTGGGTGGAATCGGACCTGGACACCGATGAAGACGGCAAGCGGGACATGCTAGAAGTGACCATTTTCCGCCCAGCCGCCACGGATCAAGGCGTCAAAATGCCAGTGCTGTTCACGGCCAATCCTTATTTCCATGGCACTAACGATGTCGATTGGATCACCCACAAGCCGGATCCAACGCTGGCGGTGAAGACAGAGTCGCACACGCGCGCTGACGTCACGGCAAAAGTACCGGCGCCTACCGATTTGCCTCATCAACCCGTGAACGGCGAAAGCACCACCGCCGAAGTCTACGGTGATGAAAATGGCATCTACATGTTTAACGACTTCATGCTGCCGCGGGGCTTCGTGACGGTCTACTCCGGTGGGGTCGGGACCCGCGGTTCCGATGGTGTCCGCAGCACTGGGGGACAAAGCGAAACCGATTCCGCCGTGGCGGTGATTGAATGGTTGACCGGTCAGCGCAAGGCCTTCACCAACCGCACCGATGGCATCGAAATCAAAGCCTGGTGGAGCAGTGGTAAGGTGGCCATGACCGGGAAGTCTTACCTGGGGACGTTGTCAATCGCCGCTGCCACCAGTGGCGTGGCTGGATTGAAAACCGTGATCTCTGAGTCTGCGATTTCCTCTTGGTACGATTATTACCGGGAAAACGGTTTAGTCGTGGCGCCTGGTGGTTTCCAAGGGGAAGACGCTGATGTATTGGCGGTGGATACCTTCTCCCGGCAGAAACAAACGGGCGATTATCTGAAAATAAAGCCGACTTGGGACCGCGCCTTGGCGCAGATTAGCGCCGATCAGGATCGTCAAACCGGGGATTACAGTGCTTGGTGGGACGAGCGTAACTATCGCAACCACTTGCAAGACATTCGCTGCGATGTGGTGATCGAACATGGCCTCAACGACTGGAACGTCAAGCCGGCTAACGCTATTCGCTTCTGGAATGGCTTGCGGGATTTGCCTATCAATAAGAAGTTATTTCTGCATCAAGGTCAACACACATACCTCGACAACATCCGCTCGCTGGACTTCGCTGACCAGCTGAATTTGTGGCTATCCTACGAATTGCTCGACGTTGAGAACGACGCGCCAGCCGCTTTGCCGAATGTCACGGTGCAAGATAACGTGACGCCGGAAACCTGGCACACGTACGAAGACTTTGGCGCGCCAGCCAGTGACCATGAAGTGAAGTCGCTGAACTTGGGTAAAGATTTCAAAGCGCCGCGGGCCAGCTTTGCCGACAATGCCACAAGTATTTTCACAGCTGCGCATTCGAATTCTGATGAATTCGAGGCAGACATCATTAAGCCTGACTCACGCTACAATGACGCTCGCCTTTGGTTAGATTTGCCAGCGTTCAGCAAACCCGTCACCTTGGAAGGCGTCCCACATCTGAAGCTGCGGCTATGGATTGACCAACCAACGGCCATTTTGTCAGTGCGGTTAGTCGATGTGGGGGATGCGTTGCGGTTCACGCCTGTGGCCAGCACGGTTGATCCAGCCGGTTGGCAACTCGGCTATGATTTCAAAACCGCTTCGATTTTGGAGTTCAAACCGGAAAAACAGCCGTCTGCCAGCAAGCTGATCAGTTTCGGTCACGTCAACGTTCAAAACCAGCACAACGCGTATGAAAACGTGCCGGTGGTGCCGGGTCAACCGTTCACCGTCGAGTTCGATTTGCAGCCAACGCATTTGAACTTGCCGGCTAGTCGGCATCTGGCGCTGATCATTCATGGCGCGGATATGGCGCAGACGCAGCGGACCGAAACGGTGGTTAATTTCCACGTTGATCTGGCCCAAAGCGAATTGCTACTGCCTTTGCGGACAAAATAAGATTAAAAATCGGCATCTCGCGAGGTAAGCGAGGTGCCGATTTGACTTTTCGATACAAAATGATGGTGGCGCTGGTCGCAGGTTCGCTGCGGGTGGTATACTGAAGGTCCTTGGCAGGGGCAGGGTTCGATTGCAGTTTGATCGAGCCTTTTTCTATTTCGTCCGGTGGAAATAATACCGCAGACCGTACAAGCCGCCAATCATGGCCAACATCCACAAGCCGTAAAGCAGGGTGAAACCGCCAAGACCCCAGAATTTGAGACTGAGGCCGAATAGGATGACCCACAAGCAGCCGGCCACCACGAGATTCAACGGTTGATGCAAGCGTGCCGTGGTGATCAAGAGCAAACCTGCCGAAATCAGATAGATCAAAGCAATCAACAAAGCAACCAACGCCATCCACCTCCTGAAGGTAGTATACCGGCCAAGCGCGGCGGCGACAATACCTACCGTCAAGACTTGCGCTGCGGGGTTTTCTTTGGTACAATCTGAACGTTGTATTTGTCACCCCTCAACTGCAACCGCACAACGTCAGGTTTTTAAGCGTAGCACCTGACTTGGCGAGTACTCAGGGGAAAAAGCCTACGGGCAACAGGAGGTGCACAAGATGTACGCAATTATCAAAACCGGTGGTAAGCAATACAAGGCTGAAGTCGGTGAAGCACTTTACGTCGAGAAGCTCGATGTTGAAGAAGGCAAGACAGTTACATTCGACCAAGTGATTTTGGTCGGCGGCGAAGGCGATGCCAAGATTGGCACACCAACAATCGACGGTGCAACGGTCACTGGTAAAGTTGAGAAGCAAGGGCGCGAAAAGAAGGTTGTTACCTACAAGTACAAGCCTAAGAAGCATCAACACCAGAAGAAGGGCCACCGTCAGCCATATACGAAAGTGGTTATCGACGCGATCAACGCCTAACAAGGAGTTCGCATGATCAAAGCGATTTTTACGCGGGACGCGCAAGGTGAAATCAGCCAGTTTAGCTTAACCGGCCATGCCGATTCAGGTGATTACGGGCACGATTTGGTCTGTAGCGCGGTTTCAGCCGTCAGTATCGGCGCCGTCAATGGCATCGAAGCGTTAGCCGGCTTTCAGCCGGATGTGGACGCAGATGAGGTCAATGGCGGGCACTTGGTTTTGGCGCTGGAACAACCAGTGAATGGTGAACAGGAGCATATCGCGCAGATTCTCCTTGAGAATTTGCTGTTATCCCTGACCAGCATTGAAGAAAATTACGGCGATTATTTGCACGTCACAACCCAGCAACAAGCCTGATTCAATATTCGATACTCGGAGGTGTACAACTTATGTTAAAGATGAATTTGCAGTTCTTCTCTCACCACAAAGGTGGCGGTTCGACTTCAAACGGTCGTAACTCTGCCGGTCGCCGGCTTGGCAGCAAGCGTGCCGACGGTCAATTCGTTAAGGCTGGTAACATCTTGTACCGTCAGCGCGGTACCAAGATTCACCCAGGCGTTAACGTCGGCCGTGGCGGCGATGATACTTTGTTTGCAACCGCAGATGGCGTTGTGAAATTCGAACGCCTTGGCCGCGATAAGAAACAAGTATCTGTTTATCCAGCAGCAAAAGCTGAATAATCCTGAACGCTCCGGAGACGGAGCGTTTTTTGTATGTTATTGGAAAAATGGAGGGAATACATGACCCGTTTAACCAATTTACAAGCGCAACTCAAGCTCCTGAAGCTTGATGCCTTGTTGGTGTCCGACCCAGTAAACGTGACGTATCTGACTGGCTTTACTGGTGATGAAAGTGCGCTTTTGGTCAGCGCTGAAAAAGCCTGGCTCATCACTGACTCACGTTTTACGGAACAGGTGAAGCAAGAAGTAACCGATGCTGAAATGGTCCTGCATGAACATGGCTTATTTGCGGAAGCCGGCAGCTTGGCCCAAACGCATGGCCTCAAGACTGTGGGCTTTGAAGCGGAAACGCTGACCTATGCGGACTTTGCGAAGCTGCCTCAAGGTGTGGCCTGGCAACCCACGCAAAATGTTGTGGCGCAGCTGCGCGAAGTCAAAGACGAGCACGAACTAGCGCTGATCAAGCGCGCCATCGCGATTGCGGAATCGGGCTATCAGCATGTGTTGGCGACGATTAAGCCAGGGATGACCGAGCTGGAAGTCGCCACCGATTTGGACTTTTTCATGCGTCAGCAAGGCGCTAGCGGGACCTCGTTTGAAACCATTGTCGCCAGCGGCGCGCGCGCCGCGATGCCACATGGCGCCGCCACAGCCAAAAAGATTGAAGTCGGTGATGTGGTGACCTTGGACTGGGGCTGTGTCTACCAAGGCTATGTCTCTGACATCACCCGGACCTTTGCTGTGGGTGAACCTGATCCTAAGCTCAAAGCCATTTACAAGATTGTGTCGGCATGCAACCAGGCCACGGCGAAGATGATGGCCCCAGGGGTGTTAGGCAAAACCATCAACGACTTTGCCCATGGGTTCATTGAAAAGGCCGGCTATGGCCAGTACTTCGGCCATGGCACCGGGCATGGTATCGGGCTATCGATTCACGAAGGGCCGGGTGCCTGGGGCCCTTACCGTGATGTGCCGCAAGCCATTGGCAATGTGGAAACCGACGAACCTGGCATTTACGTCCCAGATTTAGGCGGCGTGCGGGTCGAAGACGACCTGTTGATCACGGCGGATGGGGCGCAGTACCTCACCACGCCGGCGCCAAGTGAGTTATTGATTGTGCCAGTGCAAGATCAGACCTGAGAGAAAAGTGGCTTGGTATCAGGCTGCGGAAGGTGGCCGCTCTTAGCCCAATGAATAGCCTAGCTCAAGGCATTGCCGGCGCGCTTTGCCGGTGAGGCCTTGAGCGTAGCTATTCACTTGGGCGTTGGCCACCTGGAGCGCAACTACAAATAGGGCGCTAAGCTCGCCGTCCTCCGCAGCCTATAGTTGCGCTCCGCGGGGCAACGGATGAGTGTCTTGATCAGTCTGTAGCGCAAAGCGCGTACAGACTGACATGCGGCAGCAGCTACGCCAACGCCTCGAAGCCAAAGTACGGCTTCAATGCGTTGAGCTAGGCTAGCCATCATCCTAGGTGCGCCCCGCTCCGCAGCCTTCGCCTTTTCTCTTTCGTCCTTCTGCTTGCATGGCCTTTGCCTGATTGATATAGTAAAGTGTAGCGATTTAGCAGTTATGGAGGAAATTTATGATTTCAGTAAACGATTTTAAAAATGGTTTGACGATCGAAGTCGATGGCGACTTGTGGCGGATTGTTGAATTCCAACACGTTAAGCCAGGGAAGGGTTCCGCGTTTGTGCGGTCCACTTTGAAGAACCTGCGGACCGGGGCCGTTCAAGAAAAGACCTTCCGTTCCACTGAAAAAGTTGAAAAGGCCCAGATTGATACCAAGACCATGCAGTATCTGTATGCTGATGGCGATAGCTATGTCTTCATGGATACCAGTACTTATGAACAGCTTTCCTTGCCAGGTGATGAATTGCAGGATGCGCTGAAGTACATGAAGGAAAACATGGAAGTCAAAATCATGATGCACGGGGCCGAAACGCTGGGCGTTGAAGTGCCGAACACGGTTGATTTGACGGTGACCGCGACCGAACCTGGGGTGCGTGGTAATACCAGTTCAGGCGGCTCCAAGCCGGCCACGATGGAAACTGGCCTGGTTGTTCAGGTGCCATTTTTCATCAACGAAGGCGATGTCTTGACCATCAATACGCAAGACGGCAGTTACATTTCTCGCGCGTGAGTAAAAGCGCGGCAGTTGCTGCTGACGTTTTGATGCGTTAGACTTTTCAACGAGAGCAGTGTGGCACGAGACAGGAGGAATTGGCATGGCAGAAGAATCGAATATCATTCTGGCGAATCGGACGGATGCGCAAGGCACGATTGAGATCGTTCCAGAAGTGCTGGAAGTGATTTTAGGCATCGCCGCGGTGTCCGTGGATGGGGTTTATCAAATGCGCGGCAGCATGGCCAGCACGATTAATTCATGGTTCGGCCGTGCCAATCACGGCAAAGGCGTCGATCTGAAAGTCGACGGCAAGCGGCTCACCGCAGATGTTTATGTTTATCTCGATTACGGCGTGTCCGTGCCGAAGGTGGCTTTGGCCATGCAATCGACTTTGCGTGAACAATTGCTGTACATGACTGACTTGACCCTGGATGAAGTCAATGTGCATGTGGTGGGCGTCGTGCCAGAAAAAGCGCCGAAGCTCGATGCCGAGGCTCTGTTTGCCGATGATAATGGCGAAAACGAGGACGACAAGTAAATGCTAGACAGACATGAGACACGGGAAGCCGCCTTCAAGGTGCTGTTTGCGCTGGCGACCAATCCCGATGCTGACCGCGAAACGGTTTATCAAGAGGTGTTGCCTGAAGGGGCCGCTACCCCAGACTATCTGGTGACGCTGGTGGATGGCGTGCTGGCCAAGCAGCCAGAACTGGATGAGCAGATTCAAGGTAAGCTTAAAGCAGGCTGGACTTTAGCGCGGCTTTCCAAAACCGATTTGATTTTGCTACGTCTTGGCCTATACGAAATCACCGCAGTGGCTGACGTGCCCAATCGCGTGGCGGTCAACGAAGCCATCGAACTGGCGAAAACGTACAGTGACGACCAAGCGGCAAAGTTCATTAACGGGATCTTAGGCCATTTTGTTGAGGCCTGACCACGAGCCGACTACTGCGTAAAGCGGAGCCGGCTTTTGCTTTATGGTCCTCAGCGTTGACGACTGCGAAATATCTAATGACCCAGTCGCCCCGCAGCGGCTGCAAGGGGGAAGAACATGACGATTCGACTTGATGGCAAACAAACGGCTAACAGCATGATGGCCACACTTAAAACTGAAATCACGGCGCTTAAGGCCCAGGGCGTGACCCCAGGGCTGGCGGTGGTACTGGTGGGCGACGACCCGGCCAGCGCCATTTATGTGCGCAATAAGCAACGGCGGGCGGAAGAGTTAGGCATCCATTCCGTCCGCCGCACCTTGCCGAAATCAGCCACGCAAGCCGAAGTCCTAGCTGAAGTGGCGGCGCTGAACCAAGATCCCAGCGTCGACGGTATTTTGGTGCAACTGCCGCTCCCGCCGCAAGTCGACGAAAACGCGGTGATCGAAGCTATTGATCCAGCTAAGGACGTGGATGGCTTTCATCCCCTGAACGTCGGCAAACTCTGGGAAAACATGCCGCGAATTATCGCCTCGACGCCTTTTGGCATCATGGCCTTGCTTGAGCATTACCATATTGATGTGGCCGGCAAACACGCGGTGGTGCTGGGACGATCCAATATCGTGGGTCGGCCTATGGCAGCGCTACTGCTCAATCATGACGCAACCGTGACGATTGCCCACAGCAAAACCCAGAATCTGTTTGCCATCACCAAGCAGGCTGATATTTTGGTGGTGGCGACTGGCCAGGCCGAATTCATCACGGCGGAAGTGGTGAAGCCTGGCGCGGTGGTCATCGATGTCGGCATGGACCACAACGCCGCCGGCAAGCTGGTCGGCGACGTGGACTATGCCAGTGTGGCGCCGGTGGCCAGTGCCATTACGCCAGTGCCTGGCGGGGTGGGGCCAATGACGATTGCGGGGTTAATGACGCAAACCGTGGCGCTAGCAAAGAGGCGAGTGCATGAGTGAGCCTGATTTTTTGACTGTCAGTTTGCTGACGGAATACCTGCGGCGTAAGTTTGACCTGGATCCGTATTTGAAACAGGTCTTTTTAACCGGCGAAGTGTCCAACTTCCGCCAGCGCCCGGGGCATCAGTATTTCTCCTTGAAGGATGATCACGCCAAAATTAGTGTGGTCATGTTTAAGTCGGCCTTTGCCAAGCTCAAATTCAGGCCTGAAGAAGGCATGAAGGTCCGGGTCGTGGGCCGCGTGACGCTATACCCGGCCAGTGGCCAGTATCAAATCGTCATCGACAAAATGGAACCTGATGGCGTTGGCGACTTGTATCAGGCCTTAGCCCAGCTGAAAGAAAAGCTGGAAAAAGAAGGCTTATTCACGCGCAACCAGCGGCCCCTGCGCCCGTTTCCTAAGCGGGTAGCGGTGATTACCAGCCCCAGCGGCGCCGTGATTCAAGATATTATGACCACGGTGGCGCGGCGCTACCCAATTTTGCAGATTGTCTTGTTCCCGGCTCAAGTGCAAGGCGATACCGCAGCGGCCACCATTGTCACTCAGCTTGAGCGGGTCAAAGCCATGGGTGGGTTTGACGCCTTGATTATCGGCCGCGGCGGCGGCTCGATTGAAGACCTGTGGCCGTTCAATGAAGAAAAGGTGGCCAGGGCTTTGGTCGACATGCCGATGCCGATTGTGAGCTCGGTGGGTCACGAGACTGACACCACCATCACCGACTTCATCGCCGATCACCGGGCTGCCACCCCCACCGCCGCGGCGGAGCTGGTGACACCGGTGCCACTGGTGGATGCACTGGATCGTATTGCTCAAGACCGTTTGCGTTTGACCACGGCAATGAAAAATCGCATCGCGAATGCCCAAGAGCGGCTCGATCGCTCGCGGCGCAGCGTGGTGCTCACGCAACCAGAGCGGTTGTATGACCAGTATTTGCAGCAAGTCGATCAGCTAAAGAACCGGCTTTATGCTGCCACCAAAGCTCAGCTGGACTTTTTGGCGCACCGGGTCCAGGTGGCGCAAACCGCGCTTAATCCGCGTCAACTCGGGGTGCGGGTGGCGACAGGACAGCAAACCGTGCAAACGGCCACCCACCGCCTACAAACGGCGATGCAAAGTCTCCTGCAAGCCAAGCGGCAAGCCTTTGCCCAAGCCAATGAAGGGCTGGAGCATTTAGGCCCAGCGCAGATTCTAGGGCGCGGCTATGCGTATGTGACCGACGAGCAAGGGCGGATGCTCAAGCACGTGGCTGATTTTCAACCGCAAAGTGCTGCTGTGATTCATGTGACGGATGGGCTTGTCCCAGTCGTCGTTCAAGAAAGGACGAAGAAAAATGGCTGAACCAACCTTTGAAGCAAATCTGCAGAAACTTGAAACCATCGTCACGCAGCTGGAGCAAGGCCAAGTGCCGCTGGAAGAAGCGCTAGAACAATACAAAACCGGCATCAAGCTCTCCCAGCAGCTGGAGGCGACGTTGAAGAACGCGGAACAAACCGTGACGCAAATGGTCAAAGAAGATGGCACCGTGGCGCCATTTGACCCGAAAGCCGATCAGCATGCTTGAACCTGACACTGAAGCATTACGGGCGCCTTTAAACGCGTTTTTGGATCAGCATCTGGCCACGGTTGAGAACGCCCATTTACAAGCTGCGATGCGCTATTCTGTCGACGCCGGCGGCAAAAGGTTGCGGCCACTGCTACTGCTCGCCACAGTGGCGACGTTTGGCGGCGAGGTAGAAGCGGCCATGCCAGCCGCCGCCGCCTTGGAGCTGGTGCATACTTATTCGCTGATTCATGATGACTTGCCTGAAATGGACAACGACGATTTGCGCCGCGGGCAACCCACCGCACATAAAAAATTTGATGTCGCCACGGCGGTTTTGGCCGGAGATGCCTTGCAAAGTGAAGCGTTCGTTTTGCTAGGCCAGCTCACCGCTCAGCCGCAGGTGCAAGTGGCGTTGCTGCAAACCCTGGCGACAGCGATTGGCGGCAATGGTATGGTGGGCGGTCAGGTGATGGATATGGATTCACAAGGCCAAACCATCAGTTTAGCCAACTTGAAACAGTTGCAACGTTTGAAAACCGGGGCCTTGTTGGAAGCGGCCGTGGTGATGGGCGGCCAGCTGGCTGACGTCGACGCGGCCACCCTTGGCGCGTTGCGGGCGTTTGCGGCGCATTTTGGTTTGGCTTTCCAGATTCAAGATGATATCAATGATTTGACCAAAACCGCGGCGCAGCTCGGGAAAACCCCGAACAAAGACGTGGCCGAGCACAAAGCCACTTTCCCGGCGCTGCTGGGGTTGGCCGGCAGTCGTGAGGCTTTGCAGCAAGAAGTCGCCGAAGCGGCCGCGAGCTTAGCCACGCTGAACCAACCGGCGCCGCAACTAAGCGCTTTTTTGACCTATTTTGAAACGAGGTAAACTGTGAAAAAAGAACGAGTCGATGTGCTATTGGTCGAGCAAGGGTTGTTCCTATCCCGCGAGCAGGCCAAACGGGCGGTGATGGCCGGTGAAGTGTATGACCAAAACAACGAGCGGCAAGATAAACCCGGGGTCAAAATCGCTGGGGACACCATCTTGCATGTGAAAGGTAAAACCATGCCTTACGTCAGCCGGGGCGGCTTGAAGCTGGCCAAGGCGCTTGATGTGTTCGATTTGGATCTCACCGGCCTGACGGTGCTGGATATTGGCGCTTCGACTGGCGGTTTCACCGATGTGGCCCTACAGCATGGCGTCAAGATGAGTTATGCGCTGGATGTTGGCTACAACCAGCTGGCCTGGAAGCTGCGCGAAGATCCGCGGGTCAAGGTGATGGAGCGGGTCAACTTCCGCTACAGCAAACCGGAAGACTTCACTGACGGGCCAGTTGAGTTTGCCATGACGGATGTGAGCTTTATTTCGCTGAAGCTGATTTTGCCACCGCTGCATGCCATTATTCAGCCCGGCGGCCATGCCGTGGCTTTGATTAAACCGCAGTTTGAGGCGGGCCCGAGTCATGTCGGCAAAAAAGGCATTGTCCGTGATCCGGCGGTGCATCGCAGCGTTTTAACCACCATTGTTAACTTTGCGCTCGGTGCTGGCTACAATGTGCTCGGTCTCGATTTCAGCCCGATCAAAGGCGGGGAAGGCAACATCGAATTCCTGATTCATTTGCAGCAAACCGAGGGGGCTGGTCAAGCTGCCAGCACAGTGGACATCGAGCAAACCCTGGCCGCCGCTTACGCCGAATTACGCCCAGGCCACTAATGTATATCTATGCATCAGCTTTCACGAATATGCAGTATGTAGTATAATTATTAGTAGAAAGCAGGTGGCAGGATGCAAAAAACTCAACGGCATGCGCTCATCCGGCGCTTGGTCACCAGTCAGGCAATCGAACGCCAAAGTGATTTTGTGAAGGCCCTGAAAGCTGAAGGTGCCAATGTCACCCAGGCCACGATTTCGCGCGACATTAAGGAGCTGCAATTGATTAAAGTGCCCATGGCTAATGGTCATTATCGGTATAGTCTGCCGGCGGAAAAGCAACTTTCGCCGCGGGATAAACTCAAGCGCACCTTGGCGGCATCGTTTGTCCGCAGTGACCGGATGAATAATTTTGTGCACCTGGTGATGTCCCCTGGCACCGCCGCTGCGGTCGGCAATCTGATTGACCAGCTTGATGATCCGCGGATTTTTGCTTCGATTGCCGGGGATGCGGCGATTCTGATTGTTTGTCGTAGCGATCAGGACGCCAGCACTGTGAATCAGGATTTAGACGAAATGGTGGGATAAACCATGCTGCAAGAATTAGTCATTCATGATTTTGCAATCATTGAATCCCTGGAATTGAGCTTTGAAAAAGGCATGACCACCTTGACCGGGGAAACTGGCGCCGGCAAGTCGATCATCATCGACGCGGTGGGTCTGCTGGCTGGCGGCCGCGGCTCCACGGATTTCATCCGCACTGGCGCGCCCAAAGCGGTGTTGCAAGGCTTGTTTGATGCGAGCCGTAATTCCCGGACCGCGGCTGTGATGGCGACGTATGGCCTGGCGCCAGATGATGGCACCGTGCTGCTCCAGCGCGAGTTATTTGCCAGTGGCCGCAACCTGTGCCGCATTAACGGTGAGTTGGTGAACACCGCGACGCTGCGGGCAGTGGGTGAAACGCTAGTCGATATTCACGGCCAAAATGAGCATCAGCAGCTGATTCACCCAGAGACACATATCACGTTGCTGGATCAATACGCAGGAGCCGCCGTCGGTGATTTGCTGAGCGATTTTCATGTGCAGTACACCGCGTATCAAAAAGATCAAGCGGCCTTAGCGAAGAAACGCGCCAACGAGCAGGAATGGGCTCAGCGCCTCGATATGCTGCAGTTTCAGGTAGGAGAAATTCAAGGGGCGCAGCTCAAGCCCAATGAAGAAGACGAACTTAGCACTGAGCGTGATCGCTTGGCCAATTATCAGCGGATCTCTGACGCGCTGACCGAAAGTTATGAACTGCTTGGCAATGAAGACGCCAACCCGCTGGATCAAATCGGTGAAATCATGCATGCCCTGCAAGGCATTGCCACCTATGGCAAGGACTACGAGGCGCTGGCCAACAGTGTGCAGTCGGTTTACTACGGCTTGCAGGATGTGCAAAGCGACTTATCCCGGGAACTGGACGGGCAGGAATTCGATGCCAACCGCCTCGATGAAGTCGAAAAGCGCCTGGAGTTGATCAACCAACTGGAACGCAAATATGGTGCGGATCTCCCCGCAGTGATTGCTTACGGCGAAAAGGCGGCCAAGGAGCTTGCGCAAATGACGGCCACTGATGAGAATGAAGAAGGCCTCGATCAGCGGGTCCAGGCAGAACATGAGGCTCTGCTTAAGCTGGGGGCCAAGCTCCGGGCCACGCGGCAGCAAGCCGCCAAGGCGCTGACCAAAGCCATTCATGCGCAGCTCGCTGCGCTTTACATGGCCAAAACCGTCTTTTCCGTGCGCTTCACCCCGGTGGCAGATGGCACGCTGCGGCCGGATGGCATCGACAACGTGGAATTTTACATTCAAACTAACCCTGGCGAGGCGGCGAAGCCACTAGCTAAAATTGCCAGTGGCGGGGAACTCTCCCGCATCATGCTGGCGCTGAAGACGATTTTTGCCGAAACCGACGGCGTCACCAGTATTATTTTTGATGAAGTCGACACTGGCGTTTCCGGCCGGGTCGCTCAAGCCATCGCCTCGAAGATCTCCCAAATTGCGCAGCGCTCGCAGGTGCTGTGCATCAGCCATCTGCCGCAAGTTGCGGCGATGAGTGATCATGAGTTCTTGATCCAAAAGCAGGTAGCCGCGGGCCGGACCCAAACCAAGGTGCAAAAGCTCGACCACGCCGGCCGGGTGCAAGAAATTGCGCGGATGCTGGCGGGTGAGGAAGTCACGAAACTCGCGGTTGAACACGCGGAAGAAATGTTGCGGCTGGCAGCCGCAGCGAAAAAGTGAGGATGAAGACTGTCTGTGGCAGTCTTTTTTCGAATCAAAAAGCGCGGCCTTGCCGAAGCAAAGCCGCGCGGATGGTGCTTAGACCCGTTGAATGTAGCGCAGTTGGTCAAATGAGACGACACGATATAAGTTACTGCGATATGCTTGGAACAAGAACCGGTTCTCGCCCAGTTGGCGGGTGAGGTGACCAGCCAGCGGGGTGGCTTCCCCTTCAAAGAATAAAGCCACTCGATAGTGACGGTCGAACGCTTGGGCCGTGAACGCGCGCAGTTGATTAGCCGGCATCGTCTGAGCAGGTTCTTCTAGCGCAAAGAACTGCTTGGTTGATTCAATCAGTGAATGCGTGACGGTTTGTAATGCATTAGCGCGATTTTCCATTTTGATTTGCCCCCCGAACATTTGTTTGTGACTTCATTATGCAAACAAATGTTCGAGAAGTCAAGCGGTTTTGAAATTTATTTTGAGGAGGTGGGCCCATGCCTTTAGCCATGGTGTTTGGTGGTGGCGGTGCGCGCGGCGCGTTTCAAGCCGGAGCCTATGCAGCCTTGGCCCAGACCGGTTTAACGCCGCGGTTTATGTTGGGAACCTCGATTGGGGCCATCAATGCGTTAGCAACCACGAAACTGGCTGGTCCGCAGCTGGGGCAATGGTGGCTGACTAAATTGCCCACCCGCATGTTTGCCTTAGGGGGTGAGTTGCCGTTTGTGCCAGTCCTGCAGGAGCTGATCAGTTTGCCGCGGCGGCGGACCTGGCCGGTGCTGGCCGTGACCGCCACTAAGCGCACCCGGCGGCCTCATGTGGTGACGCTCACCCAACCACCAGCAGAGCAGTTGCAGTGGCTCTTGGCGACAACGGCCATCCCTGGGGTCTATCCGCCAGTCACCATTGCCGGCCAGCGCTACGTCGACGGGGCGGTGTGCGATGAATTACCGGTGGATCTGGCGTATGACCTCGGGGCAACCACGGTGATTGCAATTGAGGCCGGTGGGATTGGCGCCCGGTCAACGCGAATCGCCGATTTCACCATTAAAATACCGCCGCAAATGCCCGGCATTTTGGATTTTCGCCGCCAAGGCCGGGCTATGATGTTGACCCGCGGCTGGCAAGCAGGGCAAAAACTACTGAAAAGCCCTGAATTTCAAGCTTGGCGTGCTGAACAAGCTTGAAATTCATCGGCCTAAACGGCATAATGTGAGGTAACACAAAAATGAAAGAGGTTAAAGCATGCATGAACGGGGAATGCTGATCGTCTTATCGGGTCCTAGCGGTGTCGGTAAGGGTACGGTTCGGCAAGCCATGCTCCAAGACGATTTTCGCGATTTTCAGTACTCAGTTTCGATGACCACCCGCAAGCCCCGGCCTGGCGAAAAAGACGGTATCGACTACTACTTCCGCACCAAGGAGCAGTTTGAGCAAGAAATTGCGGATGGGCAGATGCTCGAATATGCCAAATACGTCGACAACTACTACGGCACTCCGCTTAAGTATGTGAATCAAACACTCGATGCCGGCCGCGATGTTCTGCTGGAAATCGAAGTCAAAGGCGCCATGCAAGTGCGGGCCAAATGTCCGGATGGCGTCTTCATCTTTTTGACGCCGCCAGATTTAGTCGCCTTGAAGCACCGCTTGGTCGGCCGTGGCACCGATGATATTGCCACCATCAACAAGCGCATCCAGCAAGCGGCGCAGGAAATTAAGATGATGGAAAATTATGACTATGCCGTCGTCAACGACGAAGTGCCGCTGGCAGTGAAGCGCATTGAACGCATCATCGAAAGTGAGCACTTGCGGGTGCCGCGCGTGATCGATAAATACCGAAATATGGTAAACTAGACTGACGGTTAACGGAAAAAAGGAGCAAACATCATGATTATTTACCCATCCATCGATAAGTTACTGGCGAAGATTCCTTCCCGCTACTCACTGGCAGTCTTAGCTGCGAAGCGGGCACATGAGCTGGAAAGCGGCAGCATCAAAATGTTGCCGGAATACCGCTCGCTGAAAAAAGTCGGCCAGGCGCTTGAAGAAGTCGCAGATGGTGATGTCATCATCGACCCTGACTCCAAGTTGCTGGAACGTGACGCGGAAAAGCTGGACCACAAAGACTAAAGTGAATGAGGCTGAGACAAAATGCTGTTTTAGCCCAGAGTATAAGCCAAACGGCCTGTAAAACCCGAACTTAGGTTTTGCAGGCCGTTTGGCTTATACGGCTAGGACGTTGCATTTTGGCTCGTACTGTTCCGGAATAGTCGTGTGCCTAGCTTCATCTCAAATTATGTCTCAATCACTTTTTCTTTGGGCAAAAATGTTGCCTTGCGAATCGTTAGGCTAGTTTTGTCGGCAAAAATCGCCAGCCTTCGCAGCATGATAGGTGCGCTCAGACC
This sequence comes from Lacticaseibacillus salsurivasis, assembly GCF_036246225.1. Taxonomy (NCBI): domain Bacteria; kingdom Bacillati; phylum Bacillota; class Bacilli; order Lactobacillales; family Lactobacillaceae; genus Lacticaseibacillus; species Lacticaseibacillus salsurivasis. Next base: position 162,657 of record NZ_BTTP01000004.1, read on the forward strand.
AGCAACGCGTGAGCGACTAGCTACGCTTAAGCCCCCGCCGGCAAGACCAGCCGGCAATGGCTTAAGCTAGGCTACTCGTCACGCTAAAACCGCTGGTCTTCGCAGCATGATAGGTGCGCTTCGCCTGGCAATGCCGACGAAACTAGCTACGCGCTGTAACCGACCGCAAAAACCAGCGGTCAATTCCAGCTCTAGGCTAGTTTGTCGGCAAAAATCGCCAGTCTTCGCAGCATGATATTCTTTGGTATAATAGACTCAAAAATGGAGGGGATTGCATGGCGAAACACATCGGAGTTTTTGTGACCGGCGGGATTGCGGCCTATAAGGTCCCGCTTTTGGTGCGGGCGCTGATTAAACAAGGCAACGAGGTGCGCGTGGCGATGACGCCAGCTGCGGCCAATTTTGTGACGCCGCAAACCCTCGCCACTGTCAGCAAGGCGGCGGTGCTAACGGATGCCGGCGAGTTCGCAACGCCAGAGCATGTGGCCCATGTCGCGCTGGCGCACTGGATGGATCAGGCCATTGTGGTGCCGGCCACCGCGAATACCATTGCTAAGTTGGCTTTTGGGATGGCGGATAATGTGGTGACCACCACGCTGTTGGCTTTCGCCGGGCAGAAACTGCTGGTGCCGGCAATGAACGACCAGATGTGGCAGAATGCGCAAACCCAGGCGAATATTCGTCATCTGCAGGCGGCAGGGTGGCAAGTGTTGCCGCCAGCCACTGGGTTTTTAGCGGAAGGCTATGCCGGCGTTGGCCGCATGCCGGAACCGGACGCGATTGCCTTGTTCGCAGCGCTTGCGCCGCAGCAGGCTTATTTGGCCGGCCAAAACGTCGTGATCACCGCTGGCGGGACCCGTGAACGCATCGATCCCGTGCGTTACTTGACCAACGACTCGTCAGGTAAAATGGGCACAGCGCTGGCCAATGCTGCCGCGGCGGCTGGTGCGCAGGTTGAGCTAATCACCACTGCAGAGCAGTTGGTGCTACCGCAAGTCAAGGTGACCCGGGTTAAAACTGCCCAGGAGATGGCCACCGCCGTGCAAAGTAGCTATGAGGCCGCTGATATCGTGATCATGGCCGCTGCGGTGGCTGACTATCGCCCTGCTGAAATGGCAGATCATAAGTTGAAGAAGCAAGGGGCGGCAGGGCTGACCATTGATTTGGTGCAAAACCCGGATATTTTAGCGCAGCTTGGCAACGCAAAGACGCATCAGTTCGTGGTGGGTTTTGCGGCGGAAACCAATGATCTGCTGGCCAATGCCCAAACCAAATTAACGAAGAAACACGCTGATTTGCTGATTGCTAATTCGGTGGGTGCTGGGAAAGGCTTTAACGCTGACAACAATACCGTGACGCTGTTATGGCCAAAGGCGGCGCCAGAACCCCTGCCGACTGCCAGCAAAACCGCCTTGGCGCAAACGATTTGGCAAAAGATTGCCCAGGTGCGCGCATGACCACTGTGGCAAAAGTAATTGTCGATGTGCCGACGATGCAAACAGATCAGCCCTATGACTATGCCATACCGGCTGCTTTGAGCGGACAAGTGGTGCCAGGGATGCGCGTGTGGGTACAATTCGGCCAAGGTAAACGCGAAGTTAGCGGCATGGTGGTAGCCACCGAGGCGCAACCAGACTACGCTGGTACCCTCAAGCCGCTGCTGGCGGTGCTTGATTATGCGCCAGTGATGAACAGTGAGCTGCTCAAGCTGTCCCATTGGCTGGCGCAAACGACTTATGCCTTTTGGATTACCTGTATTCAAACCATGCTGCCAACCATGCTGAAAGTGGACACGGTGAAAACGGTGGTGCTTGGGCCAAAGCCTACCGCCGAGGCTGAAAGTCTCCTAGCCGCGCAACCTGAGCTGGTGTTGGATCAGCATCTTGACCCAGAATTGTCAGCGCAAGTGCTGCGGTTGGTGGCCAAACAAGCGTTGGCTATCCAGTATCAAAGTCGCGACCGAGCCAAGGTGAAGACGCAAAACTACATTGTGCCTAGTCTCACGCCGGCTTCCTACCAAGCTGCCGCCGCTGAACTGCGGGCGAACGCCAAGCAGCAGCGGGCCTTGCTTGAGGCACTGGCGCATTGGGCCCAAACCGGCGCAGAACCTGCGCTGGCCACTGTGCTGAAAGATTATGCGCTGTCGCGCGCCACGGTGAACGCTGGGGTGCAGAAGGGCTGGCTCACGTTAGCCGCCCGCGAAATTTACCGCGCTCCTTATGCTCAGCTGGATCAGCAGCCGTTAACCCAGCCGCTTCCCTTGACGGCTGACCAAGCCGCAGTAGTGAAACCGGTGGTCGCGGCCGTTGAAAGCCACACCGCTCAGCCATTTTTGCTGGAAGGCGTGACGGGTTCAGGGAAAACCGAAGTCTATTTGCAAGTCATCGCTGCCGCGCTGGCCGCTGGGCGCAATGCCATGATGCTGGTGCCAGAAATTGCCTTGACGCCGCAAATGGTCCACCGGGTCAAAGGCCGGTTCGGCGAGGCCGTTGCCGTGCTACACAGTGGGTTGTCAGAAGGGGAAAAGTTCGACGAGTGGCGGCGGCTTGAACGCGGGGAAGCCCGCGTGGTGGTTGGCGCGCGTTCGGCGGCGTTTGCCCCGATGACCAATATCGGTGTGTTCATCATCGATGAAGAGCACGAAACCTCCTATAAGCAGGACGACGCGCCGCGCTATCACGCTCGGGATGTGGTGATGCATCGGGCTCAAACTTTTGGTGCCCCGGTGCTGCTGGGTTCGGCGACGCCAAGCCTGGAGTCCCGCGCACGCGCCGAAAAAGGGGTGTATACCTTGCTGCGGCTGCCAGAGCGCATCAATGATCAGCCGCTCCCTGCGGTGCATATCATCGATATGCGGGATGCTTATAAACAAGGCGGGAAGGACGACTTTTCGCAGCCACTGCTCCAAGCCTTGCAAGCGCGGTTAGCGCGCGGCGAACAAAGCGTGTTGCTGCTGAACCGGCGCGGCTTTTCTTCCTTTGTGATGTGCCGGGAATGCGGCTATCGGGTGCAATGTCCCAACTGTGATATCAGCTTGACCTTGCACATGGATAGCCATACTCTAAAATGTCATTATTGCGGCCATGAGGAACCGATTCCCACTGTTTGCCCGAAATGTGGCTCGCGCAAAATCCGCTATTACGGCACTGGCACGCAAAAAGTCGAAGCCAGTCTGCATCAACTGCTGCCAGCGGCGCGCGTGCTACGGATGGATGTCGATACCACGCGGCGTAAAGGCGGCCATGAGAAGATTTTGGCCGCTTTTGGGGCGCATGAAGCCGATATCCTGCTGGGCACCCAAATGATTGCCAAAGGCCTGGATTTCCCTGATGTCACGCTGGTCGGCGTGATCAACGCCGATACCGGACTGGGGATGCCTGATTTTCGCGCCAGTGAACGCACCTTTGATCTGCTGACGCAAGTAGCCGGGCGCGCCGGCCGGGCGGAAAAGGCCGGCGAGGTCTTCATCCAGACTTTCAATCCGGACCATTATGCGATTCAGTACGCCCAGCATCATGATTATGAGGGCTTTTTCCGCCAGGAGATGGCCACGCGCCATCGCAGTGATTACCCGCCATATTACTTCACCACCAAGCTCACGGTCAGCCACCAAAATGAGGAGGCGGCAGCGAAGTTGATTTATCAACTGGCCAAGCAGCTGGCCGACGCGCTCAGCCCGCAAGCGATTGTCCTCGGGCCGACGCCAGGCGCCATTGCGCGGTTGAAAAATCGCTATATCTATCAGCTGGTGATTAAATATAAGCACGAGCCAAAGCTGGGACCGGAATTGGACCGGATTTTGACTGAAACGCAAACCAGCAGCCGCAAAGGATACTTTGTGGGCATCGATCGCGAACCATTAACGTTTATCTAACACCCAAAAGGAGTGGTATTTTGACCAGTGTGATTTTTATGGGCACCCCCCAATTCGCAGTGCCGATTTTGCAAGCTGTCGCCGCCAGTTATGACGTCTTGGCGGTCATCACGCAACCCGACCGCAAAGTTGGCCGCAAGCAGCAAGTCGCCCAATCCCCAGTGAAACAGGCGGCGTTGGCGTTGCACTTACCGGTGCTACAACCCGAGAAGCTCAGTGGTAGTCCTGAATTAGACCAGGCCATTGCCCTAGCGCCAGATTTGATTATCACGGCGGCATACGGCCAATTTTTGCCGACGAAATTCTTGAACGTGGCTAAAATCACGGCTGTCAACGTGCATGGCTCCTTGCTGCCGAAGTATCGTGGTGGCGCGCCGATTCAGTACAGCTTAATCAATGGCGATACCGAAACTGGCGTCACCTTGATTCAGATGGTCAAAAAGATGGATGCTGGTGGTATGTGGGCACAAGCCAAACTGCCGCTGACCCGCCAAGATGACAGTGGGACGGTGTTTGAAAAGCTCAGCCTGATGGGTCGCGATCTCTTGATGAAGACCTTGCCGGCGATTATCGCTGGCGCCCAGCCAACCCCGCAAGAGGAAAGCCAAGTGACCTTCTCACCCACCATCAAAAAAGAAGAAGAACACCTTGATATCAGCCTCACTGCGGAGCAGCTCGATAACTGGGTTCGCGCCCTGCGGCCAGAGGTGGGCGGCTATGTTGTCTTGAACGGGGAACGGGTCAAATTATGGGCCGTGACACCGCTGACTGAGGCCACCACGCTGGCACCAGGCACGGTGGTTCAACGCACGAAAAAGCAACTGGTGGTCGCCGCTGGTCAGGGCACAATGTTTAGCATCCAAACCATCCAACCAGCCGGCAAAGCCCAGCAGCCGATTGCTGCGTTTTTGAACGGGGCAGGGCGCACCATTAAAGAAGGAGACTTGATCATTGGCGAAACCGACTGATCCGAGAACCTTAGCGGTCACCATTTTGGCGAAAGTGGCGGCGCAAGGCAGTTATGCCAACTTAACCTTAGATGCCACGCTGCGCCAGCACGACCTAAGCCCGCGCGATACCGCGTTGGTGACTAATCTGGTGTACGGCGTGATTCAGCATGCGTTGACCCTGGATTATTATCTCAAGCCCTTCGTCAAAGACCGCAAGTTAGATCCTTGGGTGCATGCGCTGCTGCAAACCGCGGTCTACCAAATGGTGTACTTGGATAAAATTCCACTGCACGCGATTTTCTATGAATCCACCGCGATTGCTAAGCGCATGGGCAATGTTGGGATTGGGAAGTTTGTCACGGCGGTGCTGCGTAATTTGCAACGCAGTCAGCGCCCAGATTTAAGCAAGCTGCAGCCGGCTGCTTACCGGATGTCCATCATGTACAGCATTCCGGAATGGTTGGTCAAGAAGATGATTGAACAGGTTGGGCCCGCGAAGGCAGAAGCCATTTTCGCGACGGTCGACCGACCGGCTGCAGCCTCGCTGCGCGTCAATACCACCAAAACCACCCCAGACCAATTACTGGCTGAGTTGAAACAGACTTTGCCTGACGTGGCAGTGAGTGCGCTAACGCCAGTCGGGCTAGTGGCGCCAGGTGGCCACCTGGCGGGGCTCCCGGAATTTGCCGCTGGCGAGTTCACCATTCAGGATGAAAGTTCGATGCTGGTGGCGCCAAGCCTCGACGTTCAACCTGGCGACCAGGTGCTCGATGCGTGTGCCGCGCCCGGGGGGAAAACCACCCACATCGCGCAATATCTGGATACGGCCCAAGGTGGTCAGGTGACGGCGCTGGATTTGCATCCGCATAAGGTGCAGTTGATCACGGCCAATGCCAAACGACTTGGTCTGGCGGATCGGGTGACCGCGATGGCGATGGATGCCCGCGAAGCCGCCGATACCTTTGCGCCTGGTAGTTTTGACAAGGTGCTGGTCGACGCCCCTTGCTCGGGGCTGGGGCTGATTCGCCGTAAGCCCGAAATTCGTTATGATAAAGATCCAGAATCCATTGCTAAATTGCCTGAAATTCAGTTCGAAATCCTTGACGCAGTGGCATCTTTAGTAAAACCTAATGGACGCTTGACCTATAGTACGTGTACCATGGTGGAAGAGGAAAATCAGGCGGTGGTCGCACGGTTTTTAAGTGCGCACCCCGAATTTTCGGCAGTGGCGGTGCCGACGCTAACGCCAGTGAAGGCGCATGGCGCACCGGCCTTGCAACTGTTTCCCGATGACTATGGCACGGACGGGTTCTTTATTGCTAGCCTTGTGCGGAATTAGGAGTAATGCATGGAATACACCTACCGAACCGATATCGGCCGCAAACGGCCGAACAATCAAGATTACGTGGGGCTGTTTGCCAACTTAGCCGGCTCGACTTTAGCCATCGTGGCAGACGGCATGGGCGGCCACCAAGGCGGCGATGTGGCCAGTGAAATGGCGGTATCGCACCTGGGTTATGCCTTCGAAAGTACCAGCACCACCGATGTGGAAACCATCGTGCGGTGGCTGATTTTTGAGTTGCAGCAAGAAAACGATGTGATTTTGGAAAAAGCCAAACGCTATGCGGATCTGATGGGGATGGGCACCACCTTGGTCGCCGTCATCATCTCTGGTAGCCGCTTTGTGGTGGCGAACATTGGTGACTCGCGGGCTTATCTCTACCGCGGCGGCCATTTGCTCCAAATCACTGAGGATCACAGTCTAGTGAACGAGCTGGTGAAAACCGGGGAGCTCACACCGGAAGAAGCCCAGCGCTTCCCGCAGCGCAATGTCATCACGCGCAGCTTAGGCGTCTCGGAAGACGTCGATGCCGATGTGACGATTTACGATATGGAATACGACGATTACTTATTGCTTTGTTCGGATGGCTTGACCAACCAGGTCAGCGATGAGGAAATCGCCAAAGTGATTGCCAGTCCCACGCCGATCGGCGAAAAAGCGGAGCAATTGATCGCCATGGCCAATGCCGCTGGTGGTCCGGATAACATTTCGGCCTTGATCATTCACCAAGATTGGAGGGAGCAGCCATGATCGAACCAGGATACATTCTTAGCGAGCGCTACAAGCTGCTCAAGACCTTGGGTGAAGGCGGCATGGCCAATGTTTATTTGGCCCATGACCTGATTTTGGACCGCGACGTAGCCGTCAAAGTGCTACGGCTGGACTTACAAAATGATCCCGATACCAAGCGCCGATTTCAGCGTGAGGCAATGGCGACCACTGAGCTGGTGCACCCGAATATCGTGTCGATTTACGATGTTGGGGAAAGTAACGACCAGCAATACTTAGTCATGGAATACGTGCGTGGGTCGGATCTGAAGAAGTACATCGTTGAGCATTTTCCGATTCCTTACCAGCGCGTGGTTGACATCATGGAGCAGATTTTGGCGGGGATTCAGGTGGCGCATGATCACAACATCATACACCGCGATTTGAAGCCGCAAAATATCATGATCGATGAAAACGGCAACGCCAAAATCACTGACTTTGGCATTGCCGTGGCGCTGTCAGACAATTCCATGACCCAAACCAACTCGCTCTTGGGGTCGGTGCACTATTTGTCGCCAGAGCAAGCGCGCGGCAGTATGCCGACCAAGCAAAGCGATATTTACGCCTTGGGCATCATTTTATTTGAGATGCTCACTGGCACGGTGCCATTTGAAGGCGATTCGGCGGTGTCGATTGCGCTCAAGCACTTCCAAGAAGAAATGCCTTCAGTGCGCGATTTTGATCCGCGCATTCCCCAAGCCTTGGAAAACGTGGTCTTGAAAGCCACCACCAAGGACCCAGCTAACCGCTACACCAGCGCCTCTGCCATGGCGGCAGATTTGAAGACATCCTTGTCTTCGGCGCGGGCACATGAGGCCAAGTTTGTGCCGGACAGCAACGATTTGGATGAAACCAAAGTGGTTCCGGTGGTGTCCTCACAAGCTGCCACGCCAGTTGCCTCCCGGTCCGAAGCCCAAGCGCCGCAAACCGACCCGAAGGCCACCAAGGCCAAACAAAAGCGTAAAGGCGGCTGGAAGAAATGGTGGCCGGCGATTGTCCTCGGCGTGCTGCTGGTGGGGCTGATCACCATGCTAATTTTGGCCTTCAGCGGCGGCAAGGGTGATGCCACGGTGCCTGATCTAACGGGCATGTCGCAAACTCAAGCCGAATCGGCGCTGGAAGCGGCCAATCTCGAATTAGGTGACGTCACCAAAGCCAGCTCGAATACCGTGGCGAAGAACAAGGTCATTCGCTCCAACCCCGCCTCTGGGGCCAACTTGAAGTCTGGACGCAAAGTGGCGATTGTTCTGAGTACGGGTAAGAAAAAGTATACGATCAAGGACTATACTGGCAAGAAATATTCAACGGTGAAAAAAGAGTTGGATAAGGCAGGATTTGACGTCACCCGGCATCGCAAGAGTAGTGAGACCGTTCCTGCAGGGGAAATCATGGATCAGTCCATCGAAAGTGGCAAAAAAGTGGTGGCTAAGGGTACCGCCATCACGCTCACGGTTTCCAGCGGCACCGCTAAAGTCAAAATGCCAAACTTCCTTGGTCAACCCGAATCGAGCTTTAACAGCTGGGTTTCGCTACATGGCATGACGCCAAACGTCAGTCGTGAATACAGTGATTCAGTGGCGTCCGGCAACATTATTAGCCAAGATCCCGGCTATGAAACCGTGTTATCAAAAGGTGATACTGTGAGCGTGGTCGTATCGAAAGGTCCAGACCCCGCTAAGAGCAGTGAAAGCAGTTCGAGTTCGGAGTCATCTAAGACGCAACAGGTTACGCGTACGCTCACCATTAGGTATCAGGCACCTAGCGGCAACAGCGCATCAGGTGACAGCGCCTCGAATCAAATTACCATTTATTTGCAGGACAGCGAACACTCCCTTAATGACGTGTTCAAGACCTTGACCATCAGCAGTGATACGACAGTGCCGCTGACTTTCACCCTCAACAATGGTGATACCGGCGCCTATCGCGTGATGAACAACGGACAAGTCGTGCAATCGGAGGATAATATTGGTGGCTGATTCTGAGCAACTGGAAGGCCGAATTATTCGGCAGCTAAGCGGCTTTTATGATCTTGATGTCGCAGGCACCATTTATCGCACCCGCGGCCGCGGCAACTTACGCAAAGAAAAAATCACCCCATTAGTGGGTGATTTTGCCACCTTCACGCCTGGCGCTGGTCCTGATGACGAAGGCTATTTGCTGGCGCTAGCGCCGCGGAAAAATGCTTTGGTGCGCCCGCCAGTGGCCAACATCGACCAGGCCATTTTGGTGGTGGCAGCGGCGCAACCGGATTTCTCCCTGAATTTGCTGGATCGCTTCTTGATTTATCTGGAAGGCAAACAAATCCATGCCGAAATCTATGTGACTAAAACCGATTTGGTCTCGGCAGCGCAGCTGGCTGCCATTCAAACCGCCTTGCGCGGCTATGAGGCGATTGGCTATCGCACTTTTTTGAGCCAACCGCCGTTTGCAGCGGCGACCCTAGACGCAGTGCGGGCCTCGTTCAAAAATCAGTTGACGATATTTACCGGCCAAACTGGCGCCGGCAAATCGACCTTAATTAATCATCTGGTGCCGGGTTTGGAACTAGCCACCGGCGAAATTAGCAAAGCCTTGAATCGGGGAAAGCATACGACGCGCACCACTGAGTTATTTATGGCGGATGGCGGCTTGGTTGCCGACACACCGGGCTTTTCTTCGCTGGGTTTGCTGGATGTGACGCTGGATGAGTTGCGCGAGCGGTTTCCGGAGTTTAACGCGGTGGCTGATCAGTGTAAGTTCCGCTCTTGTCAGCATGTCAAAGAACCGGGCTGCGCGGTTAAAGCTGCGGTGGCCGCTGGCACGATTATGCCGAGTCGCTATGACAATTACCTGCAATTTCGCGAGGAATTGTCAGGGCAGCGGCCGGTTTATACCAAACAGTAAGGCTTCGAGGAGGAAAAGTTGATGAAGATTGCACCTTCGATTTTAAGTGCGGATTTTGCGCATCTCGCTCGTGATATTGAAACGGTTCAGGCAGCCGGTGCGGATTTGCTGCATGTTGATGTGATGGACGGGCATTTCGTGCCAAATCTCACCTTCGGCCCCAGCATGGTCGCTGCGATTCGGCCAGTGACGTCGTTACCACTGGATGTGCACTTGATGGTTTCTGATCCCGAAACATGGCTGCCAGCTTTTGCTAAAGCCGGCGCTGACACCCTTTTGATTCACGCCGAAGCCACGCAGAACTTGTATCATGCCGTGCAGCTTGCACAAAAACTTGGCGTGCAAGCCGGCGTCGTGGTCAACCCTGGCACCAGCTTGACGGTGATTGAAGAAGTGCTGCCGATTGTGGATCAGGTCCTGGTCATGACAGTTAACCCTGGCTTTGGTGGCCAGGCGTTTCTGCCGGCGATGGCGGATAAAGTCGCGCGGCTAGCCGCCATGCGCCAAGCGCATGACTGGCATTTTGCCATTGAGGTCGATGGCGGTATCAACGACCAGACCATCAGTAGCGTCAAAGCTGCCGGTGCGGATATTTTTGTGGCAGGTTCCTTTGTCTTTACCCAAGGCGAACCAGAAGCGCAGATGACCAAGCTGAGGCAGGCTAAATGACCACCTATAATCTGATGGTTGGCGGTCCCGCCGCGGCCTTGCCGGTGAATTGGCAACAATTTGACGGCCAGTGGGTGGGGGTCGATCGCGGGACCTTGCGGCTACTCGCGGCAGCGCTGACGCCGGCGTTTGCGGTGGGGGATTTTGATTCACTGACGCCTGAGGAATTTGCCCAAGTGAAAGCGCAAGTGAAAACGTTGCATCAGGCGCCAGCTGAAAAAGATGAAACCGATACGGAAATGGCCGTCCGTTTTGCCTTCACGGCTGGTGCTGACCAGGTGCGCCTGGTGGGAGCTACCGGCGGGCGGTTGGATCACTTGTTGTCGAATCTGTTTCTGCCGACGCAGCCACGCTTTCAGGCCTTTGCTGAACAGATTGAACTGGTGGATGCGCAAAATCAGGTGCGCTTTTATCGGCCCGGTCGGCATACCCTGAAGCCTCAGTCAGCTTACCCGTATCTCGGCATTGTGCCGCTGACTGCGATTAGCTTGCTGACTATCCAAGGCGCTAAGTATCCCCTTCAGGATTGGTCGAGCCAGACGCCATTTTCCTGGGCGTCGAATGAGTTCATGGGCCAAACACCAGTGACCATTCAGTGGCAGTCAGGGATGGTTGCCGTTATCTACAGCCGTGATCGGTTGGGCCAAAAACAAAATAATTAAGGAAACCGCCATTTTCATCTCGAAAATGGCGGTTTTCTTGTGGGCGCTTGCGCCTATCTAGCTTTGTCCATATAATAATTCTGTTTGGGGATGGGTGGAGGTCAACATGAAATTATTGAGCAACTTTTTTTCCGTGCCATTATATCGAGAATTAACCTTAGGGGCCTTAATCGTCCTTTTTTTGGTGATTTATTATCTACGCTATGTCCATTTTGCCAAAATGCCAGATAGCCGGCATGCCCGCTTACGCTTAGACAGTCTGATCAAAGGGACACGCTGGCTGCTGATTGCCTTGGTGCTGGCGCTGGTGGGGCTAATTATCGTCGATCGCACCGGTGTATTGACCACAAAAACGGCGGCGGTGCAAACAAGCCAGCAGTCGAAGGCGGAGGCTTCAACCAGCACTAAGCATGCTAAGGCTAAAACTAAGGCAAAGGCCAAAAGCGCCTCATCAAGTAATGCCTCCAGTCAGAGTAGTGATGCGAACGTCATCTCAGATGAATCTGAATCCTTGAGTTCGGCGCATTTTCAAGCTCTGCAAGTGGTCGAGAAATATTACCAGACCAACCCTGACGCTAAAGAGCCTAACCGCGTCTATCGATACCGCAGTGAGCAAACCGGCAATGCCGGCGTGAAGGTCACTGAAATTGGCGGTTATGTGCCGGTGGGTCAGCATCAGCTGAAACTGACCCATGTGTATTGGGTTTATCCCAGTGGTATGTTTGATGTTGTGAAATAATGGCAAAAATCCTTTAGAACGCAAAGCAGGCACCGCGCCTAGTCTCAATGTGCGATAATCCCTTTGTGGTTGTCAGATGAAATATCATAATTCATCTGATAATCATGGAGGGATTTTTGTATGCCTAGAGCCAAGTACTCGGCAACTGAGAAACTTGCGTTGTTAGAAGAATTCTGGCGGTCCAATCTGGCCAGAGCCACCTTTGCACGACAACATCGAATTGGCAAAACCCCGTTCACTTCATGGCTTGCACGCTATGAACGTGATGGTATCG
>NZ_BTTP01000005.1:0-148539 GCF_036246225.1 Lacticaseibacillus salsurivasis
ATATGAAGTGCGGTGGCGATAGCGAGAAGGATACACCTGTTCCCATGCCGAACACAGAAGTTAAGCTTCTCTACGCCGAGAGTAGTTGGTGGGTGACTGCCTGCGAGGGTAGGAAGCTGCCGCGCTTCCAAAGACCGAGTGATCGGTCTTTTTTAATGAAAAAGTCTAGTTGATTTTCACAGAACGGTTTACAAGAACCGGTGAAATTGGTAAGCTAGACGTTGTTATGGAGAGTTGGCAGAGTGGTAATGTTGCGAGTCGCTTGCGGCTTGTGGGCGCAGCAATGCGTACGGAGGTTCGATCCCTTCGCTCTCCTTCAGTGCGAAGCCAAGGCGGTTGCCTTGGCTTCTTTTTTTGCGCCAGGAGTTGTTGAGAAATTCAAAAAGGCCGGCCCCGAGGCCTTTACCCCGCGGGAAACTATGCGATAATGAGAAATGAAACTTAAGTTAAGCAAATAAAGGAGTCCATTATGGTAGATACAAATCGAATCGTGCCAATTTTGGTTGGGACGGATGTCAATATTTACGGCATGGCCCGCTCATTCTATGAGGCTTATGGCGTTAAAAGTCACTGTATCGGTGTTTCGGCACTGGCGATGACTAAGGATTCACAAATTTGTGACGTGACACTGGTTGATCAATTCAAAACCAATGACGGCTTTGTTGCTGGTTTGAAACAGATGGCAGAAAAGTATGCCACCCCAGGCGTGAAGCCGATTTTGATCACAGCAGGGGATGAATATACGGAACTGGCTATTCGCAATCGCCAGGCGCTTGAGGACCTTTACATTATTCCTTATCCTTCTGAAACCGTTTTGGACAACGTTTACTATAAAGACCACTTCTACGCCCTGTGCGAAGAAAATGACCTCCCTTATCCTAAAACCGTGGTGGTTGATCAAAGCAACTTCGAAGCCAAGGTGGCTGACCTGCCGCTGACCTTCCCGGTTGCCATGAAGCCAGCCGACGCCGCGCAGCAAATTGCGCTGAATTTTGAAGGCCAGCGCAAGGCTTATAAGTTCAATGACAAGGCTGCCATTGTGGACATGATCAAGCGCACCTATGCTGCCGGTTACGATGGCCGCATTTTGCTGCAAGACTTCATTCCTGGCGGCGATACAGCGATGTATACCATCAACTTCTATGCTGATGAAAACCACAAGGTGCGTCAAATGACGATGGGGCGGCAATTGCTGCAGGACCCATCTGACTTTTTGGTCGGCAATTACGTGGCGACTTTCATTGAATACCACGAAGATATTGAAAATCGGCTGACCAAGTTCGTCGAGCACATGGGCTATTCTGGCTTTGGTAACTTTGATCTAAAGTTCGACGTGCATGATCAGCAGTTCAAGCTGATTGAACTGAATCCGCGCCAAGGCCGCAGCGGCTTTTACACCACGGCCAGCGGGTATAACCTGATTAAGCCGATGGTTGAAGACCGCGTGTTCAACCAACCGTTCACGGCGACGGAATACGCTGATACCGACTTCTTGTGGCTCGGGGTCAACCCTGATGATGCGGTGGCAAATGTCACTGATCCGGAAATTCAAAAGCACATGCAGGCCTTAATCGATGCTGGCAAGTGGGGCAATACGCTAGAATATGCCGAAGACAAGTCATTCATGCGTAACCACCGGATTAAGAAATATTACGCCAGCTACAAGGCGCGTTTTGCCGCCAAGAAGGAAGGAAAATAGCCGATGCCAATTGTTGATTTGAATGATGCGCAGGCCGTTGCGCGCTACGAGCAGTTTGTCGAGGACGCACCGTACACCTCAGTCACCCAATCAGTTGCTTGGTCCAAGGTCAAAAGTAACTGGCAGCCGTTGTATGTCTATCTGGAAAAAGCCGGCCAAATCACGGCGGGCATGTCGATTTTGACCGTCACTGACAAAGCCGGCAATACCTTCGCCTACTGCTCCAAAGGCCCAGTGTGTGACCCCACTGACCTCGACACCATCGATGCCTTGGTGCAAGAAGCGTTGCCAGAGTTGAAAGCCCGCCACGCTTTTCTGCTGCGAATGGACCCAGAGCTGGATTACAGCGATGCCTTGAATGATGCGTTCAAGGCGCGGGGCTATGTGATGCGCAATCGCCAGTTCGATGGCAATCACGATACCATTCAGCCGCGCTTCAATATTGTGTTGGATATCAAAGATAAAGACATCGATGGCGTGATGGCCACGATGACTGGCAAAACCCGCACCAAGATTCGCCATGCCATGAAAAGTGGCGTGACCGTTGAAAGTGGCGATGCCGATAAACTGATGCCAGAGTTCTTTGAAGCCTACAAGACCATGAGCGACATCCACGGCATTACCTACCGTCCACTGGCTTATTTTGACCGGATGGCGGCTGCTTTTGCCGGCAAAGGCCAGATGAAGATTTTCATCGCCCGGGTGGATGGCCAGCTGCAAGCCAGCGCCATTGCCTTTGCTTTTGGCGACAAGGTTTGGCACATGTATGGCGGTTCGATGCGCATTAAAAACAGCCTGATGATTCCTTATCTGCTCCAATATGAGATGATCAAGTGGGCCTGTGATTTGCACAAGGAACGCTACGATATGGGTGGCGTCTGGGGCCTGGATAGCAGCGATGGGTTGTATCGCTTCAAGCATCCTTTCGCACCGGATACCCCAGTGCATGAGTACATCGGCGAAATCGATTACGTGATGGATCAAGCCGCATATGATGAATTCACCAAAGAATAAGCTTTGATCAAACGAGGCGGCCCTGGGCCCCTCGTTTTTGCTTGGCCAAAGCTAGGCGCCACTGGCCGACAATGCTAAAATGAGCCTTAGACTTTAACCAATTGGGGGAATGACGATGCCAACCGCAGTAACGAGCAAAACGCTGACCAGCCAGCTTGGCCAAGGCCTCACCGTGGTCGACTTGTGGGCCGAATGGTGCGCGCCATGCCGGATTTTGAGTCCAACCCTGGCGGCCTTGGAACAAGAGTTGCCGCTGAAGGTGTTGACGCTGGATGTGGCTGACGATAAAGCCGTGGCCGAGCAGTATCACGTGCAAAGCATTCCGACGATGCTGCTGTTTTGGGATGGTAAGCCGGTACAAAAAATTACCGGCGCCTACCCGAAAGCCAAACTCGCCCAATTTTTCCAAACCTTTATTGAGGACAAACAGCATGGCTGATAAAATTTTAAAAACCTGCCTGCTGGCGGGACGGATCATGATCGAAGGCGGTTCGGAAATGTACCGGGTCGACGACACTATGGCCCGCATCGCCAAAAACGCTGGGGAAACGGCGCCCCAAGTCTTCACTACGCCCACCGGGTTGTTCATCGGCGTGGCCGGCCAGCCCGATGTCCAAATCGCGCCGGTCAGCCAGCGGGGCATTGATATGGAAAAGGTCGCCGGGGTGAACAATCTTTCCCGGCAATTTGCCGCCGGTGACATCGACCTCGATACGCTGTATGCCGCCCTGGAAAAACTGGACCGTAACACGCCGTTTTTCCCGGTGTGGCTGCAAATCATAGCCGCAGCGTTATGTAGTACCACCTTGATGGTGATTTTCGCCCAGAAATACGATTTCTTTGATATGCCGCTAGCTGCCGTCGTGGGCGCCATTGGCTTTGCGGTGTATCTGCGGATGAGCAGCTTGACCAAGGTACGGTTCATGAGTGAACTACTTGGTGCCTTCGCCGTGGGCCTCACCGCTTGGCTGGGCGTGCGCCTCGGCGTCGGTCGCAGCCTGAACAACGTGATTGTGGGCGCCGTGATGCCGCTAGTGCCAGGGGTGGCGATCACCAATTCGATACGCGACATGCTTGCCGGACACTTGCTGTCTGGCATGGCCCGCGGTATGGAGGCCATTCTCAGCGCCTGCGCGATTGGTGCCGGCGTGGCCATTATATTCCGGTTCTTTTAAGCTCTTCAACGGGAGCTTTTACCTCATTGCTTAAGGAGCGTTAGCTTATGCCATTACCGGTGCAGATTTTGATTCAGGTCAGCTTTAGCTACCTTTCCACCATCGCGTTTGCCATTATTATTAACGTGCCGCATCGTGCCTTGAACCTGGCTGGATGGGCCGGGGCAATTGGCTGGCTGGTGTATTGGAGTCTCATGCAGCTCGCGACTGGCCGCATGCTCGCCAATCTGCTGGGCGCGTTTGCGATTGGGATTTGTGGCCTGATTTTCTCCCGCCGCAAAAAAATGCCGGTGATTATTTTCAACATTCCCGGCTTAGTGCCCTTAGTGCCTGGAGCTACCGCTTATCAAGCGGTGCGGGCACTGGTGTTAGGTAACTTTGATCAAGCCCTGTCGCTCACGTTCCGGGTGGCGATGGTGGCCGGTGCGATTGCGGTGGGGTTCATGATGGCCCAGCTGCTGGCAGAGCAAACCTACCGGCGGGCTGCAATGCCGCTGGAAAAATGATATAATGACTTCATGCGATGAGTCGAGTAACCAGTAATGGTGAAAGGTCAGCTGATCACGCCAGGCTTGCCTGACACCCGCCGGATTGTGGGGATCAGTGGTCCAAGGTTGTGGAGCCAGCGGGCCTTATCGGTTTTCGGTACTGACATATGCACGTCAACCAAGTTCAACTTGGCTGGCGTGCTTTTTTGTCTGCAGAAGTCCAGCTATCAGTGAATTCCTTTTGTAGTAGGTTCGCGAAGATTGTAGGTTTGATTGCCAGTGGCGAATTTCAGGTTGGGCATGCGAATCCGTTACTGCTATCTAGCAGATGAGGGTGGACCACCGCGCCCCGGCGCCGCCCCACCCTCACCTGCGGCCGTATTCATCATTGAAATCAACTAAATGAAGAAGTTAAAACTTAAGGTTGACGAAAATGAGTCGTTGGTGTAAATTCTAATCATTAACTAATGTTGAAAGGGGCGAGGCGCTCATGATTGAAAACACAACGAGTCAAGCACTTCGCACCACCCAAATTCTGGCCTTGTTGTTGCTGGAGAAGGACCCAACGGTTTAGCAAATCTGCTGACATGTTGAGCCCTATCTTTGCTTTAGCAATGGGGCGCTTCGGATCCGGCCTCGTTGCAATAATGAGACCGGATTTTTTATGGGCAAGCACCACCTTTAATTTGGGAAAAGGGGAAAACAAATGAAGATTTCTGTGAAAAAGATGATGATGAGCGCTGTCGCCCTGATGAGCGCTGTCGCCTTGGCCGGTTGTGCTACCAGCACCGCCAGCAGCAAAG
The DNA here is from genome assembly GCF_036246225.1 of Lacticaseibacillus salsurivasis. Taxonomy (NCBI): domain Bacteria; kingdom Bacillati; phylum Bacillota; class Bacilli; order Lactobacillales; family Lactobacillaceae; genus Lacticaseibacillus; species Lacticaseibacillus salsurivasis. The sequence continues at coordinate 5,180 of NZ_BTTP01000005.1, forward strand.
GTAACGAAAGCAAAGGCAACACCATCAAAATTGGCATGAACATGGAGCTGTCTGGTGCCGCCGCTGGTTATGGGGCCCAGATGAAGCAAGGCTTCCAACTGGCAGTGAAGCAGATCAATGCCGCCGGTGGCATCAAGGTCAACGGCAAAAAGATGAAGATAGAAACGGTCATTCGCGATAACAAGTCCACCACTTCTGGTTCGGCTTCCGTGGCGGCGCAGTTGGCCGGCTCTGACGGCGTTTCCGCGATTGTTGGGCCCGCCACCACTAACGACGGCACGGCGGCCATTCCGAATATCACCAAAGCCCAGGTGGCTTCAGTTTCACCAAGTGCCACGGATCCTGATTACACCTTGCAGAAAAATGGCCAGGTGCAGCCGTATGTTTTCCGCGCTTGCTTTGAAAACAACTTCCAAGGTGAAACCGCAGCGCACTTCGTTGATAACACCTTGAAAGCCAAGCGGGTTGCCATTTTGGAAGATAACTCCAGCGATTACGGCACTGGGCTCGCAAAGGCCTTCAAAAAAGCCTTTAGCGGCACGATTGTTTCCCAGCAGTCCTTCCAGGAAGGCGACAAAGACTTTAACGCTTTGCTGACAGCCATCAAGGACAAGCAAATCGACGCGATTTATGCGCCAGGCTACTACTCCGAAGTCGGGCTGATTATCAAGCAAGCCCGCGCCGCTGGCATCATCGTGCCGATTGTCGGCTCTGATGGCATGGCAGATCCGAAGCTGGCCGAAATTGCCGGCAATGCCAATGCCTCTGACATCTACTACACCACACCATTTTCCAGTAAGGCTGGGGCTACCAACAAACTGGCCAAGACCTTTATGGCTGATTTCAAAAAGGAATACGGCACCGAAGCGCCGACGTTCTCGGCGCTGGCTTATGACTCCGTGCTGATGATCAAGCAAGCTATCGAATCCGCTAACTCCACTAACTCGGTGAAGATTGCCAAAGCCTTGGCCAAGATCAAAAACATGCCAGCGGTCACCGGTGAAATGACCGTGAACGCCCATCATGATCCGGAAAAGCCGATCATGATTGAAGAGCTGAAGGCAGGCAAAGTTGTCAGTGCCATCGAACAGAAGTAACCACAAGGAGGCTGCGTTGTGCAAACCTTTTTCCAGCAAGTGATCAACGGCTTATCCTTAGGCAGTATCTACGCGCTGCTGGCGCTGGGGTACACCATGGTTTATGGGATTATCAAGCTGATCAATTTTGCCCATGGGGATATTTATATGATTGGGGCCTTTTGGGGCTACTATGTCATCAACCAATACCACGTCGATTTCGGCGTGGCTTTGGTGTCTGCCATGGCCGTCTCGGCGATTTTAGGCATGGTCATTGAGTACCTCGCTTACCGACCGCTGCGCCATTCGCCGCGCATTACCGCCTTGATTACCGCCATCGGGGTGTCGTATTTTCTTGAAAATGGGATGTCGTTCCTGTTCGGGGCTAATACGCGGAACTTTCCGCAGGTCATTGGGCAGGCGCGCTACACCTTCTTCGGCGTCACCATTACCAATATTCAACTGCTGATTGTGGCAGTGGCGCTGGTGTTGATGGTCGGGCTGCAGCTGATTGTTCAGCACACCCGGATGGGCACCGCGATGCGCGCCGTGGCGGTGGATCAAGAAGCTGCTGAGCTGGTGGGCATCGACCCGAATCACATTATTTCCTTCACCTTTGGTCTGGGTTCGGCTTTGGCCGGCGCGGCCGGGGTGCTGATTGGGCTGTACTACAACTCCATCGATCCGCTGATGGGGATGGTGCCAGGCATCAAAGCCTTCGTGGCGGCGGTGGTCGGCGGCATTGGCTCGATTCCAGGGGCCGCGATTGGCGGCTTCCTGATTGGCTTGCTGGAAACCTTCGTGCAGGCGATTGGACTCTCAGCCTACAAGGATGCAGCGGTGTACATCGTCTTGATTATTATTTTGATTGTGTTGCCAGCCGGGCTGTTGGGCAAAAACGTGAAGGAGAAGGTGTAAGTCATGCAAGCCAAATGGAAAGCAGCGTTGATCTGGCTGGTTTTGGCCGTGGCAGGCTTCTACCTGATCAATGAACTGATTGTGGTCGGCGTGATCAATGCCTTCATTGAAAACATGCTGGTTACCATCGGCATCAATATTATTTTGGCCACCGGGTTGAATTTGATTATTGGCTTTTCAGGCCAATTCTCGTTGGGTCATGCCGGCTTTATGGCGATTGGGGCGTATGCCACTGCCATCATCACTCAGCAAATGAGCAACACCTTGGGCTTTTACCTGTCGCTGGGTGTGGGCATGGTGATTGCCATGCTGGTGGCGGTGGTCATCGGTATTCCGACCTTGCGCCTGCGCGGGGATTACCTGGCTATTGCGACCATGGGTGCCGCGGAAATCATTCGCGTCGTCATCAACAATCTGAAAATCACCAACGGCGCGGCGGGGATGTACAACATTCCAGCGCTGGCGAACTGGCCAACCGTGTATGTGTTTGTTTGCTTGACGACCTTGATGATTGTCAACTTTGCCCGCAGTCGCGCTGGGCGCGCCATTCAGGCGATTCGCGAAGACGAAATCGCCGCCGAAGCAGTGGGGATCAACCCCACCAAGTGGAAGCTGGCGGCGTTTGTGATGGGCGCGGCAACGGCGGCCATCGGGGGCTCCTTGCATGCGGTGTACATCCAAACCATTGCCCCCAGCGACTTTGGCATTATGCAATCCATCTCATTGCTGATTATCGTGGTGCTGGGCGGAGTCGGCAGTATTACAGGCACCTTCGTGGCCGCCATTGTGCTCGGCGTGCTGGACACGGCGTTGCAGCAATTCGGCGCCTTGCGGATGGTGATTTACGCCTTAGCCTTGATTTTGATTATGGTGTTCAAGCCTAGTGGCCTGTTGGGCCGCTATGAAGTGTCGATCAAAGGGCTTTTGGAGCGGAAAGGAGGCCATCATGGCACTACTGACAGTCACGAAGTTGAGTAAACAATTTGGCGGCCTGGATGCGGTGGCCGATGTCGACATGCATGTCGATGCCGGCGAATTAGTGGCCTTGATTGGCCCGAATGGCGCTGGGAAAACCACGCTGTTCAACCTGCTGACCGGGGTGACACCAGCCACCAGCGGCAAGGTGACCTTGACCACGGCTAGCGGCAAAGTGGCGCTGCTAGGCAAGCGCCCCAGCGAGATTGCTAAGCTAGGCTTGGCGCGCACCTTTCAGAATATCCGGCTATTTTCTAAACTTTCGGTGCGTGATAACCTGCAAGCAGCGATGACGCATCGTTACCACGAAAACTTTTTTTCCGAAATTCTGCGGCTGCCGGCTTACTACAAAAAAGAGGCCTTGGTGGGTGGCTGGACCGATGCCTTGCTGCGGGAATTTGATTTGACGGCGGTGGCCGATCTCGATGCGGGCAATCTGCCATACGGCACCCAGCGCCGGGTGGAAATCGCCCGCGCCGCGGCCACCGCGCCGCGCATCATTTTTCTCGATGAACCGGCCGCTGGGATGAACCCGGAAGAAACTGCTGGGCTGCGCGAGTTGATTGAAAAGCTGCGAACCGATTTTCAGCTCACGGTGGTGCTGATTGAGCATGATATGAGCCTCGTGATGAACCTGGCTGAGCGTATTTATGTCCTCGATCACGGCAAAATGATTGCAGAAGGCACCCCGGCCCAAATTCAAAAGGACCCGGCCGTGATTGCGGCGTATCTGGGAGGTGGCGTGCATGCTTAAAGTGACCGACCTGGCCGTGCATTACGGCGCCATCCAAGCCGTGAGCGGCGTGGACTTCACCGTGAACGACGGCGAAATTGTGACCCTGATTGGTGCCAATGGGGCAGGCAAAAGCACGATTTTGAAAACCATCAGTGGCTTGCTCCGGCCCAGCCGCGGCACCATTGATTATGATGGGCAAAACCTGGCCAAAATGGCGGCCTCGAAAATCGTCAAGGCCGGTATCGCCCAGGTGCCAGAAGGCCGGCATGTGTTCGAAGGCCTGACGGTCAGTGAGAACTTACGCATGGGGGCGTATCTCACGCCCAAGACCCAAAGTGAGCAGCTAACGGCGGTTTTCGACCAGTTTCCCGTGTTGAAGGAACGCCGCGGCCAAGACGCAGCCACCTTGTCCGGCGGCGAACAGCAGATGCTGGCGATGGGCCGGGCCATGATGGCCAAACCCAAGCTCTTGCTGCTAGACGAGCCGTCAATGGGCTTGGCGCCGATTTACATCAACAAGATTTTTGATATCATCAAAGCCATTCATGCCCAAGGGGTGACAGTGCTCTTGATTGAGCAAAACGCCCAGCAGGCCTTGCAAATTGCTGACCGCGCTTATGTGCTGGCCAATGGGCAAGTCAAAATGACCGGCACCGGCCAGGAGTTGCTAGCCAGTGAAGACGTTCAGGCGACTTACCTGGGCGGGTAATCTTAAAACGAGGGATTTTGGGACAGTCATCTGCGGATGGCTGTTTTTTGAGGCTGCGAAGTCGAGCGCTTTTAGGAGACTGGCTAGCCTAGCTCTAATCCTCGAAGCCGTTTTTTGGCTTTGAGGATTAGAGCGTAGCTGGTCACGTCTCCGTTGCTCGACTGAGCGCAACTAAGGCTGCATATTTGATGGTTCATGCGTTGCCGACCGGAGCGTAACTAAACCGACGGATTTTTCGCAGAGAGGCGAGTGAGGCGCTGGTTATATGGTACTATTTAGGAAGATGACGCATTAAATCAGGACGTTTTAAAGGAGCATACTATGGAAAAGCCATTAGCGAAATATATTGATCACACCTTGTTGAAGCCAGACGCTACCCAGGCCCAAATCGACCAGATTATGGCGGAAGCCAAGCAGTACGATTTTGCCAGTGTCTGCATCAATCCTTACTGGGTGCCGCGGGCCGCGGCGGCCTTGCGCGATAGCGATGTGAATGTGTGCACCGTGATTGGTTTTCCCCTGGGGGCCAACACCACTTTCATTAAAGTGGCTGAAGCCAACCAGGCGATCGATGATGGCGCCAAGGAAGTCGATATGGTGCTCAACATCGGCGAGCTCAAAGCCGGCCATGACGACCAAGTTAAAGCCGATATTCAGGCCGTGGCAGATGCCACGCATGCCAAAGCCGGCCTGCTGAAGGTCATCATTGAAGCGGTTTTGCTCACTGATGATGAAAAAGTTCGGGCTTGCCAGGCGGCTGAAGCGGCTGGCGCGGATTTTGTGAAGACTTCGACGGGCTTTGCTGCTGGTGGCGCGACAGTGCACGATGTGGCCTTGATGCGTGAAACCGTCGGCACTCGGCTCGGCGTGAAGGCCGCCGGGGGCATTCATTCTTATGCCGAAGCCAAAGCCTTGATTGATGCCGGGGCCGATCGTTTAGGGGCCAGCGCTGGGGTCAAGATTCTTGAAGAAAGCGAGGCTCACTAATGGCTCAGTTCAAGCGTGTGATTGGCATTGTCACGGATTCCATCGGCATCGGTGAAGCGCCGGATGCAGCCAAGTTTAACGACGAAGGGTCCGATACCCTTGGCCACATTGGCACCTTCTTCAAAGGCCAGCTGGCGCTTCCTAACTGGCAGCAGCTGGGCTTGGGTAATATTCGCCAGGACCAGCCAATTGAAGGCGTGGCGCCTATCGCCCACCCGATTGGCTATTTCGGCAAAATGGCCGAGATTTCCGCCGGCAAAGACAGCATGGATGGCCACTGGGAAATGATGGGCCTGCCGGTGACGGCACCGCTGGGCTTTTTCCCACAAGGTTTCCCGGAAGCACTGATCAAGCAAATTGAGGACTTCTCAGGCCGTAAGGTGATTGTCAATTTGCCTTATTCCGGCACCGAAGTCATCGCTAAATACGGTGAGCAGCAGCTCAAAACCGGCGATTTGATTGTTTATACCTCAGGGGATTCGGTGCTGCAGATTGCCGCTAATACGGCGGTGATTCCGCTCAAGGAACTGTACAAGATTTGTGAGTATGCCCGCAGCATTACCACCGATGCCCCTTACAAGATTGGTCGGGTGATTGCGCGGCCGTATGTCGGTGATTCGGCTGAAAACTTCACTCGCACCTCAGATCGGCATGATTATGCCTTGATGCCCAACGCCCCGACCGACCTCGACCGCTTGCAAGCCGCTGGGGTGCCAACTTATGGGGTCGGGAAGATCAACGATATTTTCTCTGGCCAGGGCCTCGATGATGGCATTCACACTGTGTCGAATGTCGATGGCATGAATCAAACCATTAAGCAGGTCAAATCTGACCGCCAGGGGTTCATTTTTACCAACTTGGTGGATTTTGATGCCATGTATGGCCACCGCCGTAATGCGCAAGGGGATGGCGAGGCGCTGATGACCTTTGACCAGCAGCTGGGCGAATTAATGGCGGCGATGCAGCCAGAAGACTTGCTGATGATCACTTCCGACCATGGCAATGACCCGACCTTCCGCGGGACTGACCACACGCGGGAATTTGTGCCGCTGGTGGTGTATAGCAAGTCCCTGCCTGGGGGCGGCGATTTAGGCATTCGGTCACCATTTGCTGACATGGGCGCCACGATTTTGGAAAACTTTGGTGTTGCTGGCACTGGCGTGGGCCACTCGTTTTTGGCCGCGTTGAAGTAAGGAGGACCTGATGAGTACACATATTGATGCCCCTAAAGACGCGATTGCTGACGTGGTGCTGCTGCCAGGCGATCCATTGCGGGCAAAATACATTGCGGAAACCTATCTGGAAGATGCGGTGCTGTATAACACCGTGCGGAATGCTTTTGGTTACACTGGGACGTATCAGGGCCGCCGGGTGTCAGTGCAGGCGACCGGGATGGGGATTCCTTCCATCAGCATTTATGCCACGGAACTGATGCAAGACTATGGCGTGAAGACACTGATTCGCGTTGGGACGACTGGCGGCTTGGCGAACGATGTGAAGGTTCGCGACTTGGTGATTGCGCAAGGTGCCACCACGGATTCCAGCATTATTCTGAATACCTTTGGTCCGGGGATGTATTTTGCCCCGCTGGCTGATTATGGCTTGCTGGCCAAGGCTGCAGCTACCGCCACTCAAATGGGCGTGCGCCTGCATGTCGGCAATGTCTTGGGCGAAGATCGCTTCTATAATGACGAAATGGATCGGCAAAAGCTGATTGACTACGGGGTGTTAGCGACTGAAATGGAAACGCCAGCCTTGTATCTGTTGGCGGCGAAGTATCACCGCCAGGCCCTGGCGATTCTGACGGTTTCCAACCACCTGATCACTGGCGAAGAAACCACTGCCCAAGAACGGCAAACGAGTTTTGACGACATGATTAAGGTCGCTTTGGAGACCGTGAAGACTCTGTAACATAAATGAAAAATAACGAACTTGGACGGTTTTAAGACCGTGGTTATCGCTTGTATCACGGCTTGGCCAGGGTAACTTGGACAAAAACGAACGCTTATTCGGTGCATTGCGTGCTTCGGCGTGATAATCTTACATTAAACGTTAAGAAAATTTAAAATAGCTATCATAAGTTTAAAAGTGATGTTCGAATTGGAGGCTCTATCGTATGAAAAAGTCAACTAAGGCATTGGCACTTACCGCAGGGTTAGCAGGCGCAGCCGGCTTAGCCGCAGCCGTTGCCACCCCAAACCAAGTAAGCGCAGCAACAACTGGCACAGTGACTTACCAGCAGGGTGCAACCACTGTCTGGAAGACGCCTGCGTTCAATCAAGCTAAGCGCTATGTGCTGTTCAACCAGCAGATTGCCATTCAGGGCCAAAAGAAGGTCAATGGTGCAACCTGGTACCAGATCGGCGCTAACGAGTGGATTCCTGAAATCTACCTGCGCATCGAAGGCCAACAGCAGGCTAACGCTACGGCTGCCGCCACCAAAGCCACCACGCAAACCGCTGGCAGTGCCAGCACCGCGGGTCAGTATAACTTGACCGTGACTTATACCGCTGGCGCCACCACTGTCTGGACGGGCACGCGTTATGCCAACCCAACCGGTCGCTATTTGACTGCCGGCCAAAAGGTCACTGCAGTGGCTAAAACCAGCAGCAATGGCGAAACTTGGTACCAGCTGAGCTCAGGCGGTTATGTCCCAGCCCGGTTTGCCTCTGAAAATGGCACGGTAGCAGCTGCTCCAGCTACGACTGCCACGCCAGCACAAACCACAACGCCGGCCGCAACCACGCCAGCTAAGACGACGACCACGACGCCAGCTGCCACCACGACTACACCGGCCGCAACGACGACGCCAGCAGCCACTACCACGACGCCAGCTGCAACGACCACACCAGCAGCTACCACCACGACGCCGGCCCAGACCACCACGACCCCAGCTGTTAGCCAGCCAGCCGTGACCGCCGGTACTTACAACATGACGGTCAACTATAGCGGTGCTGTCACTGTTTGGTCCACGGCCGCTTATAAGACCGCAACGGGCAAATACTTATCTAATGGGACCAAGTTGACTGCTACCGGCAAAGTCGTTGCTGGCGGTGAAACCTGGTATCAGATTAGCGGCGGCTTTGTGCCTGCCCGCTTCTTGACGAACACGGCTACGGCGACGACGCCAGCCGCGACGACGCCAGCCCAAACCACCACCACGACGCCTGCACAGACGACACCGGCGCAAACCACACCGGCTAAGCCAAGCACGCCAGCCCCAACGCCAGTGGCAAAGCCAACCCAAACCACGCCAACTAAGACCCGCGCTCAGCGGATCCAGGCCATCATCAACTTGGCTCGGGCGCAGTTCGGTAAGCCATATCAATGGGGTGCCAAAGGGCCAGCTTCCTTTGACTGCTCAGGCCTGATGTATTACGTCTTCAAGAACGCCGCTGGCATCACCTTGGGCGGCTACACGGGTTCGCAGCAGAATGATGGGACCCGCGTTTCCATCAGCAACCTGCAAGCCGGCGACTTGGTCTTCTGGTCCAAGAACGGCACGCCATACCACGTCGCCCTATACATCGGCAACGGTCAGTACATCCACTCAGTTCAACCTGGGAAGACCGTTTCCACCGGGACAATTTCAAGCTACTTCATGCCTTCCTTCGGGGTCCGCGTGTTCTAGTTGAAAGTCCGAAAAAACCTCAAGCATTCAGCATTTTCGCTGGTGCTTGAGGTTTTTTGTATGCCGTCGCTACGCGAGCCAGCGGCCCATGATGCTGAGTAAATGCCGTAGCTGGAGCTTGCGCACGGTGCCGAGCCCGGGAAAATGCTGCTGGGTCGCGAAAGCCAGCAAGGCATCCGTGGCCGGAGTGCCGGCGTCGGGATGCGCCGCGAGCCAGGCCGGGAGCGGCGTTAGCGCTTCGAAGAACTTGCCCGCCGGGTCGCTGTAATCCGCGTTGTTTACCGACACCAAATGCTGCAACCAGAGCTGGTCATCTTGCGGGTAAAGCAGATGGAGGGCAATGGCGCGCTGCGGATAGCCATGCGGGTCAAAATGCTGCACCGCCAGCGGGTAATCCGCAAAGCCCACGCCAGGCAGCGCCTGCGCTGGATACTGGTAAAATTCGCGTTGCACCGTCGCGTAATCTTCGGTGCGTTCGCGGGTCGGGGTGTGGTCTTCCAGGTAAATGGCCCGGGGATGAGCGAGCTGGCGCACCCGCGCTTCATTAGGCACCAGCGCCAGCTGCTTTTTCGGCAAAGTCTGGACTTGGGCCTTAGTTTGCACAATTAACAGCGGCGCCGGTTGGCCGTCAAAATAACGGGCCGGCTGACACCACTCATCAAGTGCCGGCACATAGCGCGGCGCTGCTAGCAGACCGTAGTCGCCGGCTTGCGGATTTTGGATGATGAACAAGGGATGGGCGGCGGCACTGAAGGCTTGAGCAACGCTTACCAGCGCTGGGAGGTCCTTGACTGGTTCAATCACTGGGATAATCTGCGGGCTCAGCTGATCTTGTTGCACGGCTTCCCGCAGCGCCAGTAAATCAAACTGGCGGCCGCGAATTAAGGGATAATACTTCATGCCTTGGCCCTCAATGCCGCCAGCTCAGCGCTTAAGGCGTCCACTTCTTCCTGCAGACTGGCCACAGCGGTCGCTTCGATGTCGCCTAGCACCCGGTCATAGAGATTGCTCTCAGGATCGTAGATTTGATAGTGGTCGCTGCGGCGTTTCAATTCCTTCAGGAGCTCATTGTCGCTAAAATGTGCCAGTCCCTTGTCTACCTGTTTGGCCTTTTGCACTTCGCGGTTGAGGCTAGCCATAAAGCGGTCCAACAGCTCAGCTTCTGGCACCTGCAGTTCCTGGTAGCGCGGCGGCCGAGAAATGGTCAGCTGGCCAGGCGTCGTGATGGGCACCGTAGCGGCGGCCAGCGCGGCTTTGGCGAAAGGCTGATAAGTCATCACGCCAATGCTTTGCGGAATTTCGGTTTTGACTTGCTGATAAAGCTTCAGCGGCAAAACAAAATAATTGTAGTGGCCAACAAAGCTGAGTTTGGCCGTGCTGTGAAAGTCGCTTTTGGTCACCTTGAGTTCAAAGCAGCGCCAGGTGCGGGGACTACCACTTTGCATCACTAAGGTGTCCACAATGCCTTGCTCATCTGGCATCGTGACTTCTTCGACGGCAGTGGCGCCTTGCTCTTCCCAGTAAGCATAAAGGGTCTTTTCTAAATCAAGGGTGAGGTTGGTTTTCATCATGGGCCTCCCAGAATTGGGTCAAAACTTGAGCTAAACTATCGACGCCATTGGTCACCTGGGCGTGGGTCCAGTGCGGCGGGAACAGCGGGGCATACCGCGGCCCGGCAAAGCGGCTGTCCGCCAGTAGCACCACCCCGACGTCATGCATGCCGCGAATGACGCGGCCGCCGGCTTGAAGCACATTGTTGAAGCCAGGCAGCTGATAGGCATAGGCGAAGCCATCTTTGCCTTGTTGGTCAAAGTAGCGCCGCAACTCATCGGTTTCTGGATTAAGTCCAGGCAAACCGACCGTGACAATGGCCACCCCGATCAGCTTTGCACCGCCAAGATCGATGCCTTCGGAGAAAATTCCGCCGAGCACGGCAAAACCAATCACTGGCGCGTCGTCATCGCGAAACCGGGCCAGAAAGCTACTGCGCGCCTCGCCGTCCATTTGGCTTCCTTGGACAAGGCAATCTAGGTCTGGATTGGCCTGTTGAAAGGCGGCAGCCACCGTGGTGAGATAGCTGTGCGAAGGCAAAAAGACCAGGTAATGGCCAGGTTTGGTACTGACCATCACCGTGAGGCTGGCAATCAGCGCTGGCAGGCTTTGCTCGCGCAGCCGATAAGTGGGGGTGATATTGGTGGTCACCACCACCTTGAGATTGTCCTGCGGGAAGGGTGACGTGAGGCGATAAGCCAGACTGTTTTCCTGGCCCCCGAGGACATCTTGGTAGTAATTCAGCGGTGACAAAGTGGCAGAAAAGAACACTGCCCCGCCGCCTTTTTGGATGCAGGCGTCAATGAAGGCACTGGGGTCTAGACAGAGCTCAGTGAACACCAGCTGGCCGTCGGTGCTGGCAATTTCGGTTTCGTAAGCCGAATTATAGTAATCGGCAATGCGTAGGTAACTGGTGGCGGCAAAAAATACGGGTAGTACCAAATCCACCAGCGCCTGCTCACGGGCTTCCGGCGGCAGCCCCAGCCAGTCGTGGACGGCAGTGGTGAAGGTGGTGAGTTGACCGATAAAATCATCGAGCTGGTCGCGCTGGAAGGTGAGGGGCTGGGAATCCACACTGAGCCAGGCCGCGTCAAAGGCGGTAATCACTTTGGTCAGGGCGCCTTTAATCGCCGGTAAGCCCTGGCCTTTTTTGGCGTCGAGGCTTTGGCGTAGGCTGGTAAAGTCGCTGTCAGTCACGCTGGCGCTGTACATTTCCCGGGCCCGGGCCACGAGATTGTGGGCTTCGTCGACTAAGAAGAAGTTCGTCGGATCGTCTTCGGCAAAGAAGCGCTGCAGGTACACCGCCGGATCGAATAGATAGTTGTAGTCGCAGATAATGACATCACAAAATAAGCTCACATCCAGCGAGAATTCAAAGGGATCAAGCGTGTGCTTGCGGGCGTAACTTTCGATGGTGGCGCGGGTGATGGCATTTTCGTGGCCCAGGATATCTTTTAGCGCCGGCTTGAGCCGATCATAATAGCCGAGCATGTACGGATTAGTAGTCGGGTCGTCTGGCTCTTCGGGAAACGTAATGGTGTCTTTGGCCGTCAGCGTGATGCTTTTGGCCACCAAGCCACCTTGGGCCAGCAGGGCCATCGCATCTTCGGCAACGTGCCGAGTGCTTTGCTTGGCCGTGAGGTAAAACAGGCGCTGAATGAGCCCGGTGCCCATCGCTTTGATGGCTGGGAACAAGGTAGAAATTGTCTTGCCGGTGCCAGTTGGCGCTTCGACGAACAGTCGGGTGTGGTTGGCCACGGTGCGGTACACTGCGGCGGCCAGTTCGCGCTGGCCTTTGCGGTAAGCTGGGAACGGAAAGGCCAGTGGCTCGATGCTGACATCGCGGGCGGCAATAATATCGCTACGCATTTTGAGCCAGTCACCAAAGTCGTTCAGCAGATCTTGAAAATAATCCGCTAAATCTTCGGCAGTGGCGACTTCGGTGAAGCGCGTGATTTGGTCGGTATTGGTTTGATAGTAGATTAAATCCAGCTCGATTTCAGGTAAATCGCGCTTGTCGCACAGAAAATGGCCGTACACCCGCGCCTGCGCCCAGTACCGATCCTTAGTGTTTTGGGTGACATCGGCCCAATCCCGGGCGGAGGTTTTGATTTCCTCGATGATGACGCGGGCGTGGCTGCTGTCGACCCCATCGGCGCGGCCATCAATGGTGTAGGCGTGATCGTTAACGGTCACGGTTTGGGCGAGGTAGACTTCTTTTTCGTAGTCGGCGTCATGGGCCGCCTGCAGCTTGCGGTGAATCTGAGCGCCAAGCAACGCTGTGTTATTCGAATTGGTGGTTACTGGGTCCAAATCACCAGTCCGCACCGTTAATTCGACTAATTCACGCACCCCAATGCGATCGCTCACGTCTTCACCTCCCGCCGCTAGTTTCCTTCCAGTATAAAACAAGTGTTCGGGCTTTGAAAGCCGGTGCTGGCGGGGACAACTTGAAACCGTATAGCGATTTATTATATGATGGCGACAGTAATCGACGAAGAAGGGTGAATATGGAAATCAACGTCAAGGCGTTTCAAACCGCCATTCAAGAAGAAAACTTCGAACAAATCAACCACTCAGTCACGCCCCAGCAGGCGCAAGCTGACCTCACCGGGGCGCTGGCGCCGGTTTTTGCTGATCTAGAAGCGGCCATTAACGCCGGCAAGCTGATTCAAGCGCAGCTGACCATCACCTCTGAGACGCCAACTTATGTGCGACTCGAAACCGGCGTCATCAACCTGCCGTTTGCGGATAGCAAAAAGGTCAGCAATTTTCTGGATCCTGACAGCATGGCGCCCCTCAAGATCTATTTGATTGTGGCCACGCCGGATTTGAACGCCTCGGATTTGCATATCGACTTGGTCGCCGATGCCGAAACCTATTTGGCTCATCCTAAGGCTAACCAGGCAGCGGTGATTGCCGAGGTCAGCGAAGACCTGGTCCGCATCAAAGCCAACCACGACGCCCCGAAACCGGTGGTTAAGGCCGCACCGGCGAACCGCGCCAAAACCACCGCGCGTAAATCCACGACCCGCAAAGTGACCACCCGCAAAACCACGAAGAAGTCGTCCACGCGCAAAGCCGCAACCAAACGGACTCCTGCCGCCAAAAAGGGGGAGTAGTCCGTGTTAAGTCAAGCGATATTGTTGATTGGTGTCGGGCTGATGGCCGGCATTCTTGGCGCGCTGTTGGGGCTGGGCGGAGGCATTATCATTACGCCAGTGTTGACGCTGATGATGGGCCTGCCGATTCAGTATGCCATTGCCGCTAGCATCATCGCGGTGATTGCGACTTCCTCTGGCGCCACCATTGCCTATTTGAAAGATGAAATGCTGAACCTGCGCGTGGCCATGTTCCTAGAAATTGCCACCACGGTCGGCGCGGTGCTCGGTGCCGTATTGACTGGCCTGATTGATGGCCAGTTCCTCTACTTCCTGTTTGGTGCTTTGCTCCTGTTTTCGGTGTACAACATGATCAGGAAAATGCTGATGAAGCCGGAAAACATCAAAGCGCCCACCCCTGACCCTGCCGCTGAAAAACTCAAGTTGAATGGCGCGTACTTCGACAAGGCCCAGGGCAAAGAGGTCAATTATCAAGTCACCAACGTGCCTGGTGGTTTTGCCATGATGTTTGGCGCTGGGCTGGCTTCTGGCCTGCTCGGTATCGGCTCCGGGGCATTCAAGGTATTGGCGATGGATACCATCATGAAAATGCCGCTGAAGCCTTCCACTGCGACCTCCAATTTGATGATGGGGGTTACCGCCGCGGCCAGTGCCACGGTGTACTTCTTCAATGGTAGCCTGCGGCCAGAAATCGCCGCACCGCTGGCAGTGGGGATTTTGGTTGGGGCCACTTTGGGCACGCGGCTGATGCAAATCATGCCAACCAAGGTACTACGGCTGATTTTCATTCCGGTGATTGGCTACATGGGCCTGCAAATGCTACTTAAAGGATTCGGGGTGAGCATCTAATGGACAATGAGGTCAAAAAAGAAACCCAAGATATTGAGCTCATCATCGGCCAGATTTTACGCATTGGGGTCATCATTGCCGCCGCCGTAATCGTGATTGGATTGGCGTTGCTGTTGATTACCGGCCAAAGCGGCTATCCGGCAGGGGTGCATCCCAGCAAGCCGGGAGCGATTTTGCAAGGTGTGATTGCGTTTAAGCCGTACGCCGTGTTGATGCTGGGCTTGTTCCTCTTGATCCTGACGCCGGTGCTTCGGGTCGTGGTTTCGATTTATGCGTTCATCAAAGAAAAAGACCATCTCTACGCCTGGATCACGACGATTGTGCTGGTGATTTTGGTCATTGCGATGGTGATTGGATACTTAGGTTAAACTGACGCTGGCTCTAGTTGATGGAGCTGGCGTTTTTTGTTTGTTTTGGGGAGGGCCGCAACGGCAAGCGGGATGGCGCCGGGTCGTGTTGGTCCGGCTGCGGGGGACGGCTGGAGCCATAGGGCGGTCTCCAGCCTCAACTTTGAGCCGACCATCGCGCTGGCGCGCTCCGTGTCGTCTCAAAGTTGCCCCCAGTTAGCCCAGGAGCTGCCTGCTATGCAGTCACCTCGTGGGCCAACTGTTTCGCGGCTGGACCACCCCGCCCCTCTGCCGTCCCGCCTGCCGCCGCTGGAGAACAGTAATGGCTTCAAATTAAAACTCCACAATCTTGCGCTTGGGTGAACAATTTTTGCAGTGCTCGGTGTTGCACTGTTATTCGGTTTGAACGTGGAGAGTTAGATCCAAGCCATCAACGTATTCGCTACCGTTATCGAGCGGGTGGTGGTGATGGGCGGAGCTTGTGGTACGCGGCTAGCAGTGAGCCGATGAGGACTGGTCAGACTGCGCTTTTTAGGCTGACCAGTCCTCATCGCGGCAATTCTAGAGACTCAAGAGAGCGAAGCGAGTTGAGGCTCTATAATTAGGTGCGAGACCGTGTTTTGGCTCGAACCGGCCGCACAGCAGGCCGCACGCCCCAAGCGGAGCCCGGCGCCGCCACCCGTGGCCGATTGACGCCGCCGCGAACTCGTGTATCATAAATAATAATCAACTATCAGAGCATAAAATGAAATTCGTTCACATAAGGAGTCACTATGAGTAATTTTAGCTATCAAGTATTTCGGGCGGTGGTCGAGAAAGGAACCTTCATTCAAGCCGCGGCGAGCCTGAATGTCACGCCCAGCGCCGTCAGCCACAGTGTGAGTCAGCTGGAAACAGACCTGGGTTTTCCCTTGTTTATCCGCAACCGTACAGGCGTGGCGTTGACGCCAGACGGGGCGAAGGTGCTGCCGACGGTGCAGGCGATTTTGAATCTGGAAGATCAACTGGCGCAAATCGCCGATAACATCAACGGTCTGAATACTGGGCGGGTGCGGCTGGGGGCCTTTTCCTCAGTCTCAACCAACTGGCTACCGGGCATTATTCAAGCCTTCAAACGAGAAACTCCAGCAGTGGCGGTCTCGGTCATGCAAGGTGGGTTCAACGAAATTGGGGAGCAAGTGCGCACCGGGGCTGTGGATATTGGTTTTTCCTTGCTGCCGGTAGCGGAGGCGAATGTGGTACCGCTGCTCAAGGATCCGATTTACTGCATCACGCCGCGCGATTTTGTCCCGCAAAACGGGAAGACCATGACGGATGCCGATATGGCCAAACGCTCCTTTATCCTGCAGCAAGGCGACTATGACCGCGATACCAAGGCGGCGCTGGATCGTTACCAAGTGTCCACCAATTCGTTGGTGTATTCCGTCGATGACCAATCTATTTTGTCGATGGTGGAAGCGGGTCTGGGTTGGGGCGTGCTGCCAAAACTGGCGTTGCAAAAACTGACTGGCGATGTGAATATCTATCCGTTCTCTGAACCGTTCGCGCGTACGCTGTGTTTGGTGACGAATCCCACCACGCAAAAATCACCGTCAGTGGCGCATATGTTGACGGTGATTCAAACGTTTATTCAAACCAATTACCCCGATAATTTACTGCCGATCCGGTAGTTGATCCATGGTGTGATTAAGCGCGGCATCGACTTCGTTATTGTGCTGATTGGTGGCGTGGCCTTTGACTTTATGGAACACCGGCGCCTGTGGGAAGCGGCCGATTTGGGCCAGCAGCGCTTGCCACAGGTCGGCGTTGATGACCGGCTTGCCTTTTTTGCGCCAGCCGTTTTTCTGCCAGTTGACCCACCATTTTTCCGTCATGGTGTTGATGACATAAGCTGAGTCAGAGTAGATGTCAACTTGATAGCTGGTGTCGTTGATGGCAGTCAGGCCCTCAATAACGGCAGTGATTTCCATGAAATTGTTGGTGCGGCCATAATCGCCGCCGGACAGCATTTTCTTGTGCTCGCCAAAAATGAGCAGCGCTGCCCAAGCACTTTTGTCGGTGGGCTTGACCTTGCCGCCGGCGACGTTGCCGGTGTTGCGGTTGCCGCCGTCGGTATAGAGTTGAATGTTCATGTGCTGACCTCCTGCACTCTATTATACGCGAGCAGGACGTCACTTGGGTAAATCTCCAAATTCTGATAAACTAGATGCAATTCATTTTGACTGGAAAGGATGGCCCACGCATGCAACGAAAAATGATCGCCTTGGATTTGGACGGCACCACCTTGAATACAGAAGGGACGCTGACGGCGGCCACGGTGGCGACGCTCAAGCAAGCTGAAGCGGCAGGGCATCTGGTGGTGATTGCCACGGGCCGGCCGGATTCGATTTCTGAGCAGTTTTACGATCAGCTGGGGTTGCAAGGACCGATGATCAACTTCAACGGCGCCTTGATTCATATTCCGCATCAAGCGTGGGCCCATGAGCTCGAATCGACGATTCCAGTGGCGGATGCGCTGGATTTATTGACGCTGCGCCAGGATTATGCCATCAAGGTGATGGTGGCCGAGGGTAAGCAGTTGCTGCGGGCGGATCATGGGTACACCGACATTCCGTTTCTCCCCGATATGCCGCAGCCGGCTTCACGCTTTGACGCGGCGGGGCTCACGCAAGCCCCAGTTTCGGTGACCATGTTTATCGATGAGGCGACTTTGGAGCCGTTGACGGCTGCGGTCAAACAACGGCATCCAGAACTGATTGCTAAAACCTGGGGCGCGTGGAGCGGCGAAAACACGGCGCTGGAAATCACCACGGCCCATGCCAGCAAGTCGCGTGGCTTAGCGTATGTCGCCGCAGCGTATGGCATTGCCCAGGATGATATCATTGCCTTTGGCGACGACATGAATGATTTGGATATGATTGAATACGCCGGCGTCGGGGTCGCCATGGGCAATGCCCGCCCTGCAATCCTAGCCGCTGCCAATGCCGTCACGGCGCCAAATTCAGAAAACGGCGTCGCTCGATATTTGACGAAGTATTTATTGTAACAGGCTGCGGAGGCTGGCGTACTTAGGATGACGGCTAGCCTAGCTTAAGGCATTATCGCCGGGTTTGGCGATGAGGACTTAAGCGTAGCTGGACGCTCATCCGTTGCCAGGCGGAGCGCAACTAGGCAGGCTGCGAAGGTCGGCGGTTTTTAGCTCGATGAGTAGCCTAGCTATGAGCATTGCCGGCGTTCTTTGCCGGTGAGGCTCAGAGCGTAGCTACTCGCTCGAGCGTTGCCGACCGAAGCGCAACTATAACAGGCTGCGGAGGCTGGCGTACTTAGAATGACGGTTAGCCTAGCCAGTCGCACTGTCACTTTTCTGCCGCACTGACACCTTTGGAAAGGAGCCCGATGAGATGGGCGAACGCAAGCTCACGCGAGGCGAGCTATTTTTCATTGGCACCATGCTTTTTGGCCTGTTTTTCGGTGCCGGCAATTTGATTTTTCCGGTGTTTGTCGGGCAGCAAGCGGGACAGGCGTTGGGGCCAGCGGTGCTCGGCTTCCTGATTTCCGGCGTCGGCCTACCGCTGTTAGGGGTGGCGGCGATTGGGATGAGCAAAAGCGATGGCGTTTATACCATGGCGCAGCGCATCAATCGCCCGTATGCCTATGGCTTCACCTTGCTGCTGTACCTCTGCATCGGGCCGTTTTTTGCCTTGCCGCGCCTGGTGCCGATTTCCTATGAGATTGGCCTCGCCCCGTTCATCAAGCCGACGCAGGGCACCCTGGGTCTAGCAGTGTTTTCTGTGCTGTTTTTCGCGGCGGCGTGGTGGTTTGCACGTAAGCCGAGCAAAATCATGACTTACGTGGGGAAAATTCTGACGCCGGCGTTTTTGATTGCGCTGGCGGTTTTGCTGATTGCCGTGGTGGTTAAACCAATGGGCCGCGGCCAATTGCCGACCGCGACTTATCAAAGAGTGCCGGTGTTGACCGGGTTTACCGCGGGGTATTCGACCATGGATGCGCTAGCCGCGTTGGCTTTTGGCATCATTGTGGTGGATGCTATCAAGGATTTAGGGGTGACGGCGCCCACCCAAATTGCTAAGGATACCATCAAAGCTGGCGTGCTGGCGGCGGTGATGATGGCGGTGCTCTACGCACTGTTAGCTATTTTGGGGCGCAATGCCTTGGGCGAATTTGCCCGCGCCAGTAACGGCGGTCCCATTTTGGCCAATGTGGCCAATGCGTATTTTGGACCGGTGGGCAGCGTGCTACTGGCCATCATTGTGATTTTAGCCTGTTTGAAAACGGCGATTGGCTTGATCTCCGCGTTTGGTGATACCATGCACGAGCTTCTGCCGCAAGTGCCGTATCAAGGGCTGATCTTGGTCGCGACGATTTTACCCATCATCTTCGCCAACGCCGGCTTGAATCAGATTTTGGCGGTGGCCACGCCGGTGCTGTACTTCATCTACCCGCTAGCAATCACGCTGATTTTACTGAGCCTGCTGACGCCTTTGCTGGGGGCATCGCGGTGGCTGTTTAACACGGTGACGGTGTTCACGTTGGTGCCGGCACTACTGGATGGCCTCAACGCCTTGCCGGCCAGCTGGCATCACGGCGGCGTGCAAACGCTGCTGAATTTTGGCCGATATCTACCGGGGTTTGCTTACGGTTTAGGCTGGTGTGTGCCGGCAGTGCTGGGGCTGGCAGTCGGTTGGGTGCTGGCGCAACTGGCGGCGCATCACAACACTAAAAAAGACGGCGGTTGATGGCAACCGGCGTCTTTGTTTCATACTTAAGCTTGAGAATCAGCTTCGTCTTCTGATGGGGTGGGATTCGGCCGGCCGCCACCCAAGTTCTTGGTGATGGCCTTGAAGTTGATCACGATTTTGAAGTTAAGTTCAGCGGCGTTCGTTTTGTCGCTGGTTTCATAGTCCGTGATATCAAGCAGTGCCGAGTTTTCGTAAACCTTTTGCACGGTGCCGGTGAAGGGGTGGTCCATGTCTTCTTTGACCTTACACTTCACGGTATCGCCGAGATGAATGTCTTCTTTCTTCACTATCATCAGTTCCTTCCTAGAGCTATCAATGGTTAATTGATAGAAGGATAGTAGCGCATTGAGCAAGTGAAAGCAATAGACTTCATTTAATTCTTTGAATACTATAATTGTTTGCCAAACCGGCCTTCATTGGCTTATCGTATAAGGTGAACATTTTGAGAAGGGATGACTGAAGACATGGCTGAAAAGACGGTATTATTTGACGCGTTGAGTGATTCGGCAAAACATACAGCACTGGTGGGTTTTGCCAAGTTTTATATTGAAAAATATTACAATGAAGGGCTGGATTTGCTGGCTCAGATCGATGTGTCCGGGCATGTGGCAGACATCAACCAATGGCTGATTGATAACGATAGCTTTTTGAAAGCAGAAAAGCTAGACGGATTGGTCGCCGATCGCGGCGATAACATGGCGGCATTGTTGGTCGCTTTGAAGGCGCCGTTTACCGCTAACGGTCAGCCAGAAACGCCTTGGAATACCTGGTTCAAGGATGAAATTGGACAGGCCCAGCAAGGTCGCTAACCCGCAAAGCAGTCGTGCATGATGCCGACTGCTTTTTTGGTATAATAACAGCGAGTGGCGAAGGAGGGCGACGCATGGCACAATATTTGATCGTTTCGGATGTGGATGGCACGCTGGCATATGATAGCACCACGATTTCGGTTCGCACCAGCCAGGTCATTAACCAGCTCCTGGATGCTGGTCATCTGTTTTACTTAGCCACCGGGCGGATGTACGCCTTGGCAGCGGCGATGGCCGAGCAGATTGGCCCACGGGCGGAAATTATTTCGGCCAATGGGGCCGCCTATGAATTTTCCGGCCAAAAAACGCATCACTTGCTCGGTAGCAAAGCGCTAGCCGCGATTGAAGCCGCCGCTGCCAGTAACGGCTTAACGGCAGTGTATTTTACCGACACGGCGGTTTATTATGTCACCACGCCACCGCCTGCCATCGAGCAAATGCTGTATTCCTTTGCGCCTAAGGATGTCACTATTGACGTGACGCAACTGCCAGATATTACGGCGCTGCAAACCCATAGTGATGAGATTACCAACGGCATTATTTTCTCGCTGAGTGATCCTGAAGCTTTGGCCAACACCCGCGAGCAACTGGCGGCTCAGTCGCTGCTGCATCTATCGGCCTCAGACCCGACCAACATTGAGTTAATTCCCAAGCATGTGGATAAGGCCAATGCGATTTTGGAACTGCAAGCCAAAACCGGCATTCCTAAGGACCACACGATTGCCTTCGGGGATGGCCTGAATGACTTGGGGATGCTCAAAGCCGCCGGCATCAGCGTTGCCATGGGTAATGCGGTGCCAGAGGTTAAAGCGGTCGCCAAGTATGTGACTGAGACCAATAAAGAAGATGGTCTCGCCCAATTTTTACTGCGGTTTTTCGATAAGGAGGAAAGCTAATGTATCAAGCCCAAACAGAGCGTTATGAAGGCGTACCCGTCCGGCCAGCCGGGAATTCCGGGTTAGTGATGCCACCGATTTCTTTAGGCCTGTGGCAGCATTTTGGTAGCGGTGATCCCCTAGCGGCGCGCCGCGATGTGATTTTGGCCGCCTTTGACCACGGTGTCTTTCAATTTGACGTGGCTAATCACTATGGCGATGGCGATTTTGGTTCCAGCGAAGCATTGCTCGGTCAGGTGTTAGCCAATGAGCTCAAGCCATACCGCGATGAACTGGTGATTGCCACCAAGGTCGGCTACGAAATCCATCCCGGCCCGTTTGGCACTGGCACCTCGCGTAAAGCGATTTTGCAAGGCATCGATGATTCGCTGCGCCGGCTGAAGCTTGACTATGTGGATCTCTATTACGCTCACCGCTTTGATGCTGGGGTGCCAGTGGCGGAAACCGTGCGGGCGCTGGATGATGTGGTGCGCCAAGGCAAAGCTCTGTACATTGGCGTCTCCAACTATGATACGGATCAGGCCAAGCAGGCGATTGCCTTGTTCAAGCAGCTGGGCACGCCGTTTGTGGTGGACCAGATGAGCTACAACATGTTCAACCGCAGCGTTGAAACCAGCGGCTTGCTCGATGAGCTGCGGGCTGCTGGGGCTGGGGTAGTGGCTTACGGGCCGCTTTCGGAAGGATTGCTGTCAGATCGCTATCTAACTGGCATTCCCGATACCTTCAAAATCCATCCGACCAACGAAGGCACTTTTGCGCATGGCCACGAGGCGGTAGTGACGAAGCTTAACGCCTTGAATGAAATTGCGCAAGATCGAGGTCAAACGCTGTCGCAAATGGCCCTGGCCTGGCTGCTGCGAGATCCAATTGTGGCGTCGGTGCTGGTCGGTACCACTAGCGTTGAGCACTTGATCGATGACCTCAAAGCCTGTGAGCACCTCGAATTTACCGCAACCGAATGCGAAGCCATTGACAATATCCTGGCCTGAGTGAATATTTCACAAACTGCGGTGTTCGCGGGCTATTCTGGTTGGCGAGGCACCTCTAACAAAGACTAAATATAAATATATTTTTGCCCCAGACCCTTGTTGCTTAAAGGATTTGGGGCTTTTTGTATACCCCATTTATTAAAATAACTATCGCTATGTTTCCCTTCTCACAATTCACCATGCTAGGCTTAATATAAGCAGGTATTAAACGTTTGTATAATGTTTACCTGTCAATGCAGAAGCAAGGGGGAACAGAGATGAACGGAAAATGGTACGACGATACTTAAAGTGACACTGCTGTTGGTCATCTCAACGACACAAGGGGGAAGCCCATGAAAGCAAAAATAATGCATGGCTTCATGGTGGTCGTGCTGCTCTTCATGCAGCTGATGAATCTGGGGGGTATTCAAACCGCCGCGGCGACGACGCCGGATCAGATTGAAAAGGTCATCACCACAAGCAATGCGCTAGATGTCAACGTCACAGGTACGGTCCAAGGCGATCAGATTAACTGGGCGCTTAGTTACAACAAAAAGGACCAAGGCGAACTGCGCGCCCTTAAAGTGCGGGTTTCGACCGATCGAGACGCGACGCTGCGCTTAGCACCGAAAGCTAATCAGCTGGTGCAAGCGATGCAGGGCCAAGATAGCCAGCCGAAAAATCAATGGTGGATTGAAAAAGCCTACAGCCGCTCTTCACAAAATGTGCTGTACTATTCGACGCCAAAAACGAATAACCGTTTGTACGTTGCCGTTGAACTGAACCGTCGCGAAGTGGCGCAGACGGCGCAGCCAACGACCGCGACCGTGGAAGCAGCCGATGCTGAAGCGGACCCTGACCCTCTCCAAACACCAGTCGATTCTGCATTGACTGATACCTTGGTGGGGCCAGTTGAAGTGCTGCTGCCGCTTTCGACCGCAACGGAAGAAGAACAAGCCGTTGCTATCGAACGCCCAGCCGCTAACACCCCACAAACCGAAGCAGACGCAGCGAATACTGTGGATGCTGTGGAAGAAAAAGTCCAAGCGACGCACGGACTGCTGAACGCGAATGTTTACGCTAAGGAATATGACCGTAGTCAGAGCTTTAGTCTTGAAGACTATCGGATGCCACTTGACTACACGCCAGTAGGTACGGCTGACGGCGTGTACCCAACTAAAGCGTGGGCCTTCAAGGACAACACCAATGTGAAAAATCATATTGGTGGGAATAGCCAAGAGAACAAACTATATAGTAATACCGGCGTTGTTGATGCTAATAACAACACTTGGTTGGACTATGGTGCGAACAAATCGAATCCGGACTTCCGTATTCGGAAGTACGCCAAGGAAACTTCGACCAAGGGTTTGTTTGATGTTCAGCTGGACATCAAAGGCAATACCAGTTCGAAACACCACAAGATGGCGATTGTGCTTGTGTTGGATTACTCGGGAAGTATGAAAGGTGATCGACGCTCCGCCATGATTAAAGGGGTCGAAGATTTCATGACCCGCATTAAAACGGCTGGGCTTGAGAATGATGTCTATCTCGGCGTGGTCGGCTATGAAGGCGATGAAAAGGCCCGCTTTAGCGTCGACGTTAAGTCGGTTAAAGAAAATGAAGCAACCATCAAGAGCGAGATTACCGCCGCCGCTGAAGGTGGGACCTTTACCCAAAAGGGTTTAGAGCTGGGCAAGGGTTTGCTCGATAAAGTGACCGAGATTGAAGATAAGCAGATGATTTTGCTGACAGATGGCGTGCCAACTTACTCATATGAAGTGCTTAACAGCAAAAAACTACCTGACGGTACTATCATTGGCACCAATTTTTCTTCGACCAAGGAAGGCGCTGGTAACACGGCACGCTTCCCAGAAGAATACAAGGATAATGACAACAATACGATCAAAGATACTTGGGCAGCAACGCTTGGGACAGCATATGCAATCAAGCAAGAAGTCACACTGCGGGCTTTAGGTATTCAGCTTCCAGACGATACCTACAAGGAAAATGGTAGAGATAAGACTTATATGACCAAGGCAGAGGTTGAGGCGCAGATGCGGAAACTGCCTAGCGTAGACAGTAAGGGGCAACCGCTGTATCAAACAACCGATACTGCTGCCGCTATTACCACCTACCTTAGGAGTCTAGCAGATGATGTGGTCCAAAACTTCAACACCGTTGTTGACGGCGTCGTCTCCGACCCGCTGGGCAGTCAGTTTAGTTATGTATCAACCAATGCGACAGTGACGCATGGCACAGCGACTAAACCGACGGCAACGATTGCAAATGGCAAGTTGACCGTCACTGATCTTAATCTGGGTAAAGATCAACAAGTCTCAATCAAATACCAAGTGCGCATCAACACTGAAGCTGAAGGCTTCAAAGCTGATCACTGGTACCAGATTAATGGTAATACGACCTTTGACGCCAAAGAAGGTACCCCAACCGTTAACTTTGGTGTTCCTTCTGCCAAAGCACCTTCAAAGGTTTACACAGTGAAAAAAGAATGGCATGACATTGAAGGCGCGGGGAAGCAACCAGCAAGTTTGCAGGTTCATATTGCCCGCGAAGGCTCAACCTTTGCCAATGCTCAGACCCTGACGCTCACCCCGAATGGTGAATGGACCCAGACGTTCACGGATGTTGCCTATGGTAATCAAGGCCAAGCCTTGAAGTACATGGTAGCGGGGGAAGTTGGTGCCGATGCTTCGTATGTCTCAATTCAAAAATATGATGCGAACACCTTTACGTTGACTTTGATTAACGTGCAATATGGCGTTCAGGTGGAAAAGGAATCAACGGATCCGCAATATCCAATGTCTGCTACCGCAGCTAAGACTGCGCAGTTCATGTTAAACACATACAAGAATCAAGATTTCACTGACCCAAGTGGGACAGGTCTGGTTACCGGTATGCCTCAGGGGCTTGCTGAAGGATTCTATGGCATCAAGGAAACTGCTGCCCCAGAAGGCTTTGAATTAGACCCAACCGAATATCTGTTCCGGCGCGACAGGGCAGGCAAATGGTTCTATTACGGCTTCCGTAAAGACGGCAGCAGTATCAGCACTCCACGCGAGATTAGCGGCACCGTGAACTTGAATCAAGTTGATGGCAAGTATGATCGCTTTGAACTGGTAAATGGTACCTTGCTGAAATTGGTGAAGTACAACGCACCCAAACGTAACTTGAAACTGGTTCTGGTCAAGAAAGGCTTCATGGACAGCTTCCTGCCAGATGCCAAATTCACCTTAACCGGTCCTGAAACCGAAACTTTGACCTCAGTGGCAACTGAAGCTGGGGTGACGGCAGAAACCAAACTTTTTGGTAACGATGCATACACCTTGACCGAAGTCGAAGCCCCAGGTGGCTATGAAAAGCTTGATGCGACAGTTTCAATTCAAGTGAACGCCAAAGGCACCGACGCTACGGTGAAGGTTGACGGTCAGCTTTTGACCAGCAATGGCGTCGCAGTTGAGGGCTACTCCTACAAGCTCTCTGGCGACACGCTGACCATCACGGCTATTAACCAGCTTGCTGTGCAAGAAATGCCTGTCACCGGTGGCCCTGGCCTTAATGCGTTTATCGCCAGTGCTTTGGTACTGATGGTGGGCGCAACCGCAGCGGGGTTGACCCTGCGCTACAAGAAAGAACAGGAGGGACGGTAAGATGCTCAAGCGAATTCTCTTTAGTATTGCCGCAGCCGCAATGGCGCTCCCATTCCTGCAGGCAACCCCAACTCAGGCCGCGACGAAGAACGTCGACATCGTGGTGCACAAACGGATCCACGATGATGCGCGGCTGAACACAGACACATGGTCATACGAAAACGACGGTAGTCTCAAATCCAAAATTGAACTGGCAGAAACCAAAGGCCTCAACGGCGCCGAAGTGGTCCTCTATGATGCCACGAAGTTGTACCAAGAAGCCCTGGAAGATGGGAAGACGCCGACTCAATTTGTGAATGAATGGCGCAACAAGAATCGCATGGACGCCTTCGCAGAAGCAGAAGAAAATCTGGACCTGCTGGCGACCAAAACGACCCAGGAAGGGTTCATGGAAGATGGCAGTCGCGAAGACGGGATTGCTCGCTTCACCGTGGCGCAGAAGGTTGGCACTCAATATGCTGCGTACCTGCTCCTCGAAAAGAGTGTGGCATCGGATCATAGTTTTGACGTCGACTTAAGCACCATGGCTGCCCCGATGATGGTGGTCATGCCGATCATGAATGCTGACGGCGCCGCAATGGACAACATTCATATCTACGCCAAGAACGTTGCCTATGTCCGGGACCCGTACTTCTTCAAGTTTGGCCGGAATGCGGCAGGCGATGATGTCCGCGTCCAAGGGGCAGTCTTTGCCCTGTATCAAATCGTGAACGGCGAAAAGCTTTGGTTGAGTACGGATCTTAGCGAAGCGCCGCGGAATGAATGGATCACTTCCAGCAATCCGCTGACCGATGAAGCGGTTGATAAGTTCATCTCCGATAAAGACGGTTTGGTGAACACCGGGACCCGGTTCTTAGCTAGCGGCACCTACTACTTTGAAGAACTCAAGCCAGCGCTGGGCTACATCAATAACCTTGGCGCCACTGGAGTTAAGGTCGAAGTGCCAACTTCATGGACCAAGCCAGATGGCAGTTTCAATCCGGTGTTGGTCAATGGTGAAGTGTTGAATGAAACGACAGCTGGGGTCGTTAGCGATGCTCAAATCGCGATTGGCCGCCCGCGCGTTTATAACATCCGAGAAAAAGAAGACCAGGGCAACGTGACGGTGGTGGCTAAGCCATCAACGCCAGCTGGCAAGCTGCCCCAAACCGGCAGCGTGATTTCCGGCTTGCTGATTGCCCTTGGCGCAGCGTTAATGCTCGGTGCATGGCTGCTTCAACGCCGTGCCCACACCAAGAATTAGGAGGACCCACTTAATGAAAATGACAATGAATAAAGTGTCCCGTGCTGCCCTTGCTGGCTTAATGGTTTGCGGCCTCGCTTTGTCCGCTGCCCCAGCATTGAATGCGGCCCCGGAAACGGTGCGGGCAACGGCGGTAAGTCCGACTTTACCGAGTAAGGTTACCGTGCAAATCAATAAGAAGTTCATCGATGCCAATTATCAACTGACGCCCAACACCGGGGAAACCATCGCGGCTCTTGAAGCGCTTGAAAGCATTGGTAACGTAAAATTTTCTGCCTATGATGTGACGAGTATCTTCTATGACTTACAGGCCGCTAATCCTGGTGTATCTGCGGAGGATTTAACCAAGGAGATTGTGGCCGACTGGAGTGAAAAATATAAAGAATCCACGCCAGTGAAAGCATCTGGTACGACTGACTCACAAAAGGGCACGCTCGATTTTACCGATCTGGAGACGCGTACGGCAGACGGTAAATATAAATTGTATCTCTTCGAAGAAGGGGACAGTGACCGTACCAACTTACTGCGTTCTGTGCCGGTGGTTGTCGGCATGCCAGTGCGTAATGCAGCAAAGGACGGCTTCTTAAAGACCATCAAGATCTATCCGAAGAATACGGGGATGACGAAAGAGCTGACCAACCTGAATGGTAACAATGCTGACAACGGCAATGTCTACAACTATGAAGTTGGTCAGGAACTGCACTACGAAACCAACTTCGTCATTCCTCATGGGATCCGAGAAGCCGGTACGAAATTCAAATCCATCAACCTCACTGACCTCATGTCAGAGGTTGGAACCACGCTGGTTGGGGAACCAACCATCACCATTGAGGGTGAAGATACAGACTTGCATGGTCTCTTTGTGGCCGCAGGCACCTACACGGACTCCAATGATGCTGGTTGGAAGGATCATGCGGGCTTCAAATATGAGATTGATTTGGAAAACGGAAGCAAGGAAAGCGAGATCATCGCATTACTGAACAAGATTGAAGGGAAAGCCCTGTCCGTCAAATACACCATGAAGATAAATAAGCATGCGGTGCCGAATCAAGAAATCGGCAACACCTTCACGGGTCAATTTGGCAATGGGCCAGAGATGACCATCGTTGATGAATCCGAAGAAGTTGAAACTAGTGGCCATAAGTTCAAGAAACACGATGCTTATGATGTTAATCAAGGCTTACCAGGCGCTGATTTCAAACTCAAAAATAGCGACGGTCTATGGGCAGTCCTTGACGACGAGACAGCCTCGGCAGGGACTTACATGCCAAATGACATTGATTGGGTAGAAAATGAGAATGACGCCACTGTGTTGACTTCTGGTGCAGGTGGCCATTTACAAATCAATGGTCTTGAATCTGGTAGCTATAAGTTGGTTGAAATTGCGGCCCCAACTGGCTACGAAATCACCACTGCGGTAACAGATTTCACCGTGGCCAAAGGCGCCCCTGAAACAACTGCGCTTGGCTCAGACAACATCGCCAACACCCCACTCGATGGCGAACTGCCATTGACTGGTGGCATGGGCATTGCGGCCTTCCTGATTGTCGGGACGGCAGCGATGGGCACAGCGGTGATTTACAAGAAGCGCCACGCTTAATTCTAAGTCAAAGGAGTGAAGGAGATGAGCAAAAAGCGCCGCGCCAGCCTCAAAGCTGAGCTGTTCGTGACCATCCTGTTTTTTACCGGTCTGGCCGTGTTTGCTTATCCCTTCGTGGCCCGCGCTGTGAATACCCTCACCTTAAGTGCTCGGGTGACGCGGGACCGGAAAAAAGCCGAAGCCAATGTGAAGCGGCAACAGGCGAAGATCAAGCGGGAAAACGAGGCTTTGGCCAAGCAAGGCTTGCGCCCAAATGCTGATGTTTTTACCCAAAAAGGCCAAGGGGTGCAGCAGATCAAAGCGCTACGTGAGCACCTGATTGGGGCGGTGACGATACCCAGTCTGGCGGTGAATCTGCCGCTTTACGACACCACCAATGAGGTTCTGATGGAATCAGGCGCAGTGGTGCTGCCAGGGACGAGTTTCCCGACTGGCGGTGCTAGCACGCACACGGTGATGACGGCCCATAGCGGGATTCCCAGCAAGACGCTGTTCGATGATCTGCATGAGCTGAAAAAAGGTCAGATTTTCATTTTCACCATCGATGGCGAGCATCTCGCCTACAAGGTGAATCGTATCAAGGTGATTGAGCCAGATGATGTGTCGAGTTTGCAGATCGAGCCAGGTAAAGACTTGGCCACACTCATGACTTGTACACCAATCGGGCAAAATTCTCATCGTCTGCTGGTCACCGGCTACCGGGTCCCTTACACCGAGCAAGCCGCCAAGGCCAGTACCCGGAGCACCACGCGGGCCAAGGCCTTGAGCTGGGCGGTGATTGCCGCCGCGGTACTGGGGCTGGTGCTCCTTGGGTATCTGATTTATCGCCTGGTGCGGAAGCACCGTCGCCGTTAAGGCGGCAGAACGTCCTCGTTCATGAAGCGAGGGCGTTTTTGCTTGCACGAGAAAATTTTTTCAAATAACGTTGACAGGCCAGCTACTCGCTGTTACTATGCACCGGTACCTAGCAACAAAGAGTAGCTATCATTTGGCCCACTCTTGCTAGGACTCACAAGCTAGCAAGTGCCGCATGCCGCCAAGCGATGGCGGCGTAAGAGAAAGGTGAAGACAGTGAAGGGTTTAACGGAATTACTCAAAGGCGCGCTGGAAGGAATTGTCCTGCAGCGTATCAGCGAAGGCGAAACATACGGCTACGAGATCACGACGTATCTGGTCAATCTAGGCTTTGAAGACATCGTGGAAGGTACAGTGTATACCGTGCTGCTGCGGCTGGAGAAGAAAGGGCTGCTCAACGTCGACCGGCGCAAGTCAGAAATGGGGCCGCCGCGCAAGTTCTACACGTTAAACCCCGCCGGCACCCAGTATCTACAAGAATTTTGGCAGAAGTGGGAGTTTTTAGCCGCCACCATGGCCACATTGAGGGAGCAAGGTAATGATGAACATTAAAAACAGTTTTAATAACATGATCAAAGACAAAAAACGCTACCGGCAATTTCTTAAGGACGTCAAGCAGCTGCCGGCGGCATATGCCGACACGGTGACGGCGTTAACCAAGTATATTTGGAGCTTCGCCGGAAGCGGCGCGATGATGGATGTGCTGGAGGAAGTGCTGCACATTTTTCAAGAAAGTGCCGCCGATCAGGTCCCAGTGCGGCAAATTGTTGGCGAGGATCCGGTTGAATTCGCCGAAAACATCATGGCGCAATATCCAGAAGAAATGTGGCTGATTAAGTATCGCAAGCAGCTGCGGCAGAAAGTCAAAGAGGCTGAGCGAGAATGAAAGCAATCGTTGTCAAAGGCGTGACCAAGGACTTTGGCGCGCTGCCGGTGCTAAAAGGCGTCAATCTTGAAGTGGAGCAAGGCGAAATCTTCACTTTGCTCGGCGCAAATGGGGCCGGGAAAAGCACATTGATCAATATTCTCACCACGCTGTCGCAGCCGACTGCCGGCACCGTGGTGATCATGGGGCTGGACTCGCGCACGGCCGGCAATCAGGTGCGCCGGCTGATGAGCTTGAATGCGCAGGCTACCACACTGGACGGCGAATTCACCGGCGCCGAGAACCTGCGTTTGATTGCCCGGCTGCGAGGGGTGAAGGATGTCCCAGTCGAAATTGATGAGCTGGCGCAGCGGCTGGATTTGACCAGCTTTTTGAACCGGAAAGTCAAAACCTATTCTGGCGGCATGCGGCGGCGCTTGGATTTGGCCATGTCCTTGCTGGGTGATCCGCAGCTGATTTTTCTGGATGAGCCAACCACTGGGGTTGATCCGCAAAACCGCCTCGCGCTGTGGCAGATGATTAAAGAACTGCGCGACGCCGGCAAAACCGTGTTCCTCACCACCCAATATCTCGATGAGGCTGACGCTTTATCCGATCATATCGCGTTCATTCATGATGGTGTGATCGTTAAATCGGGCACGCCAGCGGCCATCAAGCAGCGGGTCACGGCGACTTATACCCTGCAAGTCGCGCCAGCTGATGAGGCTGTCGCAACAGCGACGCTCGGGGCGGCAGGCATTGCCTTTACCCCGACAGAACATGGGCTTTCGCTGACTGCTACGCAGGCCGAGCCAGCCCTGGCGGCACTACTCGATGCAGGGGTGACGGTAGAACATTACGACCAGGATGAAACCGATTTGGAATCGGTCTTCCTCAATGTCACCAAGGAGGCAGTTCATGCAAACCTTTAACCAGCTCCGCACGTTAACCGGGCGCATCATCCGGCAAAACCTGACGAATGCCGATACCATCATTACGGTGATTGCGATGCCGGTGTTCATGTTACTGTTTTTCGTCTATGTCATGGGTGGCAACATTGCCACGACTGGGGCAGGCGGCGCCCAGGCTTATCTGCGTTACGCTTTGCCCGGGTTTCTGCTGCTGACAATGGCGATGGGGTCAGCTTACACCTCAATGCGCATCAACCTCGACCGCACTTCAGGCTTTTTGGATCGGCTGCACTCACTGCCGATTGCCCGCTGGGTGATCTTGGGTTCGCATGTCCTCGCGTCAGTGACCTTTATGCTGATGGCCGAAGCACTGGTCTTTCTGGTTGGCGTGCTGATTGGCTACCGCGCTGATGTGACCGTCAGTTCGGCGCTGCTGTTTGTTAGCTTGTCGGTGTTGTTCGGCCTAGGCATCACGCTCCTAGCGATTCCATTTTCGCTGAAGGCCGACAACTACGCTTCTGCTGGCGGCTTCTCTTATGTGCTCCTGATGCTGCTGTTTGTCAGCTCGGCTTTGATGCCCACCACTGGGATGGCGAAGCCCGTTCAGTTCTTTGCTGATCATCAGCCGATGACCCCGATTGTGAACACCGCCCGCGGCCTGCTGAATCAGGCGGTGGCGGTGAGCCAGCACACTGAATGGCTCGCGGCCGCTTGGTTAGTCGGCACCATTGTGATTTGCGGTTTCCTGTCCTATCGCGTCTATGTGCGGATGTTTCTAACGCGCTAAACCCGATTCAAAAAATGTGCCCGCGGCGCTTGGCTGAGGGCACATTTTTTTGCTGCAATCACTTGGCGAAATGTGCTAGGTGAGCGGCAAGGTAATGGCCGGTGTGACCGGCTTCGCTTTGGGCCACCTCTAGCGGCGTGCCGCTGGCGACGATTTCACCGCCGAAGCGACCCCCTTCAGAACCGAGATCAAGCAGGTAGTCGGCATTGGCCAGAACATCAAGGTCATGTTCGATGGTGAGCACCGTGCCGCCGGCGTCGATCAGATGCTGGAACACTTGCAGCAAGGTGGCCACGTCCAAGGGATGCAAACCGACGGAGGGTTCATCGAAGACAAATAGCGTGCCTTTTTGGCTTTTCCCCATGTGAGCTGTGAGCTTGAGACGCTGGGCCTCGCCACCCGAGAGGCTCGGGGTGCTTTCACCGAGGTGCAAGTAGCCCAACCCCATGTCATGGAGCGTCTGCAAGGTTTGCTCGATTGCGGGTTGGTCAACGAACACTGGCAGGGCTTCATCGACGCCCAGATTCAACAGATCCGCAATGGATTGGCCCTGCCACTTGATCTCCAGTACCTCCGGGTTATAGCGCCGGCCTTGACAGGTTGGGCAAACTTGCTGCATGTCAGGCAGGTATTGGATGTCCAAACTGATTTGCCCGGTACCGCCACAAGTCGGGCAGGCGCCAGCAGTCACGTTATAGGAGAAGTTGCTGGCGGTGTAGCCCCGCTGTTGGCTGGCGGGCAGGCTGGCGAAAAGGTCGCGCAGGCGGTCGAGAATGTTGGTGTAAGTTGCCACGGTTGAGCGCACATTTTTGCCGACGGGGCTGGCATCGATGGCCACCACGCGCCGCAGGCCGCCGCGGTGCAAGTCCTGGACAAAGCTGGGCGCGGGCTTGGTTTTCGTCGCCGTTAAAGCCGGGACTAGTGCATCAAACACCAGCGTTGACTTGCCGGCCCCAGAAAAACCGGACACGGCGCTCAGCTGGTTGGCCGGGAAGGTAGCAGTGAGTTGGTGCAGGTTGAAGCGGTCGGTGACGGTAACGCCGTACCACTTTTTGGCGGTCACGGTGGCGCGCTGGGCAGTCGGCCGCACAATCAAATCGGCTTGGCCGGTGAGATACGGGCCGATCAAGGAGTGCGGCGCCTTGGCGATAGCGGCAGGCGAGCCTTGATTGATCAAGCGACCACCAGCGGCCCCGGCACTAGGGCCGATTTCAAGCACCTCATCAGCGGCTTCGATGATGGCCGTGTCGTGATCAACCACCACGACGGAATTACCTTGTGCGACCAAACCGCGCATCACGGCAATCAAACCGGCCACGTTAGCGGGGTGCAGGCCAATCGACGGTTCATCGAGCACATACAGGACGCCGGTGGTTTGCGTGCGCAGGGTGCGCGACAGTTGAATCCGTTGTAGCTCACCGGTGGACAAGCTGGCGCCGGCGCGACTGAGCTGCAGGTAAGACAACCCCAAATCCAGCAGTGGCTGCAAAATCGTGGTTAACTCGCGGATGATATCATGCGCTAAGGCTTGCATGTCTTCTGGCAGCCAGGTATAGATGGTGGGAATGAACGCCTGCAAGTCACTCAGCGTCATGGCGGAGACATCGGCAATGGTCTTGCCTGCGATCAGCTGATGCAGCAGCTCGGGCCGAAAACGCGTGCCATGGCAAGTCGGGCAGACATCGAAGCGGTAGAAACGATTCAGCCGGGTGATGGCGCGCTCGTTCGTGGTCGTCGCCATGGAGTCTTCCACGGCGTTGAAGGCATTTTCGAACATGGCATTGTCCATGTGGAAAATCTTGCCGGACTTGCTGGGAATGTTAATCGAGTAGGTGCGCTTGGTGCCGTGCCAAACCATGTCTTGCTGCTTTTTTGGCAGGTCCTCAAATGGGGTGTCGATATCGATGCCGATTTGCTGGGCCACCAGCGGCATAAAGTTGCGGCCGGGCAGACGCCAAGAAGCAACGGCGCCGTTGCGAATGGTCAGGCTAGGGTCTGGAATCAGCCGATCCGTGGCGAGGGTTTTAGCTTCGCCGGTGCCGTTACAGGTGGGGCAGGCGCCGGCGGAGTTAAAAGCGAAGTCTTTCGCGCTAAAGGCTTGGAATTTGACGCCACAAGTGGGACAGGTGATTTCACCCATGCCGCTGCCAGGTTGATTAGGGAGATCCATGCTCTGGGCAATGGCCAGCGTGGGCGGGACCTGATGGCCATTGGGACACTGGGGCGACCCCAGGCGAGAAAACATCAGGCGTAAGACATTCAGCGCCTCAGTGGTGGTGCCGACAGTGGAGCGAATGCCAGGCACCACTGGCCGCTGACGCAAGGCAATGGCGCTGGGGATGTGCTGAATCGATTCAACTTGGGCATGGCCGACTTGGCCGAGCCGGCGCCGGGTGTAAGTCGACAGCGCCGAGACATAGCGCCGCATGCCTTCCGCATACAACACGCCCATCGCCAGCGATGATTTGCCGGAGCCGCTGCGGCCTGTGATGGCCACTAGCTTGTGCAGGGGGATATTCACATTAACATGTTTGAGGTTATTGACGTACGCGCCAGTGACCCGAATTTGATCTGGAATCGTGGTAGACTGTGACATAGAAACCCTTCTTGGTGGATAAATTTGATGGTGAAAGTAGGCAAAACATGACTGAGCAACCTTTGAAACATCGCAGTATTCGCGACTTTGCCGCGGCGCCGAGTGCCGCGCAACAGGCAGCACTCGAAACCATCGCGCAGGAAACTGCCTCGAGCAATTATTTGCAGCAGTTCACCTTGATTAAGGTGACGGATACAACCAAAAAGCAGACCATCGCTGAGCTGACGCATTGTCCGTTTGTGGCCGGGCCGGGGCTGCTTTATGTGTTCGTGCTGGATACCCACCGCAACTTGCGGCAGGTGCCCGATGCTGACGTCCATAATTTAACCGGCTGGGCGGCGTTTCTCGCTGGTGCCGCGGATTGCCAATTAGCAGCGAAGGCGCTGGTTAGTGAAGCCGAAACGCAAGGGCTGGGGACGTGCTATTTGGGCAGTATCTTAAATGACCCGCGGCAGATGATTAGCCTCTTGAAGTTGCCGCGCCATACTTTCCCGTTGCTTGGCGTGATGGTCGGCGTGCCAGAAGGCTTATCGCAGCCGAAGCCCCGCCTGCCGCATGCAGTGGTGGTTGGGGCCAATCAATACCCAACCTGGGATGCTGCTGCCCTTCAGGACTATGATAACACCACCCGCGATTATTATCGGAATCGCCCGGTGAATGCCCGCGATAGCGGCTTCGTCGACATGCTTTTGGCCTACACAAAAACCGACCTGCATCAAAGAGATGAGATCGGTCGAATTTTGAAGGCGCAAGGGTTTGACTTGCCCCAATGATTACTCTGGATTAATCAGCACCTCATTAGCCTGATCCAGCAAATCAATGAGTTTGTTGAATTGCTTTTTACCGAGGCCGGCCTTGAGCGTGTTCATTGGCTTGAAATAGGCTTCCGCCATTTCCCGCACGGCTTGTTTGCCCGGTTCGGTAACCACCAAGGTAAAACTGCGGTTATCATTAGGGTCACCGATCCTCTCCAGCAGACCATCATCGAGCAGTGGCCCCATCATTTTGGTGATGGCCGCTTTGGACAGGCCCATAGCATCGGCCAGTTCGGTTGGGGTAGGCGGCGTATCCTCTGCCGCCACCCAAAACAGCAGATTTTGCTGCGCCAGGGGCCGCTCCTGGGCGCCTTCTGTGGCGGTGAGGCGGGTGAACTGGTTCAAGGTTTGGTTGATTTGAAGATGACGCAACTTCATGACGTTCACTTCCTTTACGTGGGTGATCTGGTTGACTACTTTAAGCATAGCCGGTTGCCAGTAAGGAAAGCAATTAAGAGGCGTCAGGGAAACTGGAAGGAGTAAGCATATGACCCCAGAAACACAATTAATGGCCTACGCGGAGGCGGTGCTGGCGGCGGACCATAGCGGCCACGGGCTGGACCATATCAAGCGGGTGGTGGCCACGGTCAAAACCCTGCTCGTGCAGACACCAGCAGCTAATTCGCGGGTGGCCATTGCCGCGGCGACGCTGCATGATACCTATGATGACAAACTGGTGGCCGACGTGGCGGTCGCTAAAGCTCAAACTGGCAAGACATTAACCACGGCCGGGTATGTCGATGAGGAGCAACAAGCCATTTTTGCCATTATCGATCACATGAGCTTTAAGGCCAACCTGGCAGGCCATCAGCCCCTGACGCTGACCGGCCAGCTGGTGCAAGATGCCGATCGCCTGGATGCCATTGGCGCCATTGGCATTGCCCGGGCGCTGATGTATGGCGGTGCCCACGCCCGCCGGCTGTACGATCCAGCGGTGCCACCGCGCCGTGAGTTGGACGCGACCAGCTACCGCGACACCACCAGCACCACGATTGACCATTTTTACGAAAAGCTGCTTAAGCTGAAGGATCAGATGAACACCGAAGCCGCCAAAACCTTGGCCGCTGGGCGCCAGCAGGTCATGCTTGACTATCTCGCTGAGTTCAAAGTCGAGTGGCAAGGTGAACGGTAAAAAATTCTGTCGGAATTTTCCGGCCGAGGGTTGCGAGCACCTGATATATATAGTATATTGTTTAGGCAGTTGTTTTTACGAACAACGACATGCCGTCTTAGCTCAGTAGGTAGAGCGCATCCATGGTAAGGATGAGGTCGTCGGTTCAAATCCGATAGACGGCTGCACAGACCCGACAGAGATGTCGGGTCTTTTTGATATCAGGCTGCGGAGGTCGGCCGGTTTTAGCCGGATGGGTAGCCTAGGCCAAGGCATTGCCGTCGCACTTAGACGGCGAGGCCTTGGTCGTAGCTAGCCACTCCGGCGTTGGCGAGCCGGAGCGCAAGTATGCAGGTTGCGATTGCTCCGGCATTGGCCAGCCAAAGTGCAACTAGATACTGCAGAAAAGAGGTTCCTCATGCTCAAACTACTTGGACGGGCATTGCTGACGATGTTGGCATTTGTTGCTTATTCCTTTGCCCAGTCGCTGGCGCTGGTGCCAACGCTAATGACGAAAGGCCAGGCTAGTGCCTTAGAAGTGGCTGGCGTCTTCATCGTGGTGTTTGGCGCCTTGCTTTGGGGACTGTGGCGCTTGTACCAACGCTTTTTGGCGAAGGAGCCGCAAGGGAAGCAATGGAGCCTCAAGCGCCTGGACCGGCAAACCTTGGGCTTTACCGTGCTGATGGCGGCGCTGTTGATCCTCATTCAAATCGGTGGCGGCTACTTGCAATTGCGGCACATCACCGCCGAGCCGGCCAATCAAAGCGCCCTTTTGCAGTTAATGCAACAAGCCCCATTGGCGATGGTGCTGATTGCCTGCGTCGGCGGCCCGGCCGCGGAAGAATTGATTTTTCGTGGACTGTTGATGCATTGTTTCCCGCAACAGGATCAAACGCGCTGGCGCGCCTTAAGCGGCTTGGTGTCGGCGGTGATTTTCGGCCTAGCGCATAGCGGCTTCAGTGATCCGCTGAATTGGCTGATTTATGCCGGTTTAGGCGCGGTGTTTGCCGCAACGTACGCCCACACGAAAGATATTCGCTATTCAATGGTGCTGCATTTTCTCAACAACTTAGCCGCCTTATTATGATTCAGCATCGCGCTCGCGGTGCTTTTTTGTATGGGTGGCAGACTTGAACCGGGCGTCTCGTAAGTGTACCCTCGAACCTGTAAGCGGTTTAGCACAAGGAGGAATTTATATGGTAAAACGTTTGATTAGTGCCAATACCAGTGAGGTATTGGCCATGAATGGTGAGGAATTGAAGCAAAGCATTAAGGCCTCAGAAGGGCGCACGGTGCTGTCGGAGAATGTGGTCCTGCATGAGCCTGGCGATGGCATCACCACAGCGGAAATTGCGGCGGCGTTTGGCGCGGATTTGATTTTGCTGAATGTGCTGGATGTGTTTAATCCGGTGATTTTGGGCCTGTATCCCGGCGAAGAAACACTGGCCACGGCCAAACCGCATCATGATGGCGAAAGCATTCATCGGCTGCAGAAGCTGGTGGGCCGGCCAATCGGCGTCAACCTTGAGCCGGTGGATCCTGATGCCGACATGGCGGAAAACCGCCGCGTGATTCCGGCAGGGCGGATGGCCTCAGAAAAGACTTTGATTGAAGCGGAAAAACTTGGGATGAATTTTGTCTGCCTGACCGGCAACCCTGGCACTGGCGTTACCAACGCCCAAATTGCCGCTAACATCAAAGTGGCCAAGCGCGTCTTCAGTGGCTTAATCATCGCTGGCAAAATGCACGGCGCTGGTGTAAACGAACCGGTGGTTTCCGTGGAAGCCACGCAAAGCTTCCTTGATGCTGGGGCTGATGTGATTTTGGTGCCAGCCGTGGGTACCGTGCCAGGGCTCGATGATGCTGATATTAAGGCTGTGGTGCAGCTGGCGCACGCCCATGATGCGCTGGTGATGAGCACGATTGGCACGTCGCAGGAAGGCTCCGGCGC
Organism: Lacticaseibacillus salsurivasis; assembly: GCF_036246225.1. Lineage (NCBI taxonomy): Bacteria > Bacillati > Bacillota > Bacilli > Lactobacillales > Lactobacillaceae > Lacticaseibacillus > Lacticaseibacillus salsurivasis. Next base: position 43,913 of record NZ_BTTP01000005.1, read on the forward strand.
TCGCTATGTGGAGTCGATTGCCGTCCGCAACAAAATCGATGGGGTCGACATTCAACACATGGGGGATGCCGGCTGGGGTGTCGTGTCACCACTGGAAAACCTTTACGCCTTAAGCCGCGCGATTCGCGGCGAGCGGCATACCATTGCTCGCATGGCGCGGTCCATCAACCGTTAACCTAGAGTCAAAGCAAAAAAAGACCGTCATTGTCCAAACTGGACGATGGCGGTCTTTGCGTTACGAGTGGATTTGCGCAGTCGGCTGACGCGTGTACAAACTGGGATCAAGGCTACTTAACAGCGGACTCGGTGCATCCAAGCTAATTAACACCAAGGTATGCAAGGCACGCGAGGCCAGGGTGTACAAGGTATCGCGGTCGCCGGGGTGATCGTAAGTGGCAGCCGAAACGTCAAAGCCAATCACCGCATCAAATTCCAGCCCTTTGGCCAGGTAAACCGGTAAAATCACACAGCCGGTTTGCATCTGATGGTCATTGGGCGAGAGCAGGGTAATCGGCACGTCGAGCTGAAGCGTCGTGAACAGCTGCTCGGCGGTTTGCATATCACGAGTCAAAATCGCTACCGTGGTGTTGGTGGCGAGGAGTTGGGTCACCTGCTTGATGAGGCCGTTGCGGTAGTCCGTGCGGGGCAGGGTGAGCACCTGCGGCTTTTGACCGTCGCGGTTGAAGGCCTGAATGTGATCACTGGCCGGCAGAAAGGCTTTGGCAAAGTTGGTAATGGGCAGCGTGGACCGATAACTGCGGTTCAAGGCAATGAGCCGCATACTACTGCGCGGAAAGACGGTTTTGATGTCGTGGCTGAAATCACTCGGCGCATAGTCGCTGCTGAAGACATCCTGGCGGGCATCGCCCAGCAAGGTCAGCTTGGCTTTAGGAAAGGCGAAGTGCAAATAGCGCAGCTGCGCCATGCTGTAATCCTGCATTTCATCGATGAAGACATACTGAATATTGTGGTTACGGCCAGTGCCAGCAATCAAATCACGCAAGTACAGAATCGGGGCGGCATCGCTGAGGCGCAGGACGTGTTGCTCCAAGTCTTGGCGGTAAGCGGTGATCATCTCTTGCCACACCGCCGTGTTCACCGGCGCTTGGCACTGGCTCAAGAAGCGCGCGTAATCTTCATACGGATCCAAGAAGTAGTCATTGTAGATGGCGTCATATACCGGGGCGAAGGCCTGCTTGACGAGCTGGGTGGCAATATAACGCTGCTCGTCTTCGCCAGTGTCAAAGCGGCGGTCCTGCAAAAAGTCGCGAATCTGCTCATCGCTTAAGCTACCCAAGGCGTCTTGCACCCAGTCTTCGTACACCGCCATTTTGATGCGGGTTTTGAGGCGGCGAATGAGCGTGTTTTTGGTGTCGAGAAACTTGTTGGCTGCGGTGGCTTGCGCCGGCTGGCTGGCGTAGATTTTGGCAATCGTACTGGCGGCGAAGAACACCTCACCGTTCAGGACGATGTCGACAAAGTACGGAATCTGGCCAGGTGTGTTGGCGTAAGTTTTCAGGGCGGTTAAGTAGGCGGCGTCTTCCTTGTAGCGCCGCATGGTTTTGGCGGCTGCAGGGAGGCCATTTAAGTCGCGTTCATAGCGTTCGAACAAGGTTTCCACATGCAACCCAGAGAAACGCTTGGCCAAAAACTCGCCTAAGGTGGCCTGGCGCATGTTCTTTTCCCCTAAACTAGGCAGCACGGCGGAAATGTAGTTGGCAAACAGCTGGTTGGGTGAAAAGAGCACCATCTGATCGGCGTCCAAACCGCTTTGGCTGTGGTACAGCAGGTAGGCGACGCGCTGGAGCACCGCGGAGGTTTTCCCTGAACCGGCGACCCCTTGCACCACCAGCAAGTCATGGCTGGTATCGCGGATAATATCGTTTTGTTCCTGCTGAATCGTAGCGACGATGTTCTTCATATAAATGTCGCTTTGCGCGCCGAGCACGGCTTGCAGGATTTCGTCGCCGACGGTTTCATCGGTATCGAACATATTGGTGATGTGGCCGTTTTGAATCGTGAACTGGCGTTTGTTGACCAGCTGCACGGTTTCGGGGCCGAAAGGGGCAGCGTAGGTGACTGGCCCCAGCGTGCCGTTGTAGTAAATGGCGGCAATCGGGGCCCGCCAGTCGTACACCAAAAACTCATCATCGCTGTCGATGAAAGTGCCCAGGCCGATGTATAAAGTGTCAGGCTGACCGTCCTGAATGATGTCGATGCGGCCGAAATACGGGTTGTCTTGCAGGAGCCGGAGCCGCTTTTGCTCGCTTGCGAGAATCATTTCGTTTTCCACCGCGCGGGCAACCATGGTTTTCTGCTGCTGGACGGCGGCGTTGGTTTCCATTCGGTCATCGATTTCGGTGACGTTAACCCGGGTGGCTTCGCCGTATGCCTGCTCGATGCGGGTGGTTTCCGCATGGGCCTTGGCGATTTGATCGGCAATGGCAACCAGTCTGGCCTTGATGCGACTGCGCACCCAGTCCACCCGGGTTTGTTCTTCGGCTTGAGTCATATTTTGCACAGCGAAGGCCTCCTTTGGTGAAATCGTCCTACTAGTTTAGGGCACCGGCGCACAAAAGTAAAGTGACCAGCGCACGGCTGTTCGCTTACGATTTGTCAGCTATGTTATGATTAAAGTATCAATAAAAGCCTTGGAGGCGCAACATGCAGAACTTATGGGAGACCTTCCTGACCCGGCGCGGCGACCTGCTGGCGGCGCTCGGCGAACATATTCAGCTGTCGCTGATTGCCTTGCTGCTGGCGTTATTAATCGCGGTGCCGTTGGGGATTTGGGCGCAAAACCACCCGCGTTTTGCCGGGGCGCTGCTACAAGTAACTGGGGTATTGCAAACCATTCCCTCACTGGCACTGCTGGGTTTACTGATTCCCATTGTTGGTATCGGGACCGCGCCGGCCATCATTGCGCTGGTGGTGTACGCCTTGCTGCCGATTTTCCAAAATACATATACTGGCCTGCATGAAATCGATCCGGCCTACACCGAGGCGGCGGATGCCTTTGGGATGTCGAAGCCGCTGAAGTTGGTGAAGGTGCAGCTCCCACTGGCGATGCCGGTGATTATCGGCGGCATTCGTACCGCCACCGTACTGATTATCGGCACCGCCACCCTGGCGGCGTTGGTCGGCGGCGGTGGTCTGGGCACGTTTATTTTGCTTGGTATCAACCGTAATGACACGACGTTGACGCTGCTCGGCGCGATTGCTGCAGCGCTGCTCGCGCTAGTGTTTTCCTGGTTCATCGCGCGGCTGCAAAAATGGCCGTGGCGGGTGTCGGTGGGCGTACTGGCGGCCTTAGCGTTGGCTTTTGGCGGCACTGCCGTGTATCAGGCGGTTGCCCCGCAACCGGAAACCATTATCGTGGCCGGCAAGCTCGGCAGTGAGCCTGAGATTTTGATCAATATGTACAAGCAATTGATTGAACAAACGGACGCCAAGGTCAAAGTCAGCCTGAAGCCTAATTTTGGCCAAACTAGCTTTCTTTTTAATGCGTTGAAGAGTAAGAAAATTGATGTCTATCCTGAATTTACCGGTACCGTGGTCACCAGTTTGGTGAAACCAACAGCCAAGCAAAATCAGGCCATTGCCAATGGCGCCGACAGCTACCCGATAGCGGAAAAGCTGCTTAACCAGCAACAACTGACCATGGGCAAACCGATGAAATACAATAATACTTATGCCGTGGTGGTGAAGCAGGATTTTGCTAAGGCTCACCAGATCACCAAATTATCGCAGCTCAGTCAGTTTGCCACGCCGCTCAAAGCCGGCTTTGATTTGGAATTCAACGCCCGGCAAGACGGGTACAAAGGCATCCAGAGCTTGTATGGCTTGACCTTTAACGTGCAGACCCTCGATGCCTCGCTGCGGTACCAGGCGCTGGATGGCGGTCAGGTGCAAGTCACCGATGGCTACTCAACCGATTCGCAAATCCGTCAGTATCACCTGCTGGCGCTACAAGACGACAAGCATCTGTTTCCGGTGTATCGCGGTGCGCCGCTGATGCGTCAAGATTTTGCCCAAGCGCATCCGCAAGTGGTCAAAGCCTTGAATCAATTGGCTAATCGCATCACGGAACCGGAAATGCAGGAAATGAACTACCAAGTCAATGTGAAAGGGCAAAGTGCGGCCAAAGTGGCTAAAGCTTACCTGAAGGCTCATGGCTTGCTCAAGGAGGCGCGCTGATGAACGTCTTAAAATTTGACCATGTCACCAAGCGCTACGATGGCCGCGCCGTGGTTGAGGACTTGTCCTTGACGATTGGCGAAGGGGAGCTGTTCGTGCTGGTCGGGGCCTCTGGTTCTGGGAAAACCACCACTTTGAAAATGATCAACCGCCTGATTGAGCCCACCGATGGCGATATTTACTTCAACGATAAGCGCCTGATTGATACTGATTTACGGGACTTACGGTGGAACATTGGCTATGTCTTGCAACAGATTGCTCTGTTTCCGAATATGACCGTGGGGGCCAATATTGCGCTTATTCCGCAGATGAAACACTGGCCGAAAGATCAAATCAAGCAGCGAGTGGATGAGATGCTCGAGGCAGTCGACCTCGCCCCGGAGAAATATCGCGACCGCATGCCAGATGAATTGTCCGGTGGTGAACAGCAACGCGTCGGGATTTGCCGGGCGCTGGCTTCCAAACCGCCGATGGTGCTGATGGATGAACCATTCTCGGCGCTGGATCCCATTTCCCGCACCAGCTTACAAGACATGGTGTTACGGCTGCATCGCAAACTCAAAACCACCATTGTCTTCGTCACGCATGACATGAATGAAGCCATGAAGCTGGGCGATCGGATTGCGGTGATGCGGTCCGGCAAGCTGCTGCAAGTGGCCACGCCAGAAGAAATTGCCGCTAACCCCGCCACCAGTTTCGTGTCGGACTTTTTTGCCGGCGCCGCGCCGGCACTGCTTGAAACCCCGATTTTTGAACTGGCTAGTTTTGGCACCCCGACCACCGAGCAAGGTAGTTATGCCGAAGATACCCCGCTGCAAGTCGTGCTAGCGCCACTGGCCGAGGGTAAACACGTGACAGTGGCGGCGCAAGCGGGTAACTTTAAGTTGAATGCCTCGCAAGTGTTGGGGTATCTGGCGAAGGCGAAATAGTTGTGAGATCCCACTAGTGTGCGCCTTTCACGCATCAAAAACGCTGACTTTCAGGAGGTTTGATCCTATGGAAAAGTACGATGTCATTGTTATCGGCGGCGGCCCTGGCGGCTTGGCCGCGGCGTATCCTTTGGCTGCTGGCGGCAAACGGGTGCTAGTGGTGGAGCGCGACTTATGGGGCGGCACCTGCCCCAATTACGGCTGTGACCCCAAGAAAATGCTGTATAGTGCGGTGCAGGCCAAAAAGCGCGCCGCGCGCATGACGCGGGCGGGCCTCGTCGGCATTCCCGACATCAACTGGCCCAACCTGATGGCCTTTAAAACCAGCTACACCGAAACCGTGCCCACCGGGACCCGTGCCGGGTTGGTTGATCAACGCATTGCTGTCGTTGATGGTGAAGCGCATTTTGTCGATGAACAAACCATTGTGGTGGGCGAGCAGTCCTTTTGGGGTGCTGACATTATTATTGCCACTGGCTTGCAGCCAGTGCTGCCCAATGTGCCTGGCAGTAGCTTAGTGCAAACCAGTCGTGATTTTCTCGAAATGCCGCAAATGCCGCAAAAAATTGCCTTCATCGGGGCCGGCTATGTGGGCATGGAACTGGCTAACATTGCTGCGTCCGCGGGGGCGGAAGTGCATATCATCATGCACGGCGACCGCGCCTTGCGCGCCTTTCCAGCCGCGGCGGTGACCGCTTTGGAAACCGAAATGGAAACCGGCCATGTTTATTTTCACAAGAATGTTACCTTGGATGCCATCGAACCGCTAGGCAACGGCGTGCGGCTGATGGCCCCGGACTTTACGATTGATGTGCAGCAAGTCTTTGCTGCGATGGGCCGGCGCCCAGATGACCAGCTGATGCTCAATCGTGGCCGGATCCGGGCCACGCCACAAGGTATCCTGGTCAACGACCACCTGCAAACCAGTAATCCTCATGTTTACGCCATTGGGGATGTGGTGGCGAAAAACCAGCCGAAGCTCACGCCAGTCGCCGGTTATGAAGGACGCTATGTCGCGGCCCAAATTCTTGGTGACACCGAGCCTATTAGCTACCCAGCCATCCCGGTTACGGTGTATGGCGCTTTGGAAGTGGCCCAAGTTGGGCTGAGCGAAGCCGAAGCTAAAGCCGCGCCCGACTACTATACCGTCAACACCCAGGACGTGACCCACTGGTACACTTATAACCGTACCTTGGAGCCCCATGCCAGCGTCACCATCATCAAGGCGAAAGCCACCGATGAAGTGGTCGGCGCCGTGGTGGTTTCCAGCAGCGCGGAGGACCTGATCAACGTTCTTACCGTCGCGATTAATCAGCACTTAACCGCAGAAGCCGTCAACGCCATGATCTTTGCTTACCCAAGCGAAGCCAGCGATTTGAGCTATTTACTATAACGACAGGCTCGGCTGGGCGGGATTAAAGCCGTCGAGTCTGCTGCTTGAGCTATTGTTGTCGGGTAAATGGATCGTTCAGTACGCCATCGATGTAGGGCAGGGCAGCCGGAGCAGCAAGGGGCTCAGGGGTGAAATTGTTCTTAGCCAGTGGGCTTAACTGGCTTAGAACAAGCCGCGACTTTGAGACTCGCAGGGCGAGGCTCAAAGCGCTGGCCACCCCGTTCCAGCCCCTTACTGCGGAGGCTGCCCTGCCCGGCCCTTTTATGTCCCAGAGCCGCGGGCTGTAATTGACTTTCAAGACCGCCTTAGCTATCATCAAGGTATATTCGCGTCAATGCGTGTGATGAGTAGCTAACCCAAGCGTGTGCAGGAAGCCGTCGAAACTGGAAAGACGACCACGGGGGTGAGTGAATTGGCTCACACAAGACGCTCGGTGGGTGCGCCTTAAGCCAACGAGAGCATCCAGTTTTTGGATGAAGTTAGGTGGTACCGCGCATCAGCCGTCCTATGTTGATTTCAACATAGGACGGCTTTTTATTTTTAGGAGGTTAACATGACAAAAAAAGTGATTTTAACAGGCGATCGCCCAACCGGCCGCTTGCACATTGGCCATTACATTGGCAGCTTGAAGAACCGCGTAGCACTACAAAACTCCGGTGATTACAATACCTTCATCATGATTGCGGACACCCAGGCGCTGACCGACAACGCTCGCAACCCTGAGAAAATCCGCCACTCCCTGATGGAAGTGGCCCTAGACTATTTGGCGGTGGGGATTGATCCCGCCAAGTCCACGATTTTGGTGCAAAGCGGCGTGCCAGCTTTAACCGAACTGACGATGTATTACTTGGACCTAGTGTCGGTTTCCCGTTTGAATCGCAATCCAACGGTCAAAACTGAAATCAAGCAAAAAGCGTTTGGTGAATCCGTCCCGGCTGGCTTTTTGATTTATCCGGTAAGTCAGGCTGCCGATATCACAGCGTTTAAGGCTGACACGGTACCAGTCGGTGATGATCAAGAACCGATGCTGGAACAAACGCGTGAAATCGTGCGCACCTTCAACCGTACCTACCAAAAAGACGTCCTGGTAGAACCAGAAGGCTATTTCCCGCCTAAGGGCCTCGGCCGCCTGCCTGGCATCGATGGCAACGCCAAAATGAGCAAGTCGCTGAACAACGGTATTTACTTGGCCGATGACGCCGATACCGTGCAAAAGAAAATCATGAGCATGTACACCGACCCGGATCACATTCACGTTCAAGATCCGGGCAAGGTCGAAGGCAACGTGGTCTTCACTTACCTGGATGTTTTTGATCCGGATAAAGCCAAAGTGGCTGAGCTTAAAGCGCAGTACGAACATGGCGGCTTAGGCGATGTGAAGATCAAGCGCTATTTGAATGAGGTCATGGAAGCAACCTTGGCCCCAATTCGGGCGCGGCGGGAAGAATACGCTAAGGACATGGATGCGGTCGCTGATATGTTGATTGCTGGTACCAAGCATGCCAATGAAGTGGCGAACCAAACCTTGACCGAAGTGCGTGATGCCATCGGGTTCAACTATTTTAAATAAATAAATGTGCAGGATTATTCCCGGCGATAAACATCCTGCTTAGGGCTGATGCTCCTTGGTCGAAACATGATAGACTTAGGGTATCAGCCCATTTTAATGAGGACGGTTGAAGCTTGCTTCGGCCATGAAGGAGATCAATTATGGACAAGAAAAAACTCAGCCCAGTGGCCATTACGGGGATTGTGATCGGCATTGTGGCGGTGATTATCGGTATCTACAGCATCAGCACCTATAACTCTTTGCAACGCGAAAACCAAGCGGTGGAAGCGCAGTGGAGTCAGGTCGAAAACGTGATGCAGCGGCGCGCTGATTTGGTGCCGAACCTGGTCAACGCTGTTAAGGGTTCCATGAAGCATGAAGAGAAGATCTTCACTGCGATCGCCCAGGCTCGCGAGAACTACAACAAGGCCACCAGCACCACCAAAAAGGCGCAGGCCGATGCCCAAATCAATACCAGCGTGGGCACCTTGCTGTCAGCGATTAACGAAGACTATCCTGATCTGAAGAGTAACAGCAATGTGCAGACCTTGATGACCCAACTGGAAGGCAGCGAAAATCGCATCTCTGTTGAGCGCAAACGCTACATCGAAGATGTCCGCGACTACAACCAAGCGGTCGTGACCTTCCCGAAGAATCTGTTTGCCAACATGATGGGACTGGGGCAAAAGGCGACCTTTAAGGCCGACCCTGGCGCCGAAAAGGTTCCAACCGTCAATCTCGATTAGAGGCTTGCCATGAAAAAACGGTGGCTTTGGTTCCTTCTGCCACTGGTGCTGCTATTTGGGCACGCCAGTCCAGTCCAAGCAGCCGCATATCCAGCGGCCCCAACGAACGGGCATTACTATGTGGACCAGCTGAATCTGCTGGATTCATCGACTCGCGAGTTGATTGATCAGAAAAACCACACCTACGAAGCGACCAAGCAAAATCCAGCGATTGCGGTGGCAGTGATTAAATCTTCGGATGGCCAAGACCTTGGCGAGTATGCGCCTGAACTCTTCAGTCGCTGGGGCGTCGGCCAAAAAGGCAAGGATAACGGGGTGCTGTTGGTGTACGCCGACAACGATGGCCAGCAAAATCTGTTCATTGAAGTCGGTTATGGCCTTGAAGGCGTCCTGCCAGATGCCTTAGCCGGGCAAATCCTCCAGCAAAACAAGGCGGCCATCAAGGCCAAGGACCCGGCGAAGATCAACGCCGGCCTGCGGAAAGTCTTCAACGCAGTGGCCACGGTCATCGACAAGAAGTACAAATTTCCCAAAGATAGCAACACCTTGTCCAGTAGTCAGCTGGCCCGCTATCAAAACGAAGACGAAACCGATAATGACAGTGGCGGTGGCGGCATTCTCGTCACGCTGATTACGATTTTCATCGTGCTGGCGGTGATTGCCTTGCTGTTCGGGGGCAATAATCGTGGCGGGCGCGGCGGCGGTGGCTCTGGCTTCTGGCTGTGGGTCCTGCTCGATGCGCTATTTTCCAGCAACAATCGCGGCGGCCGTTGGGGCGGTGGCTCCGGCTTCGGCGGCGGTGGCGGTTTTGGCGGTGGCGGCTTCGGTGGGGGCTCCGGCGGTGGTTTCGGCGGCGGCTCCTCTGGTGGTGGCGGTGCCGGCATCTAATCGTAAGCTGAAACAAAGACGGGCTCGAACGCAGAAGGCGTTCGAGCCTATTTGATTCCAATTATTCGGCTGATTGATGCTGCTTGCGGTAAGCGCGCGGCGACATACCGGTTTCCTGACTGAAAGCTTTTGAGAATGAAAAGGGATTCTGATACCCCACCGCATGGGCGATGACGCCGATGGGGTAGTCGCTTTCGGTGAGGAGCTGCGTAGCGTGCTGCATGCGGTAGGTTTTGATGTATTGCTGCGGCGACTGGCCGACATGCTTAACGAACAGGCGGTGCAGGTAAGTGCGGTCGATGTGCAGCGAATCGGCAATTTCACTGACCGAGATGGCTTCACCATAGTTATTGGTGATGTAAAACAGGGCTGATTCCAAGGCTTCTTTTTGGTCCAGATTGGTGCGCACCGCGAGACTGGGGTAGGTGGAGCTCAGCTGATACAGGAATTCATACAGGCGGCCCGTCATCAAGAGATTTCGATTGCGACTGGTATGGGAGGCGGCAATCACCGCCTGCGCCGCATGGATCACCGGACCATCAGGGTTAAAACTGAAGGTAGGGTTGCTGTTATCCAGCGCGGTGGTTTGCACATAGCGCTCAGCGGCCCGGCCGGAAAAGCCAATCCAGAGGTAGGTCCAAGGCTGACGATGATCCGCTTCAAACCGAATGAGGGTGTGGGGTTCGATAATAAAGCCCTGACCAGGTTTCAAGGCATAGAAGTGGTTGCGCACCGTGTAGCTGCCTTCACCAGCCAAGACGAAGTACAGCATGTAGCCGCTACGCACGGTGGGGCCATATGAGTGATCTGGCTCGCAGCGCTCTGTGCCGCAAGTATAAACATTGATATCAAGATTAGCGTTGCGATTGAGACTGGAGAAATCATCAACGCGGTGGTTTTCGTCATTTGTCGACATTTGGACAGGTTACCTCAACATTCTGCTATTTTGTTAGGGCTTACACGCAGTTATCATAACTCTTGTAAACCGATTTACAAAATTCATTTTATTGCTATTATCAACCCAAGGAGGGGTGGATCACATGAGTTTACAAGACACCATGAACGAGAAAGTGCTGCCACTGGCAACCAAATTCTCTCAAAATAAGTTCCTCATGAGTATCCGTGATGGCTTCATGGTTGCGTTCCCAGCGACCATGTTTGCTTCCATCATGATCATCATCCAGAACTTGCCAACGACTTTCGGCTTTGCCAAGTACATGCCGCAGCCGGTCACCGACTTTTTGAACAATTTCCTCGGCCCGGTTTCTAACGCGACGATGAATATTACCTCACTGTTTGTTGTCTTCGGGGTTGCTTATGCGTTGGCTGGTCAATACCATGCCACTCAGCTGTATGCTGGTGGGATCGCAATGTCCGCCTTTGTTATGTTACTCCCAATTATGTCCAATAAGAACGGTTCCTACATTGACATCAATTTGCTTGGTTCCAAAGGCATGTTTGTGGCTTTGCTGACCGGGATTTTTGCCACAATTATTTACTCCAAACTTGAAAACGCCAACATCACGATTAAGATGCCAGAATCCGTACCACCGGCAATCGCGCAGTCCTTTATCGCGGTTATCCCTGGTGCTGCTTCGCTGCTGACGTTCACCTTTATTCGCTGGTTGTTCACCTTCACCGCCTGGGGCAATGCCTTTGACTTCATTTATGATGTCTTGCAAGTGCCAATTCAAGGTTTAGGCGCAACGCTGCCAGCGACGATTGTGGTTTTGTTCTTCTCCCAATTCCTCTGGTGGTTCGGGATTCACGGCACTTTGCTGGTTAACTCAGTGGTTTCGCCTATTTATGCCGCTTTGGATATCCAAAACTACAATGCTTACCAAGCAGGTAAATCCATTCCTAACATCATCTGCTCGACGTTTGCCGGCAGTTTTGAAACCACTGGGATGATTTTGGCGATTTCCTTGGCTGGTTTGTACATTGCCAAGTCCTCACGGCTGAAGCACACCATGGAGCTCACGGCGGTGCCATCGGTCTTCAACATCAGTGAACCGATGACTTTCGGGGTCCCAATGGTCTTGAACCCAACCATCTTTATTCCTTGGATTTTGTCGCCAATCATTGTTGCTAGTGTCAGCTACTTTGCTTTTGCTTCTGGTCTGGTGCCATACCCAACTGGCGCGACGGTTGTTTGGTCCACCCCAATCATTCTTCAAGGCTGGCTTGCTACCGGTTCCTGGCGTGGTGCGGCATTGCAGATTGTGATGTTTGTGTTGTACTTCGTGATCTGGTTCCCATTCCTCAAGGTTTTGGACAAGCAATACCTGAATGAAGAAAAAGCGCAAGCAGCCGAAACGCAAACCGAAACTTCGGCGCAGTAATCGATGATTAGACTGGAGGGACCAACATGGCCAAAACAATGACGGTCGCCTATACCATGGCGCAGCCTAGCGTTGCCGTGTATCAGACGATTGTGGCGTCGCAGCTGGCATACTTCAAAGACCGCAACGCCGGCATTCAGGAGCTGGCGGTTGGGACTTCCGTTGCGACTACGCTGCACACCAAAACTGATCAAATGCCGGTCGCCGCGACCATGACCGTGACGCAGCTAGAGGCTGACCGCGTGTTTGAAACCGAGGTGACCTATGCCGCTGGTCGAATTGTGACCACCTATCAGCTGGCGCCAGCGGCTGAAGGCACCAAAGTCACTTACAGTGAAACCAATACCTTTAACAAGAAAAATTTTACCAACAGTTTTTGGATGGTTGGCTGGGTTTACACGCTGTTTTACCGGCGCAATATCAAAAAACGGCTGCAGTGGATTGAAGAAACTGCCGCTCTGAGTAAAGTAGGTGAGTCTAACGGCACTGCAAGTCATTGATGAGAAGTTTTTCCACTTAAGTAACGACCGCGTCAGCTATATTATCGCGGTGATGCCCAATGGTCAGTTAGGCCACGTGTACTTTGGCCCAAAACTGACCCTGGATCGAGCGCAACTTGAAGCCTTGGTGGCCCCGGTGAGCAAATCCGCCGGCACGGTCAAGTTCAGTGCTGACGATCACCAATTCAGTTTGGCTGATCAGCAGCAAGAACTGCCAGTTTATGGCTCCACTGATTATCGGCAGGGCAGCCTCGGCCTCAAAGCTGATGGGGCGCCGTTGTACCTTGATCTCAAGTATCAAAGTTATACCACCGCTAGCAGCAAACCCCGGGTGTTGACCACCCCAGGCGCGTTTGGCGATCAGGCTGATTGCCTGAACTTGACAGTGAAAGATAGTACCTGGCAAGTGGAGGCGGTGCTGCATTACACGCTGTTTTCTGATGCCGCCGCGGTCGTGCGGTCGGTGACGGTGACCAACCACGCCCAGCAGTCTTATCTGCTGGAGCGGTGCCTGAGTGCCACCTTGGATTTGCCCACCGCTGATTATGAGTTTCTGCATTTGTCGGGCAACTGGGCCCGCGAGCGACAGGTGCAAACCCAATCGCTGGCGCATGGCATTGCCAGTGTGGAATCGTTGCATGGGGCTTCCAGTCACCAACAGAATCCCTTTGTCGCATTGGTGGCCACTGACGCCACGTTGCGGCATGGTGAGGCTTATGGGGCTAATCTGATTTATTCCGGTAACTTCCAGGCCAGCGCTGAAGTCAATGAGTGGCACCAGACCCGGCTGACCACGGGAATTCATCCTGAGCAATTTGAATGGCAGTTGGATCCTGAGACGGCGTTTACCTCACCCGAAGCGGTGCTTCTGTACTCGGCTGATGGGCTGAATGGCTTGGCGCAACAAGCGGCGCAATTTGCCAATCAGCATATCATTGCGCCGCACTGGCAGCACCGGCCGCGGCCAGTGGTACTGAACAGCTGGGAAGCGGCGTACTTCAATTTGGATCCTAAGGTCTTGCTGAAGTTAGCGGATCAAGGCAAACAAATCGGTGTCGACTGCTTCGTGCTGGATGACGGCTGGTTTGGTAATCGTGATACAGACAATTCGTCGCTGGGCGACTGGCAAGTGGATCGCCGCAAGTTTCCAGATGGGTTAGGCGCTTTTGCTCAAGCCATTCATGCTAAAGGCCTGCAGTTTGGGCTGTGGTTTGAGCCGGAAATGGTTTCCCCGAACAGTGCGCTGATCAAGGCGCATCCTGATTGGGTCGTGGGTCCAAGCCGCGGGCGGCGCTCGGTTGGTCGCCATCAGTATGTGCTCGACTTCGCCAACCCGGCGGTGGTGGAGAACCTGTTTGACCAGATGCGGCGCGTGATTGATGAAACGCAGCTGGATTACATCAAATGGGACATGAACCGCGATATTACCGAAGCTTATTCGGCTTACCTCGCGCAAGTGGAACGTCCGCAAGGGGAATTTTTCCACCGGTATATTCAAGGCGTTTATGCCTTGTATGCGAAATTGTTGACCGCTTATCCGGATGTGCTGATCGAAGGCTGTGCCGGTGGCGGCGGCCGCTTTGACCTTGGGATTCTGTTCTATTCGCCGCAAATCTGGGTCTCTGATGACAGTGATGCGGTTGAACGCCTGCGGATTCAGTTCGGCACCAGTCTGGGCTATCCGCTGAGTGCGATGAGTAATCATCTCACCAAGGTGCCCAATGATCAGGTGGGTCGCACCACGCCGCTGGCCATGCGTTACAACGTGGCGACGTTCGGCGTGCTGGGCTATGAGCTGGATCTCACCAAGCTAACGCCAGCCACACTGGCAGCGCTCAAGCAGCAAATCGTCCAGTACCGGCAAAACCAGGAATTGATTTTGCATGGCCAGTTCGAATTGCTGCCACCAACTGGGACGGATCCGAATGAGTTTGCCTGGGCAGTGGTGAATGCTGAACGCACAGAAGCGCTGGTGGGCTTCTACCGGCTGTTAGCCACCCCCGGTAAGACGGTGTCAGACCGGTTAGCCTTGCCATTTTTGAACGGCGAGCAGCAGTACCAAGTCGAAGGCCAAAGCGTGCCCATCAGCGGCAGTGTGCTAAAGCATGTCGGCTTGCCGCTGCCGGTGCAGTTCAATGGGGTAAACCCCGATACCGCCACGCTCAAAGGTGACTATCAATCATGTTTGTTGCATCTGCAGGCCCTTTAATCGCTGCCGGATGCCATATAATGGGGATGTGATGCCATCACATCCCCTTTTGTGAATAAGGCGGCGCGGACTGCCTGCTGATAGGAGGAAAGACTCGTGAACTTCAATGTTGATGAACGCTTGCTGCATGGCGGCGATTACAACCCCGACCAATGGCTGGATTATCCAGAGGTAATTGAAAAAGATTTTGCGCTGATGAAAAAAGCGCAGATCAACACGCTGACCTTAGGCGTCTTCGCTTGGTCGGCGCTGGAACCGGAGGAAGGCCACTTTGACTTTGGCTGGCTGGATGACATTTTTGACCGGGTGAACCAAATGGGTGGCAATGTGATTTTGGCCACCCCAAGTGGGGCGCGGCCGCAGTGGCTCAGTGAAAAGTATCCAGAGGTGAACCGGGTCGATGAGCGCCTGCAGCGCCACACCCATGGATTCCGCCATGATCACTGTTTTTCCAGCCCGGTGTACCGGGAAAAGGTCCGCATCATCAATACCAAGCTGGCCGAGCGCTACGGCCACAATCCGGCGCTGGCGATGTGGCATGTGTCCAACGAATACTCTGGCACCTGCTTTTGCGACTTGTGTCAGGCGAACTGGCAGCAGTGGCTACAGGCCAAGTATCACACCCTCAAGGCCTTGAACGATGCCTGGCTAATGAGCTTTTGGGGTGGGACCTATACCGACTGGACGCAAATCAAAGTGCCTAGTGAACTGGGCTCCAGTAAAGTGCATGGCGTGGCACTGGACTGGCACCGGTTCAACACGGCGATGACCATCGACTTTTTCGATGCCGAAGTGAAGCCGCTGCGGGCGGTGAACCCAGCCATTCCGGTGACGACTAACTTCATGGCAGAAGGCCCGAATGGGGATTTCATTCCGCTAGAGGGCATTGACTATGGCGCGTTTGCCAAGCATGTCGATGTGGTGTCTTGGGACAGTTATCCGCAGTGGAACAACAATTTTGAACCGCTCGCCGAAACCGCGATGAAAACGGCGTTCGTCCATGACACTTTTTATGGATTGAAAAGCCAGCCGTTTTTGGTGATGGAATCCGCGCCTTCGCGGGTGAATACCCCAGTCGCGAAGTTGAAGCGGCCAGGGGTGCACGCCTTGGCGTCGTTCCAGCAGCTTGCGCATGGCTCTGAGGGCTCCTTATACTTCCAAATTCACGCTTCCCGGGCAAATTCGGAAAAGTTCCATGGTGCCGTGATCGGTCATGATGGCACCGGCGACACCCGGGTGTTTAAGGAAGTGGCGGCCTATGGTGAACGCCTGACCCAACTTAAAGGATTACGCCGCACCACGCGCCAGCCGCATGTGGCCATTTTGTTCGACTGGGATGTCCTGTGGGCGCAAAATCGGGAAGCGGCGTTCGGCCGCGATCGCAAGCGTTACTTCCAGACTTTGGAAGATCATTACAACTTCTTCTGGCAGCATGACATTCCGGTAGCGGTTCAGCCGGTGGATCACGATTTCAGTCAGTACGATTTGGTGATTGCCCCGATGCTGTACCTGATGCGGCCAGAATTAATGGCGCGCCTGCAGGCTTATGTCAAACAGGGCGGCACGCTGGTCTCCTCATACTTCACCGGCATTGTCGATGAACATGACTCCGTTTACCTTGGCGGCTGGCCTCAGCCGCTACAAGAAACCTTTGGCATAGCGCTGGGTGAGTTTGACTCGGTTTACCCTGGTGAGCACAATCACGTCAGCTTTGCCGGCCAAACGTTTGAAACGCATGATTACAATCAGCTAATCACGGCTAAAGCCGCGCAAGTGTTGGGTCAGTATGAAAACGACTTTTATGCCGGTACTGCCGCCGTAACTCAAAACGACTACGGCGCCGGTCACGCGTACTATATCGGGCCGCGCACCGACCGCGATTTGCTGAATAAGCTGTATGCTGGGCTGCCAGTGGTGCAGGCCCTGATGAGCGAGCAGTTGGCAGCGCCTAATGCCGCCGTATCGATTCAAACCCGTCAAGGTGAAGCCGGGACCTTTGTTTTCATCATGAACTTTAGCGAGCAAGCACAAACCGTGACCCTGAAACAAGCGCTGGTCGATGCTGAAACTGGCGCAGCGCTCAGTGGCACCTTGGCGCTGAACCCGTATCAAGTCGTGGTGGCCAAGGAGGGCTAACTTGCAGCAGGATGGGATTGATTTTCATAACGTGGCGTTAATTCGCGCCACGCCAGCCGGGCCGCTACTGGATCGACTGCCGGCCGCGGAGCGCGCCCAAGTCGACGAACCGGCGACACATACCTCCTCGGATGCGTCAGGCGTCGAGCTGCGGTTTGTCATGCAAGCGCCGGAAGTGAAGTTGACCTTGGCGGTGGAGGCGGCAGCGGAAGCACAAATCGCCTATCTGCGCTTCGGGACTTTTCCCGGCACTTGGACCGCTTCAACTCGCATTCTAACGACCAAACCGACCACCATCACGATTGCCCAGCCGGCAAACCTGGTGCGGCTGCAAGCCCTCGCCCAGGCCAAACATCTGGCTTTTGATCCAGCCGTCGTGCGCGTCTGCCTGCCGTACTGTCGCAACTACTACTATCGGGTTGAAGGAGCGGTGGCGTTGCCGGCGCCCCAGCAGCTGCCGCCGCGCACGTACCTAGCTTATGGTTCTTCCATCACGCATGGTTCGCTGGCGCTGAATCCCATGGCAACGTATCCGCAGCTGATTGCGGATCGGCTGGGGACGGATCTGTTGAACTTTGGTTTTCCCGGATCGGCGTGGCTCGAACCGGCGGTGGCCGATTACTTGGTCAGCCGCTCAGATTGGCACTTGGCGTCGCTGGCCATGGGCATCAACATGCTTGGCGCTTTTTCGCCAGCTGAGTTTCGAGCGCGGGTCCGCCGCTTTATCGCGCCCTTCGCCGCCGATCCGCGGCCGGTTGTGGCCACGGATATGGTGGTCACCGATTATCCGGCCGATCCTGGCAAAGTGGCGCAATTTCGGCAAATCGTCAAAGCGGAAACCGCTGGTAAGTTGCCCTACATCAGTGGCTTGGACCTGCTTGGGGATGAAACTGACTTGAGTTCAGACTTGCTGCATCCCACGGCGACTGGCATGCGGCAAATTGCGGACCACCTCGGCGATTTTCTGGTGGCCCACGCCGGTCAACCTGCTTAGGGACAATTGAACAAGGCACCGCTTCCATCCGCATTGGCGGCGAGAGCGGCGCCTTTTTAAGCTGCTTCACCAGCCGGGAAAAGTTGCGGGGTTTCTTTGCGAAAATGACGCCTAAACGGTAGGCATTTGTGATAGAGTGGGGCAAGATATTGAAGACGAGGTAGGTTGTAGCATGCGGACTTTGACGAAGGGCAATCCCCTGAAGCTGGTATTTTTCTTCACGATCCCGCTTTTGATTGGGAACCTCTTTCAGCAGCTGTATAGTTTCATGGATGCGCTGATTGTTGGGCGGACGATTGGTAAAGACGCGCTGGCCGCAGTCGGCGCCACCAGCAGTATCAATTTTTTGATTATCGGGTTCGCCCAAGGGTTAACCGCCGGCTTGTCCGTGCTGACCGCGCAAGCGTATGGCGCGCGGGATGAACGCGGGGTGCGCAAGAGTTTTGGCACCAGCGTCTGGATTTCAGCCGCCATTGCCTTGGTCCTGACCATTGTAGCGGTGGCGATGACGCGGCCGATGCTGGTCCTGATGCAAACGCCGCCGGCCATCCTGGAAGACTCGATTGCCTTTGTGCGCGTGATTTTCTATGGGATTTTTGCCTCGATGGCGTTTAACCTGTTATCCAACATGATGCGGGCATTGGGCGATTCACGCACGCCGCTGATTTTTTTGATTATCGCGACAGTCATCAACATCATTCTGGAATTCACCTTCATCCTCGGCTTCCACATGGGTGTCGCCGGCGCCGGCTGGGCAACTGTCACCGCGCAAGTGATTTCGGCGTTGCTGTGTTGGTGGTATATTAAGCGCCGCATTCCGCTCCTTAACATTCACAAAGAAGACCTAGTCATCGATTGGGCTGCTATTAAGCATCACGTCGTCGTGGGGATGCCGATGGGCTTTTCCATGTCTATCATTGCCATTGGCTCGATTATTCTCCAGGTCATGCTCAATACGCTGGGCACCGATGCCGTGGCGGCTTACACTGCCGCTGGCCGGATTGATCAAATTGCCACGCTGCCCGCGTCTTCGTTTGGGGTGACGATGGCCACATACGCCGCCCAGAACTTAGGGGCCCGCGAGTATGGCCGGATTCGGCGCGGGGTGCATCAGACCTTGCTGCTGAACGTCGGCATTTCGGCGGTGTTCGGGGCGTTGATTATTGTCTTCTCCAAGCCACTGGTCAACCTGTTCTTGGGCCCGAATCAGCCTGCCGTTACCGCGCTGGCTCAGACCTATTTCCACTTCAATGCCAGCATGTACTGGCTACTGGCCATTCTCTTTACCATGCGTAATTTACTGCAGGGGCTGGGCCATACCTTGGTGCCGACCGTTGCCGGCTTGTTTGAGCTGATGATGCGGGCGTTTGCCGGCATTATTCTGGTGTCGCACCTCGGCTTTACCGGGGCGGCGATGGCTAACCCGCTGGCCTGGGCCGGCTCGGTGTTTGTTCTGGTGAATATGTACATTCGCACTATGCGCAAGATCCGGCAGAAGGAAGATGCGCAAGCCGCAGAGTTGGCAGGAGGTCAAGATGAGCGCACCCCAGTCTAACCAATGGCAGCTGCTCTGGCGCGTACTCCGCTGGCTGGGGACCGTGGTGGTGATTATGGCCGTGGTCTTTGGCGTCAAAATGGTGCTCGGCTTGTTTTTGAGCAATGACCAAGTGGCCGGCAACTCGATGCAGCCCACATTGAAGAACGGGGACCGCCTAGTGGTTGCGACCCAAACCAGCATCAAACGCAATGCCATCGTCACCTTGAAAAGTCCGATGCAGGCCGATGAACAGTATATTAAGCGGGTGATAGGCCTGCCTGGTGATACCGTGAGCGTCAAAAATGATCAACTGTACATCAATGGCAAGCGCACGGCCCAGCCTTATTTGAAAACGAGTTTCATGGTCAAGAGTCTGCAGCTGTCTGAAGTGCAAAACGGCGCGGTGACCAGCGGCCAGCATTTTACGCCGAACTTCAGCCTCGCCACGCTTAAGGCCACCCAGACAGCGCGAGTGCCGAAAGGAAGTTACTTTGTGCTCGGCGACAATCGACCAGTGTCTTACGACAGTCGCAAGTTCGGCTTTGTGAAACGCAGCGATATCTACGGGGTCGTCAAATGGCGGTATTGGCCGCTTAATCAAATGAAGACCTTTTAACCCCAAGCCGGCGGCCTAGTGAATTCCTGCCCGGGCAGCTGGTCCACGAAAAAAGGCGTCTCCTTAACGCGCAGGAGACGTCTTTGTTTTTGGATTGGAGCCTTAAATCACGGCAAATCGTTGCCAGCCGCGAAGTACACATCGTACCACTGCTGGCGCGTTAAGGTGATGTCGCCAGCCTCGGCGATATCAGCAATGCGCTTAGCGTTGGTGGTGCCAGCGATGACTTGCACATCAGGAATCCGGAGCAACCAAGCTGCGGCAATGGCGCTGGTATTGGTGTGATATTCATCAGCCAATTGCTTCAAGCTAGCGTTTAGCTTCGGGAATTTCGGATTGTCGATGAACACACCTTCGAAGAAGCCATACTGGAATGGGCTCCAGGCCTGAATGGTCATATCCTGCAGGCGGCTGTATTGATAGATGCTACCATCATGATCCACTGAACGGTCATCGGCCATGTTCACGTGAATGCCGTTGTCCAGCATTCCAGTGTGCATCACGGACAACTGCAGCTGATTGGCCACGAGCGGCTGCTTGACGGCTTTTTTCAGTAGTTCAACCTGCATCGGGTTGAAGTTTGACACACCAAAGTGCCGGACTTTACCGCTGGCTTGTAAGGTGTCAAAAGCTTCAGCGACTTCTTCTGGCTCCATCAAGGCATCTGGCCGGTGCAGTAGCAGGGTGTCAAGGTAATCCACCCCTAAGCGGCTCAAGCTGCCATCAACGGCTTCGAGAATATGTTCCTTGGAAAAGTCATAGCGCTTGCCAGGGACGATGCCGACTTTGCTTTGCACCAGCACATCCTCACGGCTGAAGTTGGCGTCGCGCAAGGCTTGGCCAAACAGGGTTTCTGACTTACCACCGTCATAAATATCAGCATTATCAAAGAAATTAATGCCGGCATCATGAGCGGCTTCCAGTAACTTGGTGGCGCCGGCGCGGTCGAGTTTGGTAATCCGCATGACCCCTAACGCAACGGCGGAAGCTTTCAGGCCAACATGGCCAAGATCGATAGTTTTCATAACATCGCTCCTTTATCCTAGGTCTTCACTTCGACCCGCAGATTCATTTTCATTTTAGCACAGTGAGCGCTTTCGTTAAATCTGGGCACGGCCGCAGGTGGGGTCGGCTGGAGCCAAAATACGGTCTCCAGCCTCAAATGTGAACCGCCATCGCTACGCTCAACGGCGTTTCACATTTGCCCCCAGTCAGGACAGGAATAGCCTGCAAAGCCCGCAGTCTATTCGTGTCCTGACTGTTTCGCGGCTGGACCACCACGCCTCTCTGCCCCACCAACCCCACCTGCTACATAAGCGTGAGGCTCATCAAGATGATGACACAACCGCACTAGCATTGACTGCTGATTGCGAGTGGAAACGTGATAGCCGTTACCGTCAAATTTATGACAACAACAGACTACTCATCGCTATCGAGCCGGGTTTGGTGGCAGTGGGCGGAGCTAGGTGGGGGTCTGGCAGTGAATCGATTAGCGATAGGAAGACCGGCGCGTTTTTGGCGCTGGGCTTCCTATCGCTAATCGCGGCAGTTTTGAAGACGCATTGGAGCGTAGCGACGCGGCTTCAAAACTAGGCCCGAGACCGGTTTGTGGCTCGGACCGGCCGCACTGCCAGCGCCCCCGCCAAGCGGAGCCCACTGTCGCCGAACACGGCGTCCGCAAACCCGGATCGAGAACCTGCGCCGAGTCGGGGGTGAACATGCTATGATGGGGTCAGCAAGATTGGTGAAAAGTGGTCAGGGTAGACCACTGAAAAAGGAGCGCGATGGCAATGAGCGAACATGGCTTTGTGGTGATTGGGGCGCAAAGCGTCTTCTTTAGTATCACGAACCTGAAAACCTTGGTGGAAGTCGAGCGTGGCGCCTATCCGGTGTCAATTGGGGAGGATATTTTCGCCACCCATGAAATTCAGCCTGGCACCGTTGATCAGCTCGTGGTGGCGCTGCAAACCATTGATCAGCTGATGACCGATTATGGCGTCAAAAGCTATGAGATCATTGGCACCCACAGTTTTTTTGAAGCGAAGAATTCGCAGTTCGTGCGCGACCAGCTCTTCAGTCGCACCGGCCGGCCAGTGGCCACGCTGACCTTATCGCAGGAGTCTTACTACCGCACGCAAGCGGTGCTGGGGAAGTTCCCGCATTTTGACCAAATCACCCAAAAAGGCACAGTGCTGATTGATATCAGTTCCGGTTCCGTTGAGTTAACGGCCTTTGCTAATGGGGAGTTCGGCTTTTCGCGCAACTTGTCGCTCGGCCCGCTGCGGGTGTTTGAAGTGATGGGGGACTTGCAGCGCACGGTGCCAAACCCGACCGAAGTGATGCGGGATTACATCGACAGTCGGCTGGCGGATTTTATGCGGCTGCTGTCGAAAAATCAGCATTATCCGCACATGATTTTGATGGGCAGCGCCTTGTCGGTGTTCAATACCTTGATTCCCAGCGGCGAGGAAATGGTGGAAACCGACCACGAAGGCTTCCGGCTGATCTACCAGGAAGTCGTGCAGGCCAGCGACCAATACTTAAGTGATCATTTTGATTTAACTCCGACGCAAACGGCCCAGGTGCTGCCAACGGTGCTCTTGGTTTACCGGCTGCTCAAGACGCTGAATGCTGAGCGCGTCTGGATTTCTAACCTGAAGCTACTGGATGGCATCGAGCTGTCGGCGGCAGGGGAAGCAGGATCCCAGGCGGCAGCGATTGATCCCACCCGCGAGATTTTGATTTCGGCGCAGAATTTAGCCGATCGTTACCAGGTGGATCCGAAGCATCGCGATAGCACGGTTAATTTTGCCTTGCAGTTGTTTGATCGGCTGAAAAAGCTGCATGGTTTAGGCAAACGCGAGCGGCTGCTGTTGCAAATTGCGGCGACGGTTAATGACGTGGGGAGTTATGTCGACACCCATAAGCACTACGAACATTCCGAATACATCATCAACTCTTCAGAACTGATGGGCCTGACCATGCCAGAGCAACGGATGGTGGCGGCGATTGCGCGCTATCATTCCAGCGATACCCCGCAAACGGACCTGAGCGACTTGCATGAACTCAACTCCACCCGGCGGCTGATTATCGCCAAGCTTTCGGCGTTGCTGCGAGTGGCGGATAGTCTGGATGCCTCCCGCCAGCAGAAAATTCAGAAGATTCGCGTTTCGATTCAGCCTACGCGGGTGCTTTTGACCGCCACGGCGACTGATGATGTCGAGCTGGAGCGCTGGACGCTGCAAACGAAAGGTGAGTTCTTCGCGATTGTCTTTGGTCTGCCCATTGAATTGAAAGGAAAGACGCGCTTATGAGCAAAAAATCCATCGATTTTAAAGATAGCAAGTACTACAACAATCGCGAACTCAGCTGGCTGGCCTTCAATGACCGGGTGCTGGAAGAAGCGCGGGATAAAACCAACCCGCTGCTGGAGCGGGTGCGCTTTTTAGCCATTACCCAAAGTAACCTGGATGAATTCTTCAACGTCCGGGTGGCTTCACTGCGCAAAATGGTCGCCGTCAATTACGACACGCCTGATGCGGCGGGGATGACGCCAATGCAGCAGCTGACCGCGATTGCCAAAGCCGCTCATGCCATGGTCGATAAGCAATACACCACCTGGAGTCGTTCCTTGGAGCCGCGGCTGGCGGAGCTGGGCATCAAACTCAAGGGGATGGACGAATTGTCGCCGCACCAGCAGCAGTTCTGCCGCGATTACTTCGAGCAGGAATTATATCCGGTGCTGACCCCGATGGGCGTGGACCCAACCCGGCCGTTTCCCTTTTTGGCGAATAATAGCCTGAATCTAGCCATTCGCCTGCAACGGCCGGAAGACGAAGGCGAGGACAACGAGAAGGCGCGCAGCTTTGCCACCGTGCAGATTCCCGATATGTTTCCACGGGTGCTCCGCCTACCAGACGGCGAAAATGATTTTATTTTGCTGGAGAACATCATCAAGGCGCATTTGGGGTCGCTATTTGTCGGCGCTACCATCCGGGAAACTGCCTTGTTCCGCGTGACGCGAGATATGGACCTGGATGTGGCGGAAGAAGACGCGTCGGATCTGATGAAAGAGATTCAGTCGCAGCTCAAAAAGCGCCAGCGCGGCAAGGTGATGCGGCTGGAAATCGACGCCGAAATGAGCAAGTACCTCAAGAAAAAGCTGATCAAAGGCCTCGATATTGAAAAAGAAGCCGACGTCTATGCCATCAAAGGGCCCATCGACTTAAATGTGCTCAGCAAACTGGTCAAGCAGGTGCAAGGCCACAGTGAGCTGCAATACCCGCCGTTCACACCGTATCTGGATCAAAGCCTGATGCAAGGTAACCTGTTCGCCCAAATCCGGGAGCACGATTTGTTCCTGCAGCACCCTTATGACTCCTTCACGCCGGTAGTGGAGTTTATCCATCAGGCGGCGCTGGATCCGCAGGTGCTGGCGGTGAAAATGACGCTGTACCGCGTGTCATCCAAATCGCCGATTATCAGCTATTTGAAGCTGGCGGCGCAAAACGGTAAACAGGTCACGGTGCTGGTTGAGCTGAAGGCGCGCTTTGACGAAGAAAACAACGTCCACTGGGCGCAAGAGCTCGAACGCGCCGGCTGCCACGTGATCTACGGTTTGGTGGGCCTGAAAACCCACTGCAAGCTGGCGCTGGTAGTGCGCCGCGATGAAGACGGCATTCGTCGTTACATGCACATGGCCACTGGGAATTACAACGATGTCACCGCGCGCGTGTATACCGATATGGGGCTCTTCACGGCCGATACCGAAATGGGTACCGACGCCTCCAACATTTTCAACATGTTGTCTGGCTTCTCGGAACCGGCGTACTTTAACAAGCTGGTGATTGCGCCGCTGGGTATTCGCGATTTTCTCAAGGAACGGATCGAAGAAGAAATCGCTGAAGCGCAGGCGGGGCGCAAGGCCTTGATTGCGATGAAAATGAATTCGCTGTCAGATAGCGATATGATTGAAGCCCTGTACCGCGCCTCGGCGGCTGGGGTCAAAATTCATTTGATTGTCCGCGGCATTTGCAATCTGCGGGTCGGCATTCCAGGCGTGTCTGAAAACATCACGGTGCATTCGATTGTGGGCCGCTTCCTCGAACACAGCCGGATTTACTATTTCTACGCCGGCGGTGAGGAACACCTCTACCTGTCTTCAGCGGATTTGATGAAGCGCAATCTGTCGCGGCGGGTGGAGCTTTTGTTCCCTATTCTGCAGGCTGACATTCATGCCCGGATTTGTGAGATTTTCCAGACCATGTGGGACGACAATGTCAAAACCCGGCTGCTCCAGCCAGACAACTCCTGGGAGCGGGTGGATCTGCGCGGGGTCAACAAACTGGACGCGCAAGCCACCTTCCTGGCGGCGGCGCAGGCCCAAACCGCGGCGCAGTTGGCACACCGGGAAGATAACCAAGAAGACCCGCAAGCCAACCGCCGCTTTACGCCGTTAACGGCGCCGCAAGATGAGGAGGCCGGCGAATGACGCATTTTGGGGTCATTGATTTAGGTAGTAACTCGGCGCGGCTGTCCATTTGGCAAATCGATGGCAATCATCAGCCCCATGAAGTGCTCAAGCTCAAGGAGATGGTGCGACTGTCTGAGGACATGGGGCCAGAGCAAACGCTCAAGCCTGCCGCCATTGCCCGCACCTTGGCAGCGCTGCAGCGGTTTAGCGCCGCGGCTAAGGCCTTTCCAGAGTTAACGCTAGAGGGTTATGCCACCGCGGCCGTGCGGCAAGCGGGCAATCAAAAAGCCTTTCTCAGGCAGGTCAAAGCCGAAACTGGGCTGACCATCACGGTGATCCCTGGCACCCGCGAGGCCGAGCTGGACTATCTCGGGGTGGTCAACACCTTGCCCATCCAAAATGCTTTGATCATGGATACCGGTGGGGCGTCCACTGAGCTCATTTTGGTGCAAAACCGCAAACTCATTCACCGCGTGTCGCTACCAGTAGGCTCGGTGAACTTATCGGAGCGTTTTCTGGACGCTGATGTGGTGCGGCCGGCGCAACTGTTCAACCTGATTACCGAATTCTCCAGCATGCTCAATGGCATTTGGTGGCTGCGCAAGGCCTTGAATCTGCCGATTGTGGCGCTGGGCGGCTCCAATCGGACGTTGGCCAAAATTCAGCGCCGGCGCGAGCAGCGAGGCAGTTATGAAGATATTCATGGCTACCGGATGGCCACCACTGCCGCCAACAAGATTTATGCCGACATCTTGGACAAAGACCTAGCGGCGCGCAAAGAAGTTCCTGGCCTGTCCAAGTTTCGGGCGGATATCATTGTCGGCGGGTTGACGCCTGTGATTACGATGATTCGCTACCTCGACAGCGACCGGCTGCTGTTTTCCCAGTATGGCTTGCGCGAAGGGGCGTTGTATAGCTATTTGAACGCCAACGAGTTAGGCCAAGAAGCGTGACTGCAAAAGCTTTCCTTAAATCCCGGCTGGGCTGCTTCCGCTGCCAAGCCGGGTTTGGTATAACTGGGGTATTAAAAAACGAATGGAGCAATGATCATGAAAAAAGGCTTATTCACCTTAATGGCGGCTGCCGCCTTTGGGTTGGTGGCAGCCGCCACCCAAGCGGCGCCAGTGCATGCGGATGAAACCTGGGCCCCAGTGGCTACGCTGGGGGTGTCGCTGACTGCTGATCAGAAAACGGGCACCCTGAACACCTTGGAAAATGCGGCCAATGTGACTAACCCCAGCGAATTGACGGTTAATGGGAACACCTTGGTCAAATACCTCAACCCTGCCGGCAGTACCTTCACTGCGAATTCTGGCGTGTGGTCGAGCGCCTTGGTCCAAAAAACCAGTAGCGGCGGCATCAACGTCACAATCGTGAACTATAACGGCACCAATAACATCACCACCATCACGGCTGATCAGTACCGCAATGCGGCCCTGACTGCTGGGGTGACGAATGCGAATATCTACATCACTTCGGCGGTGCGGATTGACGGCTCCGGCGCCTTGGCTGGGGTCTATGCAGCTTTTGCTCAAAACGGTCAAACTCTGAATTCGGCGCAGATTACGGCGGCGCAGGATGAAGTCAACACGCTTTCTGGCATCACGTCTGCGAACAAAGATAAGGATGGGTATTCGGATAAGCAGCTTAACAACGCGGTGGCGGGGATGAAGTCTCAAATGGCCAGTCAGAGCAATAATGGCTCCCAGACCCTGTCGCAAAATCAAATCGGCAATATCGTCGATTCGCAGCTCAAAGACAACCAACTGGCCGGGGTCATCAACAACAACCAGCGCACCCAAATCATTAATTTGCTGGTCAAGATTCAAAACTCTGGGGCGTTGAAGAGCAGCGATTTTAAGGCCCAGGCCCAAAAGCTGATGTCCAGCATTCAAGACAGCGCCAAGAACCTCTTCAGTAAGCTGAAAGGTTTGGACACTCAGGAGAACCGCAATTTACTGCAGAAAATTTGGGATGGCATTGTTAGCTTCTTTAGCCAGATTGTGGCCTGGGTGCAAGGGCTGTTCAACTAGCTAGAAGTGGCACTGACGGCGCACGGGCAAACGCAGCCAGTGAACGTGCTACAGCATGAAAAAGGGATGGGTGCATGGTTACCACAGTTGATAAAGTGTTTTTGGTCCTTTACGCGCTGACCGCAGCGGTGATGTTCTACCTGGCTGGCATTCAGTTCGGTGCCGCTTGGTTTGGCCGCTACAGCGACACCGCCGACATCTGGATCAGCTTGCTATGGCTAGTGCCGGCCTTCATGGCGCTGGCGCAGTTAGGCCGTGAAGTCTGGCGGCTGCTCGGCCTGCGCGCCAAGCAACCCGA
Source organism: Lacticaseibacillus salsurivasis (assembly GCF_036246225.1). Taxonomy (NCBI): domain Bacteria; kingdom Bacillati; phylum Bacillota; class Bacilli; order Lactobacillales; family Lactobacillaceae; genus Lacticaseibacillus; species Lacticaseibacillus salsurivasis. The sequence continues at coordinate 71,753 of NZ_BTTP01000005.1, forward strand.
CAAATAAGCAGAATCAAAAATCACGCCCAGGAGGCGTGATTTTTTTGCCTGAAAGCCAGGCTATTTGGGTTCGGTGCAAACGCGATACGTCAAGGTCACGAACTGATCGTGCTGGGCGGTGGTTTCCAGCTTCAGCGGTACATCCGTCAGGTTGCTGGTGACCAGGCTGATGCCATCGCCTAACAGGACCGGGGCAATGGTGATGATCAGCTGATCGATCAAGTTGGCCTTCAGTAATTCGGTGAAGATATCTGCACCACCAACGAGCCAAATGTCATGGCCCTTTTTGGCTTTGAGCTGCCGCACGAATTCAGGGATGTTGCCAGCCACCACAGTCGTAGGATCATCAGTATCGTGCAGGGTGGTGGAGAAGACATAGCTTTCCTTGTCTTGATAAGGATAGGTGCCAGCTAACCGCAAGGCGCGCTGGTAGGTTTTGCGTCCCATCAGCACGGTGTCGATTTGTTGATAAAAAGTCTGATAGGCGGCATCGGCCGCTGATGAGTTCAGCCGGCTCAACCACTTGGTGCCACCATCTGGTTCGGCAATGAAGCCATCCAGACTTTCAGTTAGATATAAAATCACTTTTCGTTCAGACATACTGCCACCTGCTTTCCTTTGTTACGTTAATTATATCACAAAAGAAAGCGGTTTCTCTGTTACTTTCGCGACCAGAGATCCACACTGACTTCCGCCAGAATGTGCCCGGCCATCGCATGGCGCGCTTCATTGAGCCAAAACCCGTCACGCAGCGGGAGCGTGGTATCAAGGGCAAACACCGTGAGGGTGTAGGCGTGATCGGCATTCGGCGGTTGCGGGCCGACGTAACCCGTGGCCGTCTCTGGATCCTTGTTGCCGACCATGGCGCCAGATGAAGAATTGTGGCCTTTCACCATCGGCGTGAGGCCAGTGTGGCTGGCATTTTCCGCGAGGTGGTGGTGGCGGCCGGAATATTCACGGCGACCCAGTGAATCCAGGGGAACCCAGAGACTGGCACGGCATCGAAATCAATCAGCTGCAGCGCAAACGTCTGCGTCCCTGCCGGCGCCTCTTCGATGGTAATGGGGAAACTGCGGGTGGGCGTACCTTGGTGTTGATCGGCCGGCGCGGCATATTTACCGAACCGGTCAGCGAGGTAACCATTTGTTGTTGGCACAGTGATTTTCATCTTCAGGACTCCTTTACATGTATAATTAAACTTAGCATAGCACTTTCAATTAGGCAGTGAGGCACTACTGTACTTAGATACCATCATGAAAAGGAGTTAGTCCAATGCCAGTTTATGACCAGCATGTGCACACCTATTTTTCCTTTGATTCCTCTGCGCAATTTGAGGATTATCTGGCCCAAACCCAGCAGCCCTTTGTGACCACTGATCACCTAGAACTGAGCAATCCCGATGATGGCGGCGGGGATGACAAGCCAGATTTTGCCGCGTATCAGGCTAAGCTCAAGGTGCTGCATCAGCAGTACCCCAATCAGCTCCTGCGCGGGGTCGAGTGCGGGTATTTTGCCCCGCGGGCCGCTGACCTCGCGGCGTACCTGGCGGCAGGCGACTATGACCTAGTGCTGCTAAGTTTTCACCACGACGGCCAGTACGATTACCAGAATCCGTATTTCAAAACGGTTGACCAAAAAGCACATGTTCAGGCCTATTATCAGCGCATGCTCAGCGGCCTCAGGCAGGCCAACTTTGGCGATGTGCTGGCGCATTTTGATTACGGCCTGCGGGTGCTTGACCTCACGCCGGCCCAGCTGACAGCTTGGGCCAAACCGCAGCTGCTGGAAATTCTGCGGCTGCTCGTTTCGAAGCACATGGCTTTAGAAGTGAATACCAAGTCGTTGTATCGCTGGCACAATGCCCCGCTGTATGAGTTGGTGCTACCATGGTACAAGCAGGTCGGTGGCCAGCTTTTGACCTTAGGCAGTGATGCGCATACCCCGGATAAGTTTCAAACCGAATTTCCCGCAGCCAAAGCCCTGATCAAGCGGGCCGGTTTTGGTCAATTAGCGGTTTATCATCAGCATCAGCCAACACTGGTGGCATTATAAATAAAGGAGTTAACATCTTGGACGAAACCATTACGAAGTTATTAGAAGCAGTTAAAAGCAACTACGCCACGCCTATCGAAGTGGTAGTGGAGGGTGAAGCTTCTGGTCAGCTCAATCACAGCCAGTCGGCGCAAAAACTCCTAGCCAATGGCCATTTGGAAGTGCGCGTCACGGACACCACGGCGCCTGATTACACCTTGAGCCATGAACTCATGCACATGTTGCTGATTACCACTGGGTTTCCGCAACTTCAGTATCACCTGGCAAGCGGCGAACCGGCGCTGGATCAACAGTTTTTCGCGGTCAGTATGGCGCTGTACGATGCAGCGTTACATGATCTGATTCGCCAGTGGCAAGCCGAGCACGGCGTCTTAACCGCCGAGGTGATGACGGCCTTGGCTGCCGGAGTCGAGGCGGTGCTGCCTGCCGTGGATGAATTGAATGATGGTTTACTGGTTTACTGCACGATGACCTTACTCGATGCCTTAGTCATGTTTGAAGGCGGCAGCAAGGCCCAGCAGAAACACTGGAGCCATGATTATCCGCAGGCAATGACTTTGGCCCAGAGTCTGTACGCCACCATCACCAGCAAAAAGCACGCCACGCCGTTTGATTTTCGGCGGCTGGTGGTGCGCTTGTGGCGTCAATTCGATGAGATGCTGCCGCACGCCGGGTTCCAGCCGACCGTCAACGCCGAATTTGCCACCTTGCCGCCGGTGCTGTCTGAGCGCCAGCTACGGCTGGCGGTCAATCAGACCTATGAGCTGCTTCACAGTGAGATGCGGGACCTGGAAACCAAAAAGCGGGCCTATGTTGCCATGGGCAAGGGCGATGGTCAAAACGCCTTTGTTCTGCCAGTGGGAGATTTGAGTCCGGAAGGGTTCCAGCAGCTGTACCAGGCGCCGCTGAAAACGATTTTGAATCAGTATGACATTGATTACGCCATCCGCGATTAAGGAGTAGGGCATGTTTGATTTGAAACAAGCGATTGCGAACGCTCATTTTGTCACGTTTTTGACTGGGGCCGGGGTGTCGACTGCTTCCGGCATTCCCGATTACCGGAGCAAAGGTGGCTTGTATTCCGATTTGGCCAGTCCGGAAGAAGCGCTTTCGATTGAGAATCTGCAGCAGCATCACCAGGCTTTTCACGACTGGGTCACCAAGAAAATGTACTATCCTGACGCCAAACCTAACGTGATTCATGAAAAAATGGCGCAAATCACCAATGCCAAAGGCGCCATTGTCACCCAGAACGTTGACGGCTTGCATCAGCGCGGCGGTGCCAAGCACGTGGTGGAGTTTCATGGCAACCTGTATCGCATTTATTGCCAGACTTGTGGCCAGCAAATCGACTATCAAACTTACCTGCAGTCGGACGTTCACGCCGAAGATGGCGGCATCTTCCGGCCTGATATTGTGTTATACGGCGAGCCCATCGAACCTGATGTGATCAACGCGGCAGTTGAAGCCGTGATCAACGCGGATTTGATTGTGGTGGTGGGGACGAGTTTTCAGGTATATCCCTTCGCCGGGCTGCTGCAGATGGCGCAGCCGGACGCCGTGCTGGCCGCGGTCAACCGCGAGCCCATCAGCTTGCCCGCTGGTGCTCATATGGTGGTGGGGGATGCGACGACGGTTTTCGAGGCACTGTAGGAGGAAATGATGGTCAAAGCCTTAACAGTCGGGTTGGTCGAAACCGCTTCTGGGTTTCTGTTGATTAACCGGCAAAAGCCGCCTTACCGGGGATTATGGAACGGCCTAGGCGGTAAAGTTGAGCCTGGCGAAACGCCGCTGGCTGGCATGCAGCGCGAGCTCGCCGAAGAATGTGGCCTGCACTTGCCAAAAGCCGCTTTTACCGCTGGCGGGTTGGTGCACTGGTACGTTGATGGCAGCTTGCGCGGCGAGCTGTATTTGTATACTGCTAAAACTGACCTGCCGTTTGCCCAGCCGCTGGTGACCCGTGAAGGCATCGTCGCCGCCATGGCTCGAGGCTGGCTGCTTGCACCGGATAACTTGGGTTTGGTGCCGGATCTCGCGCCACTGCTGCCGGCGCTGCTGGCCGGGGAAGCACATACCTATCGCTCGGACTTTACCGGTGATCATTTTGATGGCCTGCAGGTGCTAGCGCATGATTGACGTGGGGCTCACTGCAGTGGCGGATCATCCCAGCTTGGCCAGCGGTAAAACCAGCAGCTTGGCGGATCTGGCGGCAGTGTTTCCAGTGGTTGAGCTGGATACCACCTACTACAATGTGCCGAGTCAAGCGGTGGTCATCAACTGGTTGAAACAAGTGCCGGCCGGCTTTCAATTCATTGTCAAAGCCACTCAGGCGATGTCGGCGCATAAGGTGGAAGAAGGCCATGACGCCGGCGCGGAATTTACCGGCTTGCGGCGAGCGTTGGCGCCGATGATTGACCGCCAGCAGCTGGCTGCAATTTTGTTTCAGCTGCCGCCGTATTTTGGTGTATCCGCCACCAACATTCATGTCCTGCGCCGCATCAAGCTGCTGTACCCGGATTTACCCGTAGCGATTGAGTTCCGCAACGCTGGCTGGTATTTGCCGGAATACCAGGCCCAAACGCTGGATTTGCTGCGGACGCTGGGTTTCATTCACGTGGTGGTGGATGAGCCGCAAAGCGCCGCTGGCAGTGTGCCGCTAGTGGCGCAGGCGACCAACGATGATTTGACCATCATGCGCCTGCATGGCCGCAACCTCGCTGGTTGGCAGCGCGGCGGCGCGCAGTGGCGCAGCCAGCGCACAAACTACCGCTACTCGACTGAAGAGTTGCAAGGCCTCGGTACGGTGGCCCAAAGTTTGGCCAGCCAGCGGGTGATCGTGATTTTCAACAACAACGGCGGCCACGATGCTGCCGATAATGCGCAGCAATTCATTACCCAGCAAGGGTTGCACTACGCTGATTTGGGGCCCCACCAATTGGATTTGTTCTAGCGGGTAGGCGCCAATATGCTATACTTAAGGCAATTTAGCGCTTGTCGTCATTTCGACAGGCGATGCTCAGGAGGCACACTTTTCATGGCAAAACCCACGTTTTATGTCACTACGCCGATTTACTATCCATCTGGTAAGCTTCATATCGGCAATGCATACACGACCATTGCAGCCGACGTCCTCGCGCGGTATAAGCGCCTGACTGGCTACGACGTTTTCTTCTTGACCGGCACCGATGAGCACGGTTTGAAAATCGAGCAAAAAGCCGACAAGCTCGGCATCACCCCGCAGGCCTTCGTCGACGGGATGGTGACGCAGATCAAGCAATTATGGAAAATGCTTGAAATCACCAATGACAAATTCATCCGCACCACGGATAAAGAACACGTAGCGGCGGTGCAAAAAATCGTTGAGCGCCTGATCAAGCAAGGCGACGTGTATCTTGGTGAATACACGGGCTGGTACTCAGTGGAAGATGAAGAATACTTCACCGAACCGCAGCTGGCCGAAGTTTACCGCGATAAAGACGGTAAGGTCATCGGCGGCAAGGCGCCGTCTGGTCATGACGTCAAGCTGGTCCATGAGCCGAGCTACTTCTTCCGGATGAGCAAGTACACCGACCGGTTGTTGAAGTTCTACGACGAGCACCCTGATTTCATTCAGCCTGCTTCGCGTAAAACCGAAATGATCAACAACTTCATCAAACCTGGCCTAGAAGACCTCGCCATGAGTCGCACCAGCTTCAACTGGGGCGTGCCGATTCCCAGTGACCCGAAGCACGTGGTTTACGTCTGGGTGGACGCGCTGCTGAACTATATCACCGCGCTGGGTTACGGCTCCGATGACACCACCTTGTTTGACAAGTACTGGCCGGCAGATGTGCAGTTGATTGGAAAAGAAATCGTCCGGTTCCACACCATTTACTGGCCAATCATTTTATTTGCCTTGGATCTCCCACTGCCAAAGAAGATTTACGGCCATGGCTGGTTAGTGATGAAAGATGGCAAGATGTCCAAGTCCAAGGGCAATGCCATTTATCCGGAAATGATCGTCAAGCGCTACGGTCTTGATGCCTTGCGTTACTATCTGATGCGGGCCATTCCGTTTGGCAATGACGGCATCTTCACGCCGGAAGACTTCATTGACCGGATTAATTTTGATTTGGCCAATGACTTGGGCAACTTGCTGAACCGGACCGTGGCCATGATCAACAAGTACGAAGGCGGTATTTTACCTGACTTGAGTCAAACCGAAGCCACCGAGTTTGATGCCGACCTGGAGGCTGTCGCCAAAACCGCCATTGCGAAGTACGGCGACTTAATGGACAACCTGCAGTTCTCTGACGCCTTGGACGCCGCCTGGAAGCTGGTCGCCCGGGCGAATAAGTACATCGATGAAACTGAGCCTTGGACTTTGGCCAAGGATCCTGCCAAAAAGGCGCAGCTGGCCAGTGTCATGGGGCACTTGGCTGAAAGCCTGCGCTTGATCGCACTGCTCATTCAGCCAGTGATGACGCATGCGCCGAAGCAGATGTTCGAACAATTGGGCATGGATCCAGCACTGGAAGCTCAGCAACAGCTGGAATGGGGTCATCTGCCAGCCGGCAACCGGATTGCCGAACAAGGCACGCCAATCTTCCCGCGGCTTGATGTCGAAGAAGAAGTGGCCTACATCAAGGACCAGATGCAGCCGCCGAAGAAACAAGCGACGGTGGACGAAAAGACCCGCAAAGGCGAAATCGACTTCAAGACTTTCGACAAGTCTGAAATCCGTGTGGCGGAGATTCTGAATGTGGAAAAAGTCCGCGGCGCCGATAAGCTCTTGAAGTTCACCTTGGACGCGGGGGATGAAGGCACACGCCAGATCCTGTCTGGTATCGCCGAGTATTATCCGCAGTTCAAGCAGCTGATCGGTAAGAAAGTCATGGCCGTGGTCAACTTGAAGCCGCGTAAGCTCAAAGGCGAAATCAGTGAAGGCATGTTACTTTCTTCCGAAGACAATGCCGGTCACATCACCCTGCTCGAAGTCGCTGCTGGTATCCAAAACGGTAGTCTCGTCGGTTAACTGAAACGCTTATATTCACTCAAAGCTCGGCTGCGGCCGGGCTTTTTGTGTGGACGGCCGCGGGTTGCGGCGGTGGACCGAGGTTGATTTGGTTGCTCGTCCACTATCCTGGCAGTCTGGCAGGCTTAAAGCGAATGTCTAATCGTAGTGAGCTGATATTTGCTATGCAGTAGGGCAAGAAAAAAGCGAACCGACCGCGGTCAGTTCGCTGGATGAAATATTAGCATGTTTTGCCATCGACCATGACGCCTTGCTTGAAGGCGGCGAGGACGTCGGCGCCGTTAGCGATGCGGACACTGCTGTCAAGGGCGTGGGCGTTGTCACTGATGCTGATGGCACCGTTGACAAAATCCATTTTCAAGCCGGGATTGAAGAACAGCATGTCGTAGTCTGATGTGTACAAGTGGAGGCCGGCGGCGTTATCTAGTGCAACGTCATAATCGGCGTCAGGCTGATCGAGAATGATCAGCGAGAACTTGGTGCCGATACTACAAGCGCCGCCTTGAAGGGAGTAGCGCCCACCGCCATCATCGGCGATGAGTAGAATTGTTTTGTCGGCATAGCCGTTTTGGCGCATCCGGGAAACGAAAGAATCCGAAAGTTGAATCGTTGCCATTAAAATTATCCCCTTTCACAACACTATCTTGCACAACCTAACTTGAGTATAAACCTGCTGTCAAGCTGAGTGCCGGAGCCGGCGTAAGCCAATCAGGCTGGCGAAGGCTAATAAAACGCCACACGCGCCAAAGGTCCAGGCGAAGCCGATTTGCTGGATGGCCCAACCCAGCAGGGGAAACAGGCCAATCATGGCCAGCGAGTACAAGAGTGATGCCACTGACAACAAAGTGGCGCGTTGCGCGCTGGGAATGCGGGCGTTGTACAGCACGGTGAACACCGGCGGCATCAACGCCGATAAACCGTAAATCAGCAGGAATAAGCCGCTGATGACCGCGGTTTGGCCAATGGCAGTGAGTAGAAGTAGGAGGCTCAAAACGCCGAGCACCCCGGCCAGGAGTCGGTTCGTGTTCAGCTTTAATAAGCGCGGCGACAGGCGGATGGTGAGTACGGCGACGACTGTGGTGCCGGCTAGCAACAGCGTAATCAGGGGCGTGCTGAAGTGGCGCGCGGTCATCACGTTTTGAAAATAGAAATAGTAAGCGGCGGCAATCGCCGAAACTGTGGCGTCAAACACCATAAGCCGGCGCAAGGTAGGCTGCTGGCGCAACACCATGATGGCCTCGCGAATGATTTGGCTGATGGTCTGACGGGCTTCTTGCTGCTTGTGCTGCTGCGGCTCATGCAGAAACAAGGTGGCCAAAATGCCTAGGCCTGCAAAGCCCAGGGCCAGCCAGTAACTTACGGCCAAGTCCCAGTTGACCATGGTGCCAGCTAGGAGGAGGCCAGAGGTGGTGGCGATTTCGATCACAATATTCAGCCGACTGGACACTTGCGGCCAGCGGGCTTTTTGGTCAGTCTCGAGGAGCGATTCATAGAGTAAGGCTTCAAGGGTGCCAGATTGCAGGTTGTAAGACCAGGCCGAGAAAATGAAACTCAAGGCGAACCAGGCGAAGCCGCCGTTGATCAACATCATGGCGGATGAAATGAGGCTCATGCCCCGGCTCAAAATGAGCATGGTGCGGTAGCTAAAGCGATCGGCGAGGACGCCGGAGGGCACTTCGGACAAGAAACTCGCCACATGGAAAATACTTTCACACAGGCCAATCGCAACGAGACTCAGACCTTGTTGGCCAAGATAGATGACCCAAAGCTGGGTGATGCCGAAAAAAGCGAAGAAGCTGTACGCATAAGCGGCGTAGAGCTGTTTTTGGTGATTCATTGATTTATCCTAACTGCGTTTTTGCGCAAAACAAAGGCCATCGCAAAGATGGCCAAGGGCCACGAAAGAGGGTAGATTCCACCCCTTAAGCGGCAAAATTGTTAATAATCGCGTGGGCACGAGCAAGCCAGGATAACACGATGAAGACCTCCGATAATTGTTGGGTTGATTTTAGCACGTTCGCTCGCCCAGCGCAATTCGGCTTGCGCGGACAAAAAAACACCTGCGTCGCCGCAGGTGTCGGATGTTGCTTAATTACTTTTCAACTTCAACTTTGCTGTCCCAAGGGGTAGCCGTTTCGGCCAAGACCTTGTTCAGGCGGTCGATGTTAGCTTTACCTTCAGTTTGCAGCCATTGCTTACCGGCGTCTTCGCCTTTAGCAGCGAATGGTTCAACGCCAAGCTTCCAGGTGGCACGACCACAAAGAACACCGTTAAAGGTGGAGCCAGCAGCCTTAGCGAACTTCAATTCATCCAAGAACAGTTCGTTGGTGACGCCAGCGGACAGGAAGATGAATGGCAGGTCGGTTGCATCGCTTTGTTCCTTGTAGTACTTAGTGGCTTCTTCCTTGGTGTAAACTGCTTCAACGCCATCATCGGTGAAGCCTTCAACGAACTTCTGGTTAACTGGCACTTCAAGCTTCAAGACGGAAACGTTGTAGCGAGGATCGCTGAATTCGCGGGTCATTTCGATGACCTTGTGTGGCTTTACTTTAGCGTAAGCGGCATCGGCAACGCTGTCGGAGTTGGCATCATAGGAAACCAGTTCCAAGAACATTGGCAGGTTGTTCGCCTTAGCTTCAGCACCAACGCGTTCAACAAAGGCCTTCTTGCGATCGTTAACGGCGTCGCCTTCATCGGCATCGTAGTAAAGCAGGAACTTAACCGCGTCGCCGCCTTCTTCAGCAATGCGCAAAGCGGATTGGTTTTCGATCAAATCTGGGAAACGACCAGGTTCGGTTGCATCGTAACCGGTCTTTTCGTAGGAAAGGAGCAAGCCGGCTTTGGAATCACGCGCCTTAGCAGCTGGCAGGCCGTATTCTGGATCCAGCAGAATGCTGCTTGCATACTTGGTCAGCTCTTCAGAAACCGCAACTTTGAAGTCCACGATGGTGGTTTCGTTAGCAGGTTGGTTAGCCGCAGCGGCGATCATCTTTTTCAAAGAACCCCGTTGGTCGATGGCCAACGCGGAAATCACATCGTTGTCATCGGACAGTTGCTTCAAGTGTTCAAATTGACCAGCAGTAAGTTTTACAGACATTATAGTCCCTCCATGTTTTTAATCGGCATGAGCCGTTCATCAATAGCGTACTCTATTTCAAACAAAAATGTTCACTTTTTTTCGAAAATGTTTCACACCGTGATAATTTGCGTGAGGCGCGAATAGGTGGCCTGATCTTGGGCGGTGATGGTGGCGTTGGTAATCAGCGCATCCATCTGGTCCAAATCGTAAAACGAATAGAAATCCCGGTGGTTCAGCTTACTGACGTCACAGCACAGATAGCGCTGTTCCGCATTGTTCAAGGCGAGGCGCTGGACTTCGCCTTCTTCAGGGCTGGCATCGTATAGAGCGTTGCCAGCGATGCCATTGGCGGAAGTGAAGGCCTTGCTCAGGCTCAAGTGGCGCAAAGCACTGGTGGCCATGCTACCAATGAAGGCGCCGGAGCGACTGCGGTAAATGCCCCCCACCATTTCCAAAATGAAACGATCCGCGTGACGTTGAAAGCTTTCAAACACCGGCAAACTGTTCGTGACGATACGTACATCAGGCACTTTGACATAGGTGGCAATCAACTCGTTGGTGGTACCAGGGCCAATATAAACCGCATCACCAGCTTCAATCAAGCTTGCTGCTCGGCGAGCCACCGCGTCTTTTTCGACGGTATTCAGTGATTGCTTTTGCAGCCGGGTGAGTTCATGGGTGCGCTCAAACGCTAAGCTTTGGGCACCGCCATGAACCCGCGTTAGCAGCTTTTGGGCAGCCAACTCTTCCAAATCGCGGCGGACGGTCATTGTTGAGACGTCGAGTTCCGCACAGATCTCGTTGACACTGATGATTCCGCGGGCGTCGACGAGGCCTTGAATCGTCAGTAACCGTTCGCGTTTCAGCAATTTATCACCTCGCTTCCATGTTCGAAATTGTTTACTTTTGTTCGACTTAAACTTTAGCATGCAGGAACGGGGAGGTCAAGAAATGATAACTAAGGAATGGAACTTTTCAGGGTGCCACCTGTAGTTGCGCTCCGGTCGGCAGCGTCGGAGTGGCTAGCTACGGTTGAGGCCTTGCCGGCAAAGGACACCGGCAAGGCCTCAACCTAGGCTATCCATCCGGCTAAGCCCGCCGACCTTCGCAGCCTGTCGTTCCGCCGCCTTTTGCCTTCCTTTCGCCACCTGCGTATAATAACTGTCAGTATATAAGAGGAGAGCGTTATGCAAATTTTTGATTCTCATACGCATTTGAACGATACGCCATACGCGGGCCAAGAGGCGCAGTATGTGCAGCAGGCGGCGGCGCTGGGCGTGACCAAGATGGCGATTGTTGGCTCCAATGCCGAGTTGAATTCCGGGGCGCTGCGGCTGGCAAAACAGTTCGATCAGCTCTACGCAATTGTCGGTTGGCATCCGGATGATAGCAAGGATTATGACCAAGCTGCGGAAGACCTGCTGGAAACCCAGTTGGCGTTGCCGAAAACCGTCGCGCTAGGCGAAATCGGGTTGGATTACCACTGGGATAACAGTCCCCGCGAAATTCAGCGCCGCGTTTTTCGCCGTCAGCTGGCCATTGCGCGGGAGCTGCACATCCCAGTCTCGATTCACTCCCGGGACGCGTTCGAAGATACCTACGCGATTTTGAAGGATGCCCACCTCTCTGAATTTGGCGCCATTATGCATAGTTTCACCGGCGACGGTGAGTGGGCCAAGAAGTTCCTTGATCTGGGGATGTATATTTCCTATTCCGGCATTGTCAGTTTCAAAAATGCCCCTGAGGAACATGAGTCTGTGCAGGTGGTGCCGGCAGATCGGCTACTGGTGGAAACGGACGCCCCTTACCTGACGCCAGCGCCTTACCGCGGTCGGCAAAATGAGCCGGGCTACACGCGCTATGTGGTTGAGGCAGTGGCCAAGTGGCGGCAGGAAACGCCTGAGGCTATCGCCCAAACGACCTGGGCGAACGCGCATCGCATTTTCAACTTGAAAGGGTAGTTATGACGTTTAAACAAATTATTGTCGTGGAAGGCCGCGACGATACCAAGCGGCTGACGGAAGCTTTTGGACCCATTGACACAATTGAAACCCGCGGCAGCGCTATTGATGAAGCGACGCTAGTGCTGATTAAAAAAGCGCAGGCCAGCCGTGGCGTGATTGTGCTGACCGACCCTGATTTCCCTGGTGAAAAGATTCGCAAAACGATCAGCCGCGCCGTGCCAGGCGTCACCCACGCCTTTTTACCGGTGGCGGCGGCGGTGCCAGATCACAAAGGCTCGCTCGGGGTGGAACATGCCAGCCCAGCAGCGTTGCGCGAGGCGTTAAGTCATTTGGTCGTGGAAGTGCCGGATGCGCCAGTGCAAATTCCGCGGGCAGTGCTGGAAGCACAAGGGCTGATTGGCGGGCCGGCTGCGCGCCATCGCCGTGAGCGGCTGGGTGAGCTGCTGCATATCGGCTACACCAACGGTAAACAATTGCAGAAACGGCTGGCGCAATTTCGGATCAGTGAATCCGATTTTGCGGCGGCGGTCAAAACTATCAATGGGGAGGATGCTCATGCCTGAAGATCACCATATTGCCACCCCGGCGCGCACCAAAGAAATCTTGCAGCGCCATGGCTTTCGGTTTAAGAAACGCTTGGGCCAGAACTTTTTAACGAATCCGGCGGTGCTGAAGCGCATTGTTGAAGCCGGTGAGGTCACCGCCGCCGATGATGTGATTGAAATTGGCCCTGGCATCGGTGCGTTAACAGAATACTTGGCAGAATCAGCCCATCAGGTGCTGGCCTTGGAAATCGATCCGCAACTGATTCCAGTGCTCGCCGAAACCATGGCCCCGTATCCGAATGTCACCGTGGAGGAAGCCGATGTTTTAAAGGCCGACTTACCTACGCTTCTGAAGGCGCATTTTGACGGCAAGCACGCGGTGAAGGTGGTGGCCAATCTCCCGTATTACATCACCACACCGATTCTGATGCACCTGATTGAAGCGCCGATTGATTTTGCCAGCATCACCGTCATGATGCAAAAAGAAGTCGCAGACCGCCTGACTGCCGGTCCTGGAAGCAAGGACTATGGCAGCCTGAGCATTGGTGTGCAGCAGCGCATGGCAGTGGCCGTCGCCTTTACGGTTAGCCGCACTGCCTTTGTCCCAGCGCCGAATGTTGACTCGGCGATTGTGACGCTGACCAAACGGCCGCAGCCGCTGGCCAGCGTGCATGATCAGGCGGCCTTTGATCGCTTGGTGCGCGGTAGCTTTGCCGCCCGGCGCAAAACCTTGTGGAACAATTTGCAGGGCTTATATGGCAAAGATGCCGCCACTAAAGCCCAATTAACCACGGCGCTGGCGGCAGTTGAGATTGCCCCAAGCGCGCGCGCCGAAACTTTATCCATTGAATCTTTTGCCCGGCTCGCGGATGCGCTCAAAGCCGCGGGGCTGTAATGTTACGGCGAAAATAAAAAAATGGTGAGAATTGTACAAAAGCCAAAAGATGATGCTTGTCTATATGCATTTGTAATGGTATAATTGCAAATTTCTTGCTTTCGTGCTATGATTGCTGACAAGGGGTGAAGTGCATGCCAATTACTTTAGCAAGCATCAAGCAGCAACTCGACCGCAAGATCGGGGAAAATTTAACCGTTGTCGCACAAGCAGGCCGTAAAAAGGTCACTCGGCGCAAAGGGACACTCAAAGAGACCTACCCAGCCGTTTTCGTGGTTGCCTTAGACCAAGACGAAAACGCCTTTGAGCGTGTATCCTATAGTTACGCTGACCTCCTCACCAAATCGATTCAAATTACATTTGATGACGAAGAGCAAGCATCATAACAAAACAAACCAGCCACTCATTTGAGGGGCTTTTTTGTTTGGAAAAGAGGAGCCTATGTTACGTTTCCATCCGGTCAAATCTGCGGCAGACGAAGCTGCGGTGCTGACCATTTATCAAAGCAATCCTGACTATTTCACGTTGACCGAGCAGCCTCAGCCAACATTGGCCATGGTGCAAGAAGACGCCGCCGCGCGGCCCGCTGAGGTGAGCAAATGGGATAAACATTACGGCCTGCTCAAAATCGATGACCGACCAGTTGGCGTTTTGGACCGGCTCAACGGCTATCCTGAAGCCGACATTGTTTATATCGGCCTGCTGATGTTGGCCAAAAGTGAGCAAGGCCAAGGCTTGGGTCAACGCGTGATTCGGGGGCTGCGCAAGCAGTTTAAGCAACAAGGCTTCAAGCGCCTGCGCGTGGCTGTCGTCAGTGCCAACACCGGGGCCTTGACGTTTTGGGAACAGCTGGGCTTTAAGCCACTGGGCGAAAGCCAGGCCCAAGTCGGGGCGGCGCCACAGGCAGTGGTCATTTTGGAACAGGCATTATAGCGCCAACCGTGTTCAAATGCGCTTGAAACCGGTATAATCAGCTTAACAACTACAAACGGTGATAGCCTATGGAAATCGTCCAGAAGGCCCCAGCCAAGATCAATCTCAGTCTAGACGCGCTTTACCAACACCGTGATGGGGCCCACGAGTGGGAAATGGTGATGACCTCGGTCGATCTGGCAGACTATGTGCATATTAGCCCAAGCAGCCGCCTGTCGGTATCCACTGACAGTGGCTTTTTACCTGAAGACCCGCGCAACCTGGCGTATCAAGCCGCTTTGGTGTTGCAGCGGGCCGCTGGCGTGCACCAAGGCGCGAAAATCCGCTTGGAAAAACATATCCCGGTGGCGGCTGGCTTAGGCGGCGGCTCCTCGGATGCGGCGGCTGTACTGCGCGGCCTCAATCAGCTTTGGGGCCTGAATTGGCCGCTTGAGCGCTTAGCCAAAATTGGTCTGGCGGTGGACTCCGATGTGCCGTATTGTGTGTACTCCCGCACGGCCTTGGTCACTGGCAAAGGCGAGATTGTCACGCCGCTGGACCGGCGCCCAGATTGCTGG
The DNA here is from genome assembly GCF_036246225.1 of Lacticaseibacillus salsurivasis. Lineage (NCBI taxonomy): Bacteria > Bacillati > Bacillota > Bacilli > Lactobacillales > Lactobacillaceae > Lacticaseibacillus > Lacticaseibacillus salsurivasis. The sequence goes on from NZ_BTTP01000005.1 coordinate 86,792, forward strand.
GTGGTGCTGGCAAAGCCGCGCGTGTCGGTATCGACGCAAAGCATTTTGCGGGCCATCGACTATGATCAAACGGTGCGGCATCCAGACACTAAGAAAGTGGTGGCTGGCATCAAGCAAGGGGATCTGCCTTTGATGATCAGTGGCATGGCCAACAGCCTGCAGCCGGTGACTGCTGCTAAGCATCCGGAAATCTTAGCCTTGCAGCAGCGCTTGGTGCGTTTTGGCGCGGATCACGCCCAAATGTCCGGCAGCGGCCCGACCGTGTTTGGGGTCTGCCGCAAACGCAGCCGCGCGCATCGGGTGTACAACAGCATGAAAGGCTTTTGCCGCGAGGTCTATCTCGTGCGGCCGCTTCAATAACGGATTCAGCTGACGCCAAGGTCAGCTTTTTTATTGGTCAGCTTATTCGTAATGACTCCCGAAATGCCGGTGCGACGGGGTTTGCGTTGACTTTGCTGGGGCGATGTTCCACAATGAAGACGTCCGGTCAGCCTGATTTTTTGGCTGATTGCGGCTAGACAGGAGGGATTAGGATGCAACAACCGAAACCGAATCAAGCGTTTCGCTGGGGAATACTCCTCAATTCAATCTATATTATCGCGGAGGCCACTTTTGGCCTGCTGATTGGCTCCATTGCCTTGCTAGCTGATGCGGCGCACAACTTAAGCGACGTGCTGGGGCTGGGCATTGCCTGGTTTGCCGATTGGCTGTCCTGTAAGCGGCCAACGGCGAACCGAACATATGGCTACAAAGGCTCGTCGATTTTGGCGGCGCTGATCAATGCCGTGTTTCTGCTAGTGGCCATGGGGGCTATCATTGTGGAAGCGGCGGGCCGCTTTGCGCATCCGGAACCCATTCAAGGTGGGACCGTGATGCTGGTGGCGGGCATTGGGATTGTAATCAATGGCGCCACGGCGCTGTTGTTTCACCAAGGGCAAGCGCATGACCTCAATATTCGCGGGGCCTTCATGCACATGGCCGCTGACGCCGGGGTGTCGCTGGGCGTCGTCCTCGCCGGCGGGCTCTATCTGCTAACTGGCTGGGAGTGGCTTGACCCCCTCGTGTCCATTCTGGTGGCGATTGTGGTGCTGATTGGTACCTGGGGCTTGCTCAAAGACGCGGTGAACCTCGCCATGGCGGCAGTACCAAAAGCGATTGACACCACCAAGGTGCAAGCGATGATCAATGCTTACCCGACAGTGGCCAGCTGCCACGACCTGCACATTTGGGCCTTGAGCACCACCGATGTCGCTTTGACGGTGCACATCACGCGCAAAACCGATGCCAATAATGACCAGTTTCTGACGGATTTGAGTCACAAATTGCGGCACACCTTTGACATCGCCCATGTCACCATCCAAGTCGAGTACGGCGATTATCAGCCGCTGCAAGACGGGGATAATGCATATTAACGCAAAAACAGCCGGTCTTCACCCGTGTCATACGAGTGGAGGCCGGCTGCTTTTGATTTAGCGCAGCTGTAGATCCTCATTGTAGAACTGTGGGTAGGCGCGATAGCAAGCAATGACACTGCTGATGGAAGTGGCTGCCAGCAGCATGAACGTGACCATGATCTGATACATAATCGCCTTGGTGGGGTCGATGCCGGCAAAAATTAAGCCGGACATCATGCCAGGCAGGCTCACTAGACCAACCGTTTTGGCTGAGTCAATCGTCGGTGCCATGCCGGTTTTGATGGCGACGCGCACAATCGGCATCGTGGCTTGCTTCAAGTCGGCCCCTAACGCCAGCCGTTCCAGCAGGCCTTGGCGCTGATCATGGAAGCTGGCGTTTAAGCTCCGATAACACAATCCGATGGCGACCATGGCGTTAGAAGCAATCATGCCGGAAATCGGCACGATTTGACTGGGGGTGAATTTAACCGCGTGCGCCAGTACCAGCAGGACGATGGTGGTCAAGGTCGCCACTGAAATCGCCAGCAAGCTAATGACGAAGGCGTGCGGAATGCCGGCGGCGCGCTTGCGAGCGTTTAACGCGGCGTTAAAGATGATGATGGCCACCATCAGCAGCGTCAACCAAACCCGGTCGACGCGGATAATATAGGTCAAAACGTAGCCGACGACGGTGAGCTGAATTACGGCCCGCACCACACCAATCAGCATGTCTTTTTCAAGGCCAATGTGTTCTTTGAAGTTTACGGCTAGGGCAATCAGCACCAAAATCACGGCGAAGGCCAGCGCGGTGGGACTCACAATTAAATTGTTCATTGGGCGGCCTCCAATCTGCCGGCAGTAATGGTGAGCAGGCGATGGGCAACGTTGATTTCCGTTTCGTCATGCGTCACGGCCAGCACCGTCAGGCCTTTTTGATTGAGGCCTTCAATCAGCTGGTGGACGATGGTTTTGGTGGCGGCATCCAGGCCAGTCGTCACTTCATCCAGCAAAATGACATCCGGTTCAAACAGCAAGTTGCGGATTAAGGCCACGCGCTGTTTTTCCCCGCCTGATAATTCCGTGATCGGTTTGGTCAGCATGCTAGTGGGCAAATCGACCTGCGCCAGTGCGGCTTGGGCCTTGGCCGCATCAAATGGCTGGTTACGCAGCTCAAAGGGAAAGGCCAAGTTATCCTGCACCGTGTCGCCAAAGAGACTGGGCTGCTGGAAACAATACGACACCGCTTGCCGGTACGTTGTTTTAGGGTATGAACTTTGCGGCTGGTCGCGGTAGGTGATCTGACCGCTGGTGGGCGTCAAGAGCGTTGCTAGCAGGCGGAGCAGCGTACTTTTCCCGGAGCCTGAAGGGCCCGAAATGGTGACATATTCGCCGGCATCAACGTTGAAGCTAATGTCGGTCAGAATCTCACGGTCAGGGGTACGATACCCCACATGATCCAGTGAAAATAACATCGAGGTCATCCTTTCAACTTGTTTATAATCATTCTAATATAAATGTTTAGCGAATGCACCTGTTCTGGCCTAAAACTCGAGGTAATAGTTGATATCCGTTTCCCCGCGAGCACTGGTAAAATAATAATCCGCGGTATTCAGACCGCCGATATGGAAGCCATACTTCAGATAGAAGCGATTGGCGGCCAGATTGGACCCTTGAGCAATTGTGCACAGGCCTTGATTACCATGGGCTTTGGCGAGCGGAATCGCGGCGTCGAGGAGCTGGTGGCCGATGCCTTGGCCGCGGTAGGCTTGATTGACCTTCAGATCAGCTAGGTAGAGGTAATGATTCCACCGAAACTCGTATTCAAAAGTCGCCAGGCCGATGCACGTCGCCTCGTCAAAAGCGCCTAAGGCAAACCCGGCGGCATCGATGTCTGCCAGTTGGTAATGTTCATCGGGGAAGGTCTGGGTGAACGGCGTTGTCAGAAGCCGTTCGTGATGCTGCCAGCCTTGGTCATCGCGAGTCACAATGAATTCCCCAAACCGACTGAAAGGTTCATTCGGTAGCTGCAAGGCGGCTTGATTCGCTGCGGTAATGCGTTCAATTTTCACTAGTGACACTCCTTCATGAGGTAACATCTCGCCTGAGTATACGCCAGCTCGCCAGTGGGAACAACGCACCTTGACTAAGGAATGCGAACAATAATGGAAATTATCGGAAATTGACTGGGATTTTGTTCGCCAATCCCGTATAATTGTGAGGATTAATGTCAAACGAGGCAGGATAATCCAAATATTCGGAGTTAAGGAGTAATACAATATGAAAGTTCGGCGTAGCGACCGGCTCATCGATATGACCCGGTACTTATTAGAACGGCCCCACACCCTGGTGCCATTGACTTATTTCTCAAAGCGGTATGATTCGGCGAAGTCTTCAATCTCTGAAGACCTTGCCATCATCCGTCGCGTCTTCGCCCAGCGGCAAACCGGCATTCTGGAAACGGTCCCTGGTGCCGCCGGTGGGGTGCGCTTTGTGCCAGTGATGGGGCTGGCAGAAGCAGAACAATTTGTCACCGAAATGGCCCACCGCTTGTCGGAAACCGACCGCCTGCTGCCAGGGGGGTATGTTTACTTATCTGACTTGCTGGGTAGCCCTGATGTGCTCCGCCAAATCGGGCGGGCGATTGCCACCCAATACTTAGACGCCAAAGTGGATGCCGTGATGACTGTGGCCACCAAGGGGATTCCGATTGCGCAAAGTGTCAGTCAATACCTCGACGTTCCCTTTGTCATCGTCCGCCGCGACTCCAAAATCACCGAAGGCTCGACCGTGTCGGTGAACTATGTGTCCGCTTCTTCGGCGCGCATCGAAAAGATGGAGCTGAGCAAGCGCAGTTTGCCAGCCGGCAGTCGGGTGCTGATAGTGGATGACTTCATGAAAGGCGGCGGTACCGTCAACGGGATGCGCAGCCTGATTACCGAATTCGATGCTGAATTGGTGGGCATCTCGGTGTTTGCAGAAGGCAACTTCTCCGGCGACCGGATGGTGTCGGAATACACCAGTCTGATTCGCGTGGATGAAGTCGATACGAAAGCCAACACGCTGCATGCTGTGCCAGGGAACTATTTGGATCAGAACATGAGCCGGCTGAAAGGGTTGGCCGAATGAGTGCGTATCTAATTCCGATTAAAACTGCGGCGCTGGTGTTTCCGTTTTTGGCCTTGCTGCTGGCCCTGCCGTTCATGATTGCCCAGTACCGCCGCTATGGGAGCTTTATTTTTTGGCGGGCCGTGGTGCTTTATACTTTCGTCTTTTACCTGATTACGGCGTATTTTCTCATCACCTTGCCGCTACCTAGCATCGCCAGTGTGGCGAAACTGACCACCCCGCGCTACAACCTGGTGCCGTTCATGGCGCTACGCACGTTCCTGAATACCACGGTATTTTCCCCGCTGCATCCAGGAACTTGGTTGGCGGCGTTGAAGCAACCGGGCTTCATCCAGCCGGCGTTCAACTTGCTGCTGACTGTGCCATTTGGGGTCTATCTGCGTTATTACTTCAAGCGCAGTGTGCCGCAAGTGCTGGTGATGACGTTTGGCCTCAGCCTGTTCTTTGAACTGACTCAGCTGTCTGGCTTGTACGGCATCTACCCGCGGCCATACCGGCTGTTTGATGTTGATGATTTGATCATCAACACCACCGGCGGGGTGCTGGGCGGCTTGATTGCCCCCGCCTTGATGCGCGCCTTTCCGAGCCGCGATGAAATGGATGCCAAAAGTCGGGCTCGCGGCAGTCAGGTGACCTGGCTGCGGCGCTTTGTGGCCTTTTTGGTCGACAATCTGCTGGGCGTGTGGTTGATTGGCGTGGTGCTGGAGTTGATTGCCACGCTGCTCGGCGTGCGGTCGGCGCTGGGGGATGTCATTGTGACGCGGGTTTTGGCGCCAGTCTTCATCTTCGTGGTCTACCCGTTGGTGCGGCATGGTGCGACGCCAGGCAAAGCGCTGGTGCGCATTCGCATTGTCCAAGAAGATGGCACGCCCGTCGGCTTTGGCCGCTTGCTGTGGCGAGAATTTCTCTTATATGGGGTGGCGCAATACAGTGTGTTCGGCTTCATGCAGATTTTTAACGAAATCTTTGTGAAGTTCCACCGCACAGAAGTCAACTTCGCGCTGCTCGGCCTGTTTGGCCTCGTGGCCGCCTTCATCGTGCTCAATTTCTTGTGGGAGATGGTGACGCGGGATAATCATTATTTCTATGATGTCTGGGCGAAAACCAAGCAGGTCAGCACCATTCAAACGGACCCGCAAACTAAGGCGTAGCATTGTTAGCCACTCGGCAATCCGAGTGGCTTTTTGCTTACCTGATCAAATTGGTTTAGCCAAATGAAAACTGCTGAAAGCCCGCCGCCAAGCGGTCTATCCCACTTTGTCAGTTGCTCAAAAGGCGGCAGTGGGCTATGATAAACGAGAATGTTAGTAGGATAGGAGCGAACATTATGTCTGGAAAATACACCATCATCTTAGCGGCCGGTAAAGGGACGCGGATGAAGTCGAAGCTCTACAAGGTTTTGCATCAAGTCTGCGGTAAGCCGATGGTCGATCATGTGCTGACCGAGGTCGAAAAGACCCAGCCGGATCAGATTGTGACGGTTGTGGGCCATGGCGCCGAAGCTGTTGAAGAAACCTTGGGCAAGCGCAGTCAGTATGTCGTGCAAGAAGAACAGTTGGGCACAGGGCATGCCGTTTTGCAGGCAGAGCCGCTGTTAGGTACTAAAGAAGGCATGACCTTGATTGCCAGCGGTGACACGCCGCTATTCACCGCCGCCACTTTTGAGAAGCTGTTTGCCTATCACATGGATAAAGGTGCCAAGGCGACGATTTTAACCGCGACTGCGCCGGATCCATTCGGCTATGGCCGGATTATTCGCAGCGACATTGGCACGGTGCAAAAGATTGTGGAACAAAAAGACGCCACGGCCGAAGAAGCCCGGGTCAACGAAATCAACACCGGCGTGTATGTCTTCGATAACCAAGCGTTGTTTGCCGCTTTGCATGAAGTCAAAAACGATAATGCCCAAGGTGAATACTATCTGCCAGATGTGATTCAAATTCTCAAAGCCAAAGGTGACGTCATCGCCGCTTACCGGATGAAGGATTTCTCCGAATCTATGGGGGTGAATGACCGCGTGGCTTTGGCTGCCGCGACCAAGGTGATGCAAGCGCGCATCAACAAGCAGCACATGCAAGCTGGGGTGACCTTGATTGACCCGGCCACGACTTACATCGATGCCGATGTCGAAATCGGACCGGACACGATTATCGAACCGGGCGTGTACCTCAAAGGCCACACCAAAATTGGGGCGGATTGTAAGATTGGCACCCATTCCGAGCTGATCAATGCCACGCTGGAAGATCGCGTCACCGTCACCAGTTCTACCATCGAAGATTCCATCATGCACACCGGCTCGGACATCGGCCCGAACTCCCATTTGCGGCCAGACTCCGAGATCGGCGAAGGTGCACATCTTGGCAACTTTGTCGAAATCAAAAAAGCCACGATTGGGCCGCGCACCAAGGTCGGGCATTTGACCTATGTCGGCAATGCCATTTTAGGCAGCGACATCAATGTCGGTTGCGGGGTGGTCTTCGTGAACTACGATGGCGTCAAAAAGTGGGAAGCCAAGGTTGGCAGTCACGCCTTCATCGGCTCCAACTCGAACATTGTGGCTCCTGTCACCATTGCCGACCACAGCTTCATTGCCGCCGGTTCCACCATCACCGAGGATGTGCCTTACCACGCCATGGGCATTGCCCGCGCCCGTCAGGTCAACAAGGCGGACTTCTGGCAACGCACGGCGATTGCCGATGATCCAGAATGGAACCAACCAGATAAGTAGTCAAAGCCACCAGTCGCGTTGCGGCTGGTTTTGCTTTGCCATTTTCTGCAAATGCCGCACTGATTATTGCGGTGGTACCTAAAAATTAGGTCAGCAAACGCAAATAAAATTGCGATAGATGGGTGGAAAAGCCCGTTCACGCCTCAATGTTCTGGTATAATCAGACTGTAAATGGGCTCAAAAGTCAGTGCTGTGTTCATCAAAAAATTAATATCATGGAGGAAACCATGCCTTACTCTGATCCGAAGTTGAAGATTTTTGCCTTGAATTCGAACAAACCCCTCGCGGAAAAAATTGCCGCTGAAGTGGGTGTTGAATTAGGGAAGTCGTCAGTGACTCGTTTTTCCGATGGGGAAATTCAGATCAACATCGAAGAAAGTATTCGTGGGGATGATATTTACCTCATCCAGTCGACTTCCGCGCCGGTTAATGACAATCTGATGGAACTTTTGATCATGATCGATGCCTTGCGCCGGGCCAGTGCCCACACGATCAGCGTCGTGATTCCTTACTACGGTTACGCCCGCCAAGATCGCAAGGCCCGCTCGCGTGAACCGATTACTGCCAAGCTGGTGGCCAACATGTTGGAACGCGCTGGTGCCACTCGCGTTTTGGCACTGGATCTGCATGCGGCCCAAATTCAAGGGTTCTTCGACATTCCCGTTGACCATTTGATGGGTGCCCCGCTGTTGGCGGATTACTTCATCCGTAACGGCTACACCAATGCGGACACCGTGGTGGTTTCGCCTGACCATGGTGGCGTGACCCGCGCCCGCAAGCTGGCCGAATTCCTGAAGGCCCCAATCGCCATCATCGACAAGCGCCGCCCACGGCCAAACGTCGCTGAAGTGATGAACATTGTCGGCCATGTCAAAGGTAAGAAATGTATCATCATTGACGACATGATCGATACCGCTGGCACCATTACCCTGGCTGCCCAAGCGTTGAAAGACGCTGGCGCCATTGAAGTGCAAGTGGCCGCCACCCACGCCGTCTTCTCTGGCCCAGCGGTTGAACGTCTGCAAAACAGTGCGATTGAGCGCGTGATTGTCACCGACTCAATCAACTTGGCCGAAGATAAGAAGATCGATAAACTGGTGATTGTTTCGGTTGGGCCACTAATTGGCCGGGCCATCACCCGCATTCAAGAAAACAAGCCGGTTTCACCGTTGTTCGAAAACCGGTTCACTCGCTAAGGCAAATAAAGAGCCGCGCAATTGCGCGGCTCTTTTATTGCTTAGGCCTGTTTTTCTTTGGCCAACAAATCGCGAATCTCAGCCAGCAGTTCTTCTTGGGTCGGGCCAGCAGGGGCTGGCTTTTTCTTCGGCAAAATCTTGTTCGCCATGCGCACCAGTAAGAACACGATGAACGCAATGACCAAGAAGTTGAGAATATCGTTGATGAAGGCCCCATATGTAAACTTGGCACCGGCGACGGTGACGCTCAGCTTGGCGAGGCTGGCGCTACGCAGGAATAAGCCAATCAACGGATTCAGTAAGTTATTGGTTAGGGACGTGATCAACGCAGTGAACGCGCCGCCAATAATGACCCCAACTGCCATATCCAGCACGTTGCCGCGCATGATGAAATCACGAAAATCTTTTAACATTGCCATCTTCCTCCTTATTCGCTTTACTTATATTCTATCAAAACGACCGGCCTTGCAACATCAGATGTGCAAGGCCGGTCGTTGGATTTAGTGATTATTCGATGATGTCACTCTTGCGGGTGATGTGGTGCATTTTGTTGATCCACGGGCGAATCGGTTCTTTCAGCAGCAGGCCGGCTAAGAAGAACACCAGGCCGAACGCCGCCAGCGCCAGCAGATCAAGCCGCATATTCGGCCAGTAGATGCCGCCGACGGTTTCCCGCAGCATATTGACCGCATAGGTGAAGGGTAGCCACGGGTTGATCATCTGGAAGAATTTACCGGACAAGACCACCGGGAAATTCCCGCCGGCGCCGGAAATCGACAACACCAGAATGATGATGCCCAGCCCTTTCCCAATGTTGCCAAATAGGGAAATCAAGGCGTACAAGATGGAGACGAACACCACCGACAGGAGCATGGCCAGCAGCACATACAGCGGCTTGTTCACGACGTAGGTGCCAATCAGGTAGAGGTTCCCCAGCGCCGCAATCAGCGCTTGGCCCATGCCCAGCCCGGCGAAAGTGAGCCAGCGGGCGATGTACTGCTGCTTCACAGTGGCTTGGGCCAGTTCAGCAGGCAGCTTGTATTCCGTGATCAAAATCGCGCCTAGCAGGAGTGCGCCGACCCAGATACACAGCGCTAAGTAGAATGGGGCACTTTGCGAGCCGTAAGTCGGAATCGGGTAAAGGTGGGTTTCGTTAATGGTGACTGGCGCGGCCAGGAAGTCGGCTTCCTTGGTGGCATCGCGGCGCAGCAGTTTAAGCAAGGCGCTTAAGTCGATGGACTTTTCGCCTTTTTTGATGGCGGCCGCTCCAGTTTGAATGGCCTGCTTCAAGGTTGGCCAGTCGTTTTGCTTGAAGTTTGCGGCCAGCTTCAAACCAGATTCGAGTTCCGGCATTTTCGCATTGGCCAAGGCCAAGCTGTTGGTGAGATCTTGCTCAATGCCAGGCAGGTCCTGCTGGATAAAGGCGTTGGCCTGGGTCAGCTTGGTTTTGAGGGTCGGGAAATCATTTTGGTACAAGTCAGCGACGGTGGTGATGCCGCTAGTGATCAGCTGCATGTGGCCATTCAGCAGTTCATTGGCGTCGGTTAATTCGGTTTTGAGCGCTGGCAGTTGTTTTTTGGCGGTGGCTAGGAAGGTGTTGGCCTGCGTCAGCAGGTCTTTGGTGTTAGCCAGCAGCGCCGGTAGTTGCGGCAAAATCTGACTGTTGATCTGCGCTAAGGTGACATCGGCATCTTGCAACGCGGCGGTCAGGGCCGTCAGTACCTGGTGCACGGTTTGGCCGAGCTGTAATTGTTGCAAGCCGGCGGCAGTTTGGGCAAATTGAGTCGCGGTGCTTTGCAGCTGCTCGAGCTGACTTTGCAGCTCAGCGGTGCTGGCCGTTTGCACCAGACTGGCAAAATGGGTGGCTTGCTTTTGAATGACCGTGGCACCAGCGGATAAGGCATTCAGGCGGCTGATGGCGTCGGCGAAGGAGACATTTTGGCCATTCAGTTGGCCCGCCGCGGTTTGCAGCTGGGTCAGCGTTTGCGCCAGCTTGGTGGCGGTGGTGGCCACTTCGCCTTGGCGGCTGGCCAACGCGGTGAGCCGGTCCGCAATGGCGGTGCGCGCCGCCGCGTTATCTGGGTTGGCGTCCAGGTCGGCCAGTTGCGTCTTCAGGTTGGCTAAATCGGCGGCCAAGCTGGTGTTGGCGGCTTGAATCAGCGTGAGGCCAGCGTCAGTGGCGTTTTGAATCAAGGTGAGTGCCTGCTTGATCTTCGGTAGCACCTCGTCTTTGGTGGTGGCCACTGCGGTTTGGGCGTGCTGACCAAAGGCAGTGAGCGCCGGCAGGGTACCGTCTACCGAATTAATCACGTTGATGCCTTGGCTGGTGATGGTGAGGGACTTGGTAACGGCGGATTCCAGTTGGTCGAAGTTCACGACCACCGTGTTCAGCTGGGCGCCAGCGTTTTTCACTTCAGGCAGTTTGCCTTTGACCTGGGTGGCGAGCTGGCCGGCCTCATCGATGGCCGGTAAGAAGCGCTGCGACGCCACCAGCTTTTGGGTCATGGTGTTGACTTCAGGCAGATAAGTGGCCATTTCATTGGCGGTTTGGAGTTTGGCCTTCAAGGTCGGCATTTTGGCTTGGAGCGTATCCACTTCATTCAGGTACTTTTCAATGGTCGGCAGCTGCGCGTCGGTACTGGTGACCAAACTGGTGAAACGTTTGATCATCGGCAGGTTCTCATCCAGCTTGACGCCGGCTTGATTGAATACCTTGCCCAGCGTCGAGGCAACCGTGGTGACGAACTGCTTAGAAATGGTGCTTTGCAAGGTATTGGCGCCGGTATCGGTGATTTTTGGCGCAATGGCGTTGATTTTCTGGTTCACGTAATAATCGAGCTGCGGCTTTTTGATTTTGCCTTGCACGAAGCTCATGAGATCATGGGAAAAGGTTTTGGGCACCACAATGCTGGCATAATATTTGCCACTTTTGACCCCTTCCACCGCAGTTTGCTTGGAGTCAACGAACTGCCACCCGAGCTTATCATTGTGCTTGAGCTCGGTAATCAGTTCATCGCCGATGGCCACCTTTTGATTCTGAAAAGTGGTGGGCTGATCGGCGGAGTACACCGCGACTTTCAAGTCATGCGTGTTGCTGTAAGGATCCCACAAGGCCCAGACGTTGAACCAACAATACAGGCTGGGAATGACGACCAAGGCCAGAATTAACAGGAACGCAAATGGACTTTTTAAAATGCGCCGCCAATCAAGGACGAAGAGCCGACCAATGTTTTTCATAAAATCCTCCAATAACTTATTCTAGGGCAGAGTATAGCATTATTTATGCGAGGCTAGAATGCAAGATTCACGAGCTTGGCGCCTCCAAAGTGAACAAAAAAAGAACCTCAGCCAGACTGGCTTAGGTTCCAGATTGTAGCTTGCTGTTATCATGATAACGAAAAAAACGTTGGCCGTCTTGATACAATTTCCCGGATTTGTCCAATCACCGTACGCCGGCGCTAATGCCGACCATGATGGACATCACCGCAATCAAGCCGATGATGATGATATGCCGCCGCTTGTGTAGGACCACGAAGGCGAGATATTCGCGAATCACGGCATTGGGCAGGAAGTAAAAGGAAGTGGCGGCGCCGACGCCATTGGCATCAAGCCCGGCCGCCCGGGCAAAGACACCGGCGCGGAACAGGTGGTAGTTGTTAGTGAAGAAGGCCGCCTTCACCGGTTTCGCGCCTTCGCGCTTGGTGATCAACGCTTTGGAAAACTTCATATTTTGATAGGTGGTTTTGGATTGGTCTTCCAACAACGTATCGGTTTCGGGGATGCCGTGATCAACTGCCCAGGCGCGCATGGCCGCGGCTTCCGACAGGTTCTCATCTTCGCCTTGGCCACCGGAAAAAATAATTTTCGGTGCGGGCCGGTTTTTGGCCACTTGTTTTTGATAGAAGGTGACGGCGGCCTGAATGCGGGCGGCTAACAGTGGCGAGATCTTGTCCCCATTGATGAGGCCGGCCCCTAGGACAATCAGGTAGTCGCGATTGTGCCGCGGCCGCCAGAGATTGTAAAGCACCAGGATGGTCAAGAAATTATACAGCGCTAACAGCTCATAACCGATGCTGAGGGTGAAGAAGAAGGTCAAGCCATTGTACAAGGGATCAGGGATCCACTGGCGGCCAAAGGTACCAGCCACCTCCAGTAGCAGCAGTCCCACCGCAATGCCCAACGTGAGCATGTTGCCCAGCGAATGGCCTTCGCGGCGCCACACCAGCCAGGCATTCCAAAGCAGCAAGACCAAGTGCAACGCGAACAGCAAAATGATAATGCCCACCGCAATCACGAATAGCGTGCCAGTGACGGCAATTAAAAGCCGGTTGCCAGAGGCCAAAATAGCAAAGGCTAGCGTCGCCAGAAAGACAATGGCAAACCAGTTGAACAGCATCCCGTTGTAGAGATGGCGTGGTTCTTTGAAAAAGCTAAAGCAGAAAAGCGCGCCCATGATGAGGGCTGGCAACCAGTACCAAAGCGCAAAGTTCGGCACAAAATCACATCCTTAGTGGCGATTAGAAGCAGGTTCAAGTATAATGAGGAAAATATGAGAAAAGGACGGCTAGTTGATCATGGCAGATCCGGTATTCGGACGCAAAGACCCCAAGCTAGATTATCACACGCGAATCGGGGTGTACGGGGTCATTCCTGACGCCAGCGGCAAACGCCTGTTGATTTTACAGGCGCCTAACCATGCCTTGTTTTTGCCCGGTGGGGAAGTGGAGCCAGGTGAAAGCGATGAGGAGACGCTGACCCGTGAACTCCTAGAAGAGTTCGGGGTGCGCGTCACCATCGGCGCTAAACTGGGCCGCGCGGCCGAGTATTTCTACTCTCATCACCGCAATACCGCTTATTACCACCCAGCCACTTTCTATGCGTGCAGTGACATTCAGCGCGTCGCGGATCCTTTGGAAGACTTCAACGCGCTGATGTTGATGCCGCTTGAGCTGGCGGCAGCGGAGCTGAAGCGGCCAACGCATCGCTATGGCGTGGCGCAATGGCTGAAGCAACGTTAATTATTTGAACGCGGGATCAATCAGCGTGTCATTGAGAATATACTGCTGAAATTTAGCGTAGGTGCCGGCGAATAAATCGTCGGCATTTTTGCTGAGCATGACTTTCGGAAAATAGAACCGCTTGTCCCCAGTGGCTTTACCACTAATCGCAGCCACCAGTGGCGACAAGGTCGAGAGTTCTTCCAAAGTCCCATCGGCCTGGATAATTTCGATTTGGGTTTTGGGATTAGCGACGCTAGGATCGTATTGATCATAGGGTAAATCGAAGCTGTCATTTTCGGCGGTGTAGTAATCTGGATCAAACCCGGCCTCACTGACCAAAGCGCGCAGCTGCGGCAGCAGCGCGGCGGTTTGGTCGGTGATGGCCACCGACTTCAGTGGTCGGCGGCTCAAGAAGCGACCAGCTAAATCTTTCAGCACCGGATCGGGATAGTCCAGCCAGTAGGTGAAATACGTGTTCAGCACGCCGTCATCAAGCCGTAGGTAATCCTTCAAGTCGAATTGATGCTCGAAAAACGGAATCAGCAGCCGCGGGTTGTAGCGGGTATCGAACTTGCCGGCTTCATACAGCGTCTTGGCGCGCTGCAGCAGGTGGGTCAAAATCATTTCCATTGAACGAGACACGGGGTGGAAGTAAACTTGCTGATACATCTGGAATCGGCCCACAATGTAATCTTCCACGGCGTGCATGCCGTTGGCGTCAAAACCGATGCCGCCTTGATAAGGGCGCATCACCCGCAAGATGCGGGCTAAATCGAAGTCGCCGTATTTGGTGCCGGTGAAATAGGCATCCCGCAGCAGATAGTCCATCCGGTCGGCATCGATTTGACTGGAAATCATTTGCACCACTTGCGGATTAGGGTAAGTATGGGCAATCACGCTGGCCACCTGCTCGGGGAAGTCTGGCGCCACGCCGCGCAGAATTTTGTTTACTTCGGTGCTTTCATCCGTCAAAATGCGGCGGGTGATGGCTTCGTGGTCAGTGGCAAAGATGTGCTCAAAAGTATGTGAGTAGGGCCCGTGGCCGATATCATGGAGCAAGGCCGCGCATAGTGCCACCAGCCGTTCGTTGTCATCCCACAGGCCATCGCCAGCGGTTTGGGTGGGGAAGTTCACCGCAAAGTTATCACAGATTTGACGCGTGATTTCGTAGACGCCTAAGCTGTGCGTGAACCGGGTATGTTCAGCGCCTTGAAAGACGTAATCGGCGACGCCGAGTTGCTTGATGCGACGCAGGCGCTGGAACTCAGGCGTGTTGATTAAGTCCAAAATCACCTGATGCTGAACATGGATATAGTTATGGACGGGATCGCGAAAGACTTTCTCGCGGGGAAGCATTTTAATGGCCATATTATTCTCCTTCAAACTGATTGCGCTGCTGCATGTCGGTTAAGGCGGCGGCCAGCGCGGATTGATAGGTCGGGGTGGCAAGGACGGGCGTGAGGGATACTGACTTTGTGGTTAACGCGGCTGTGAGTTTAGCCCTTAAGCCTTGCGGGGTGAGCGGGGCGGCAAGGTGGGCATTTAAGGTGCCCATTGTTGCTGGATGCACCTGCGGAAAGCGGTGGCGCGGATCGGCTTGACCTTGGCCGGCCTGATAAAAGTCAGCCATCACCTGCCCGCGTGCCGCCTGATCGCCGCCAACGGCCAGGTATGCCATCACCACGATGCCGCGACTGGTGCGACGCTGAGCTAACCCGGCGATTTTTTGCCCGCCTAGGCTCAGGTCAAAGGTGCCGGGGCAATAGGAGTGCGGCACTTCACCAACCGCAAGCGGTGCCCCCACCGCATCCGTCAGCCAGTCCGCCATGAGCTGATAGGCTTCAGGAATCGTGGCGGCGTCAGGGGGTAAGAACAAGCTAACGTTCAGCACCTGCTCGTCACAGACAATACCTAAACCGCCAGAGTTGCGAACAAAGAAGGGGTAGCCCGTTGCTTGCAAGGTCTTCAGCGCTGCTGGGAGCTGCGGCAAGCGCAAATCCTGCATCCCCAAAATCACTGTGCGGGCCAACGTCCAGTAGTGGACGAACACCGCAGGCAACCCGGCTGGCCGGCTCAAAAGGGCGTTGGTATGCGCAAAGCTTAAAAGCCGCTGGTCAGCGGTGAAGTGTTGGTTTAACACGCCGATTGGTCCTAGATTTTTCAGTGCCTTGTCCATCCGCTTGCCCCCATTCATACCCTATTATATGCAAGTTCGGCGCGCCATGCACCCTTCCCAAGGAATTGGGCGGTTGCGCCCCCGGCAGAAAACATGACGCTGGCGTCAGTTTTAAGCCAAAAGCGGGCCTTTACGTTATAATGGAGAGCAGAAAGGGCTGATTCGAATGGATTTATCACACGGCGTCCCGGTGCAAGTGCACCTTGAGACTTTTGTCACCCAAGAGGCGGAAACGGAGAACCATGTGTTCGATGAGCCAGGCACAGTCGTTCAAATGGGGGACACACTGTACATTCGCTATCGTGAAGTGAACGAAGAAGAACATACCGACTATCCGGTCACACTGAAGTTGCGGGCTGATGGTTCTGTCCAGCTGTCGCGAGGCTCCAGTGAAGATGATACGCATCTGCGGTTGCATTTTGCCAACAACCGCCGCATTCTGACGCGCTACCGCACGCCTTATGGCATCATTCCGGTGGAAACCGTGACGCCGCGGCTGGATGTGCGCCTGACCACTGATCCACTAGCCGGCGAAATCTATATCGAGTACGAGTTGTTTGGCAATGGCGACCATCTGGGAAATTATCGGATGCGATTGCTTTTTAACGCTTGAGCGCGTATTATTCACAATAGACTGTATTAAGCAGAAAGGGCGTGTACCGGTTGAAACTTGATGTATTTGCCGATGCGAATAAATCAGAACTGTCCATGATCGAGGTTGCTCGCGGCATTCTCGAAGAAAAAGGCGACACGATGGGCTTTGCCGACATCGTGAACGAAATCCAGACCTTCTTGGGCAAAAGCGATGAGGAGATCCGTGATCGGTTGCCGCAATTCTACACTGACCTGAACGATGATGGCAGCTTCATCTCCTTGGGCGATAATGTCTGGGGCTTGCGGGCTTGGTACCCATACGATTCCGTTGATGAAGAAGTCAACCACCCAGAAGACGAAGAAGACACCCCACGCCGCGCTAAGAAGCGTAAGAAGGTCAACGCCTTCCTGGCTGACGTAGCTGACGATGATGATGTCATCGACTACAACGACGATGATCCAGAAGATGATGACTTCGACGCCGATGATGACGATGAAGACACCAGCGACGACTTCGACAATGGCGTTGACGCTAACGGCGACGACGATGACGACGAGCAAGAAGACAATTTGCCCGACGGTATCGAAGGCCAGCTGGCAGAATTCAGCGACGACGATGAAGAAGATGACGATTCAGACGACACCGACACCCCGGATTTCTCCGCGGATGACGATAGCGATGATGATGACTCAGACGAAAATTAAGCATCTGGAAGCGGCCTAGCGCCGCTTTTTTTATACCAATTTCTAAAGTGCTTATAGGTTGGGGCCATTACCGGGAACGTGTCGGCGTTCAATTCACGTACTTTTCAACCAGTAGAGCCGGGTGGTGAAGCTAGACCCTTGGCGGCTCACAGAAACCGTTGACGTGCTCCTAACCACAATTGAGACGATTGTGGACGCGAGGCCATCAAGTGAAGGCAATACTGTTATGAAGCAGGTGAGGGTGGGGTGGCAGAGGGACGCGGTGGCGGTTCACATTTGAGGCTGGAGACCGCATTTTGGCTCCAGCCGACCCCCGCTGCAGGACCACCGCGTCCCGGCGCCACACCGCCCTCACCTGCGGCTATTCGTCGAGCCAAGGCCGCCAATCTCCACAGCCTTTACTTGACACCCACCCTCCTTCCAGTTACTATATTGCTTGGGCGCCTTACAGAAAACGTAAGGCCAGACGGTTTCAAGCTCCCTGTTCGATTGAATAGGGGGCTTGTTTTTGTTTTTTCCCGAAAAAATTCACAAAGGAGTTTTCTCATGACCAAGTATATTTTTGTCACTGGTGGGGTCGTGTCATCACTAGGTAAGGGGATTGTTGCAGCCAGCCTTGGCCGCTTGCTGAAAAACCGCGGCTTGAAAGTCACGATTCAAAAGTTCGATCCATATATCAACGTGGATCCAGGCACCATGAACCCTTATCAGCACGGGGAAGTGTTTGTGACGGATGACGGCACGGAAACCGACCTGGACCTTGGCCACTACGAGCGCTTCATCGATATCAACCTGAACAAGTACAGCAATGTCACGACCGGGAAGATTTATTCTGAAGTGCTGAACCGCGAACGTCACGGTGAATACCTGGGTGCCACGGTGCAGGTCATTCCGCATATCACCAACATGATCAAGGAAAAAATCATGCGGGCGGCGACCAAAACCGACTCTGATGTGATTATCACCGAAATTGGTGGGACCGTGGGGGATATCGAATCCCAACCGTTCCTAGAAGCCATTCGTCAGATGAAAAAAGACGTCGGCCCGGAGAACGTCTACTACATTCATGCCACCTTGGTACCATATCTGCGCGCCGCTGGCGAAATGAAGACCAAGCCAACGCAGCACTCGGTTAAGGAATTGCGTAACGTTGGCATTCAGCCGGATATGCTGGTACTGCGGACGGAACAGCCGGTCACCGAAAGCATGAAGAAAAAGATTTCACTGTTCACGGATGTGCCGGTGGCGTCAATTATCGAGTCACGCGATGCCAAAATTTTGTACTCCGTGCCGCTGGCAATGCAGGCTCAAGGCATGGACGAACGCGTGGTGGAGCACTTTGGTTTTGACACCCCAGCTGCGGATATGAGCGACTGGACCAATCTGGTCAGTCGGGTGGAAAACCTGCAAGACACGGTGCACATTGCCTTGGTCGGCAAGTATGTGGAGCTTAAGGACGCGTACATTTCCGTCACTGAAGCGCTGAAGTCTGCGGGTTACTTCTGGAATGCCAAGATCGATTTGAAGAAGTACCAGGCCGAAGACATTACGGAAGCTAACGTCAAGGAACTGCTCGGCGATGCCGATGGGATTTTGGTGCCAGGCGGCTTTGGGGATCGCGGCTTGGAAGGCATGATTACCACCATTAAGTATGCCCGAGAAAATGATGTGCCATTCTTCGGTATCTGCTTAGGGATGCAAATGGCGTCCATTGAATTTGCCCGCGATGTGGCTGGCTACAAGGATGCCTTCACCACGGAAGTCAGCAAGGATATCAAAGATCCTGTAATCGATATCATGGCTGATAAAAAGAACCTGGAAAACTTAGGCGGCACCTTGCGCCTCGGCCTCTACCCATGCGTGCTCAAGCCTGGTTCAGTGGCAGCAGCGGCTTACGATAACGTCAAAGAAATCGACAAGCGTCACCGTCACCGTTACGAATTCAACACCGACTATCGCGCGGCGCTGGAAGCTAAAGGTTTGGTCTTCTCTGGGACCAGCCCAGACAACCGGTTGATGGAAATCATCGAATATCCGAAGAACAAGTTCTTCGTTGCCCCACAATATCACCCTGAATTCCAATCTCGGCCAACCAAGCCAGAAGGTCTGTTCAAGGCTTTCATCAAGGCGGCTGGCAATTACTAAAAGAAATTTCTTACTTGGAAAAGTGCGGTGCTTCGCGCTTATCATCAAGCAAGGTCAGCACTAACTTTGAAGTGTCAGCGAAACGCTGGCACTTTTTTGTTAGAGTGCTAATGGCAATTTGCTGAAAACGGCGGTGCGACGGGAGATTGCGGGTTGTTTTTTGCGCGCGAGTTCATTAGAATATAACGGTGAATGTAGTTTTGAAACCTTCACGCCTACCAGTTAACGAAATTTTCATTTCGAAATAATATTCGGCCGAATTCGACGCCTGCGCCGAATTTCGTGTGCCGCTTTCAGTGGCCCAACGCAAAGCGCCAATTTTTGCGGTGGTTGCTTCTAGTGAACGTCTTTTAGTGAGGAAAAAATTCATGAAAAACATGCTGATTCACGGAGGCAAAAAGCTCTCCGGCACCGTCGTGATTGGCGGGGCGAAGAATAGTACCGTGGCGCTGATCCCAGCCGCGATTTTGTCTCGCACGCCTGTCACGCTCGAATCTGTTCCTGAGATTCAAGATGTCTACAACCTGATGGCCATTTTGGAAGAGATGAACGTCAAATCGCAGTTTTCTGATTGCGTCCTGCATATCGATCCCACCCAGATTCAAGATGTGCCGCTGCCCAATGGTAAAATCAAAAGTTTGCGCGCTTCGTACTACTTCATGGGGGCCTTATTAGGGCGCTTCGGTCGCGCGGTGGTCGGCCTGCCTGGCGGGGATGATATCGGCCCGCGCCCCATTGATCAACATATTAAAGGGTTTGAGGCGCTAGGCGCCACCGTGACCAATGAACATGGTGCCATCGCCATCCAAGCGCCCAAGGAAGGCCTGCATGGCGCCCGGATTTTCCTCGATATGGCGTCAGTGGGGGCCACCATCAACGTGATTTTGGCGGCGGTCACCGCCAAAGGCCATACTGTGATTGAAAATGCGGCTAAGGAACCTGAAATTATCGACCTGGCCACTTATTTGAATAACATGGGCGCCACCGTGCGCGGCGCCGGGACGGATACCATCCGGATCGAAGGGGTCGCAGAATTGGCGGCCCACAACGCCCATACCATCATTCCCGATCGGATTGAAGCGGGTACCTACTTAGCGATGGCCGCTGCCGTGGGTGATGGCATCAATGTCAAAAACATCATTTCTGAACACTTGGACGCGTTTTTGGCCAAGCTGGAAGAAATGGGGGTCGTGATGGATGTCGGCGAAGATAATATTTTCGTCTATCCTTCCGGTGATTTGCGGATGGTGCAGATCAAGACCTTGCCTTATCCGGGCTTTGCCACGGACTTGCAGCAGCCGATCACACCGCTGATGCTGAAGGCGCAAGGGGAAGGCATTATTGTCGACACCTTGTATCCCAAGCGGGTACGCCACATTCCAGAATTAGAGCGGATGGGCGCCAACATCACCGTGGAAAATGATGTCATTATGCTCCACCATGCGGATCATCTGGAAGGCTGCGAAGTCACCGCCGAAGAAATTCGCGCCGGGGCTTGTCTGATGACTGCAGGGCTGATGGCGGAAGGCGACACGACCATCACCAAAGCGGAGAATATCCTACGCGGCTACGACCGTGTGATTCAAAAACTGCGCGGGTTAGGCGCCGATGTGGAGCTCGTTGATAGTGAAACGCCAGCCCCAGTCCAAGCCGAAAACTGATTGCAAGTTTGGCTTTGGCATGATAAAATGCTAGAGTTGTGTACTGAATTATCTCTAGGTCAGGCAATGACTTAGGGCAAAGGAGAAGATATCATGAAGCAAGGCATCCACCCAGAATATCACCAGGTAGTGTTCATGGATTCCTCAACCGGCTATAAGTTTATTTCCGGTTCGACCAAGAACTCAAGCGAAACCATCGAATGGGAAGACGGTAACACCTACCCACTCGTCCGCGTTGAAATTTCTTCTGACTCCCACCCGTTCTACACGGGCAAGCAGAAGTTCAGCAAGGCTGACGGCCGTGTTGATCGTTTCAACAAGAAGTACGGTTTCACCAACAAGTAAAACATTTCCCGGCATGTTGCGGTTTGTCTGCGACGTGCCGGTTTTTGATTCAAAAAAATCCACCATCACCAGTCAATGAATGTTATTCATTCATCGAGCAGTGATGGTGGATTTTTTGCTTTCAGCGCCAGGGATAAGGCGATTAATCCACCGACTTCAAGGCTTCAAGCATGTCAACGCTTTGAATTTTATGATTCATCATGAGCATCACGAGCAGTGAGAAGACAATCGTCAGGCCAACGGAAATCCCGATGTTAAGCCAGGTTAACCCCGGTGCAACCATCGCGGTAGCCGGCGGCAATAGCGCCATGATGTAAGCATGGAACGCGTAGCCAACGCCGATGCCGGCGACAATCCCGACCCCAGTTAAGATGTTGGTTTCCCGGTAAATGTACATGAGCACTTCTCGTGGGTAGAACCCAAGCACTTTCAGGGTGGACAGTTCGCGGACGCGCTCGGAGACGTTGATGTTGGTTAGGGTGTATAGCACGACCAACGACAGCAGTGAGGCACTGAGTACCAACACGAGAATTAAGTTATTCAAATTACTCAAAATGTTGGTGATGGTGCGTTTGGTTTCTTGCGATTGCACCGTTTGCACAGCGGCGGCCTTGTGGTTGAAGCGGGCGGCAAAGTGGGTCACCGCTTTACTGGTGCTGTGTTTCAGCGTCACCAGGTAGGCATTTGGGCTGGCCTTCGTGTGGTAGACCTGCTGGTAGTAGTGTTGGTTCATGTAGACATAGTGGCCGGCATACATCGTGGTGATGGCGGCGACTTTAATCTTGTGCGCGGTACCGTCGCTAGCTTTAATGGTGAAGGAATCACCGGCTTTGACGCCTTGCAGTTTGGCGAGTTTCTGCGAGATGATGGCCCCTTGGTTGGTGAGGGTGAGTTTTTTGCCGGTTTGCGCATCCCGGAGCTTGATGTACTGATCTAGGGCACTGGTCGTTTGGGGGACCATCAGAGAGATGTTTTCGCGGGAATCAGAGCTGCTGGTGGTGGCGTAAACATTCTCAAAGTAGGCGGCGGCTTCGCGCTTGACTTGATTGGAAGCGGTCACGGCTTTTTTCGCCGCGCTGACCTTGGCGGCTTGGGCATCAGGGTTGTAAACCGCCACCAGATCATATTGGCTGATTTGGCCAAATTGCCGGTCGATGATGGTGTTGAGGGAATCACGAATCCCAAAGCCGGTAATCATTAAGGCGGTCGCGCCAGCCACCCCGATAATGGTCATGAGCATGCGCCCTTTGTAGCGGAAGAGATTGCGCGCGGTGACTTTGTGCGAGAAACTCATGCGCTGCCACAGCGGGGTGATGCGTTCAAGCAAAATGCGCGAGCCGCTGGCCGGCGGCTTTGGGAGCATCAAGTCCGCCGTAATCGTTTTGAGTGAAGCATGGGCCGCGAGCCAAGACGCGAGGACGGTCGAGAATAACGCCAGGGCAAAGCCTAAGGCAATATAGCCGGGATGCAAGGCCAGTTGCAAGCTAGCAAAGTTGAAGTTGGCGGTGTAGGCACGGAAAATGATTCGTGGCAGCACCAGCAGCCCTAGGATACTGCCTAACACCGTACCAGTGATGGCGGTGGTGACACTGTAAACGAGAAATTCGCGCATAACTTCGCCTTTGGTGTACCCCAAAGCGCGCAGCGTGCCCATTTCGATGCGTTTTTCTTCCACCATCCGCCGCATGGTGGTGAAGCTGACCAAAATGGCGATCAAGAAGAAGAACGCGGGGAAGGATTTGCCCAGGGCGTCGATGCGGGCGGCGTCTTCGCCATAGTTGTTGTAGCCATCGTTGTAGTCATTGCGGGTCGCCACAGTCAAGGTGACCTGGCTGAGTTGCCGCTTGGTGTTTTTGGCGGTGGCAACTTTAGCCTTGGCTTGAGTCAGCTGTTTTTGCTTCGTGGTTAAGGCGGCTTGCTGCTGGGTGAGCGCGGCCTGCTTGGCGGTGAGTTGCGCAATGGCGGTGGTATTTTGCGTGGCCTCGGCCTGGGTCATTTGGCTCGTCAGCTGGGTTTGGGCCGCGGTCAAGGTGGCCGATGCGCTTTGCAAGGCAGCCGTGTTGGTCTTAATGGCTTGTTCAGCGGTGGTGATCTGGTCGATTAAGTCACTGCGCAGGCTGGTGACCCGGGCCTTATTGCGACGGTTCAGCGTTTTTTGCAGTTTGTTGACCAATGTGGTGGCATGATGCTCATAAGCCGTTGAGTAGGCGACGCCTTTGGTGGTGCTGAAAGCTAGCCGCGCGACATTGGGCTGGTTGGCTGTAAACGCGGCTTTCGTGGTGTAAGCAAAGCCGGTTAAGGTCCCATTACCCAAACTCGTTGAACCGATTTTGTCTTTCTTCAAGTATTCAGTTGAGGTGGCAAAGCCCACCACAGTGAAGTTGCGGTGCTTGAGACCAGTCGTGGCGCCGGTTTTGCCTGCCGCTAGGGTGATGGTATCGCCTAGTTGATAGCGGCCGCGCAAGCTGTCACTGAGGACGATTTGCTTGGCAGTGTTGGCTTGATGACCTTTAGTGAGGGTTAACTGCGACAAGGTCTGGGGGTTGCTTTGAATGCGCAGCGCCTGCGTTGTGTTTTTGATCAAAACGTCGGTGGTATAGCCAAACTCGGCTTTTTTAATGCCGCTGAGTTGGCGAATAGTGGTTTGGTCTTTGGCGTCAAGGCTGACCGTTGAGGTGACTTTAGCGTCAGCCAAGTGTTCTGCTTGGTAGGCCGTTTGCGCGGTTTGGCGCATGTTGGGGCCGGTGACATTGAGGCCAATCAAAACGAAGACCCCAAGCATCAGGAGCGCTGACACCGAGAAATAACGCGCGCGAGACATTTTGAACTCGCGCCCAATATTCTTATTTAACATTGTCATGAGGCGGCCTCCTACCATTCCAACTCAGCCACCGGGGTCGGCTGGGCATTGCGGGTATCGGCCTTGACCTGACCGTCGGCAATTTCAATCACATGGTCTGCCATCGGCCGGATCATGGAGTTGTGGGTCACGATGATGACGTTTTTGCCGGATTGCCGGGCGAAGTCTTGGAACAGTTGTAAAATCTTTTTACCGGTTTTGTAGTCCAAGGCGCCGGTGGGTTCGTCAGCTAAGAGCAGGGCAGGATTTTTGGCCATGGCCCGAGCGATGGCGACGCGTTGCTGTTCACCACCAGAGAGCTGGGCCGGGAAATTTTCCGTGCGCTTTGCCAGCCCCACGGCCTTGAGCGCCTCGTCAGCTGGCATTGCCTGATCGGCAATTTCAGCGGCCAGTTCGACATTTTCCCGGGTGGTGAGGTTTTGCACGAGGTTGTAAAACTGAAAGACAAAGCCGATTTGTTTGCGGCGATAAGTGGTGAGACCGCGTGAATCGAGGTCGCCCAGTTCGATGCCGTTCACGTTGACTGACCCGCTGGTGAGGTGATCCATCCCCCCAAGCACGTTCAAAAGCGTGGACTTGCCGGCGCCGGAAGCGCCTAAGATGATGGTGAGCTCGCCCGGCGCGATGTCGAAGCTGATGTTTTGATTGGCGGTGACGGCGTGGTCGCCACTGCCATAGGTTTTGGTTTCGTTTTTCACGGTGATGAAATTCGTCATTGCATTTTTCCTCCAAGCCGTTAATAATGAACAACGTGTTAATCAAATTACTCTCATATTAAACAACGGCTCGTGGCCAGTTCTATGCACAAATTTTAAAAAACTGTTCAGTAAAAGGAGAAAAAATAACATGCCTACGCATCAAGAACGGGTCGTCCAAACGGAAAAGGCGATTATGTCGGCGCTGGTCGCCGTTGGTAAAACCAAATCCTTGAATAAAATTACCATCAGCGATCTCACCCGTCACAGCGGGATTAGTCGCGGCACGTTTTATTTGCACTATCTAGATAAAGATGATTTGGTGACCAAAATGGAAGCGGCACTCACCACTGAATTTCAGCGCCTGTTAGACGGGGGCATCGAAGGCACCATGAATCCGCAAGACTTTACTGCTGGGCGCCCTTATCCGGTGATTGACCAGATTGTGGCCTTGGTCGCAGCCAATCGCGCTTTACTGGCGTTTCTATTTGGCCCGAATGGTGATCCTGGATTCGTGGCTTTACTGACGGATAAGTTGCAAACGGCCATTCTCGGCGAGTTGTACCGGGTAAAAGGAACTCCGACGTTTCGCCGCGATCTGCCGCAGCCTTATGCCTTAAGCTTGGTGACCAATGCCATCATGGCGGTGGTGCGCACCTGGCTGGCGGGTGAAGATAGCCTGCCACCGGCTGAATTGGCGCAAGTCATCATGCGCGCTTTGTATTTCTCGCCGTATGACATGCTGGGGATTACAGGCCGCGACGACGTTTCCGATGAGAATCATCACAATTGACAGCACTAGTGGCAGTGCTATTCTGAGTGCAATAATGAAAAGTGAGGCTGGGCGAATGGACAATACTTGGTGGTGGCTATTGGGATTAGTGGCCCTTTTATTTGGCGGCATGCTGTTTAGTGCCTGGCGAGCGCGCCAGCAGTTGCAAACGCGGCTGTTGATGTCGTGGGGCCAGCTGCCAGGCCGCACGCGGCAGGACAGTGAGGCGAGTTTGCAAGAGGCCTATGCGGCGCAGCGGCAGTTGCATCCCCAAGGCAGCACGATTGATGATTTGACTTGGCATGATCTTAATTTGATGCAGGTATTTCAGCGCGTGAATCTGACCGAATCAAGTGTTGGGGCAGAGGCCCTGTACGCACAGATGCGAGGGTTTGATTTTGGCCAGCCAGCAACCGATGAACAGTTGATTGCCTTTTTTGCCCAGAATCAACCGGCGCGCATGGCGGTGCGCACCGCTTTTGCGCATCTTGGCAAGGTCGATCACAACCAGTCGCAGCAGTACCTGTTGAATGCCGATCACCATGTGCTACCGGGCAGCTGGCAGTTTCGGATGCTGGGTTTATTGCCGCTGGTTGGCGTCGCCCTGATTTTTGTGCTACCGCTGGCCGGTGTGCTGCTGATGATCGCCAGTTTGCTGTTTAACTTGGTGTACTATCAGTTGCGCCGCAACGCGCTGGAGCTTGAACTCAATGCCATGCGCTATCTTGTGCAAACCATCGCTGCGGCCCACCAGCTCAGTGGCATTAACACCCCGCGGCAAGCGGCTTTGAAAGCGGCCTATGCCCCGCTCAAGCAAATCACACGGCATGCGTTTGTGTTTCGCACCCACACCGGCACGGAATTGGAAGTGGTAATGGATTATCTGGGCATTTGTTTCATGTTGCCGTTTATCGCCTATAACTCGGTGCTGCAGACGTTGACCGCGCAGCGGCAAGCGGCGCTGACGTTGTGGCAGGAGTTGGGGCAGTTGGAGGTGGCGATTGCCATTGCCAACTTCCGCCAAGCCAGTCCGGTGGCCTGCCAGCCGACTTTTACGGCGGATGCGGTTGAAGCGCGAGGCCTGGTGCATCCCTTGCTGAAAAAGCCAGTGGCCAACGATCTGAACTGGCGCCAAACCGCTTTGATTACCGGCAGTAACGCCTCAGGGAAGTCCACTTACGTCAAAAGTGTCGCGATCAACTGTGTGCTGGCGCAAACCATCAACACCGCCACCGCCAGCAGTTTTGCCTTGGCCCCAGGGCATGTGGTGACAGCGATGGCGGTGCAAGATGACATTACTGCGGGCGATAGCTACTTCATCGCCGAAATCAAAGCCATTCAGCGCGTGCTGAAACTAGCCGCCCAAGGTCAGCGGGTGTATGGCTTTATCGATGAAATTCTCAAAGGGACCAACACCATTGAACGCATTGCTGCTTCTGCTAGTGTCGTGCAATGGCTCAGTCGCACCAAGGCGCGGGTGATGGTGGCCACGCATGACAGTGAGCTGACCGAGATTTTGAAAGCGTTAGTGATTAACTGGCATTTCCAAGAAACGGTGACGGCCAGTGGTGTCACCTTCGACTATCAGTTGCATCAAGGACCGGCGACGTCGCATAACGCGATTGCCCTGTTGTCGACCATGGCTTATCCCCAGCCGATTATTCAAACTGCGCATGATTTGGTGGCAGCGTTTGAGCAGACCCGCAGTTGGCCGCAAGTGGAGCAGGCAGAATGAAGCAGGTGGTGGTGGGCCTCGGCGCCGTCCTAGCCTTATTGATGATTGGCATGGTGCCGCTTAGTGCCATGATTGCCGTGCAGTTAGGCGTGTTAAGTTGGCTGGGCTATGCTTGGCGGGTGGCCTTTTGGTACATGGTGGTGGCAAACGTCGCCGCTTTTGCGCTCGGCTTGTTCACCGATGGGTTAAGCGAGACTTTGATGCGCCTCCAGCCCACTTGGGGGCGGCAGCAGCTGGTGATGCTGGGCCTGAACGCCGCAGTGTATGCGGCGGTGGCCTGGGGGTTTCAACTGCAGTTAACAGCCAGCTTGATCTGGCTGCTAGCGGCGGAGGGGACCTTGGTGGCTTGGGTGATTGAGCTTGGCATGACAAAAATAACAGGTGAGGCTGAAGTTTGATTGGTTGTACACAAACTAATTGTCAAAATCTTAAAAGATATATTAGGCTGAGCTAACCATCAAATCCGCAATTAAGGTGGCATAACCCAACAATTCCAGCAGTAGATATTGACTTGGTGCATTAAATAAATTATTTTTACGAAAACTGAACTCAAATTTCGCGAATAAGTTATATGATTAAATCATCGTAAGGCAACAGGAAATCAGCCTTATGCTTACACACTAACTTACACTCCCAAAAAAGTTCCCCCAAACTTTTCCACCAGCGATGGTGGTTTTTTTTTTGCCCTCGAATGAGGCGGCGCGATTTGCAGCACAGGGGCGGGGTCTGTACACTAGAAGAAAAGGAGTGGGCTTTTATGCAGCGTTTATTGAAAGGATTGTATGGCCTGAATCTGCTAGGCGCGGTGGGCTACTATGTCGTCTGTTTGCCGGCGTTGCTGGCAGGGCATCCCATTTACCCTGGCCAAAAGGGCTTGCTGGCCCAGGTGGCAGCAGGCGTCTTGCTGGCGTTTTTGCCTCTGATCATCGAGCATGGCTTTAAATTTCGCTTTCCGCTGGTGCTGAAGGTCATTTACGAATGCTTTATTCTCGGTTCGGTGCTGCTGGGCACCGGGATGCAGTTCTACAATATTCCGTACTGGGATAAGTTCTTACATCTCTTCTCGGCCTCACTGCTCGCCGGCTTAGGCTTGGCGCTGTACAGCGCACGCACCCCGGTGGCCAAGCGGGCGGACATTGATCCAATACTGATCTCAGGCTTTGCGTTTTGCTTTGGTACCACCATCGGCGTGTTCTGGGAGTTTTATGAATTCACCTTTGATGGTTTGCTGGGCATGAACATGCAGCGCTTTTTGGCTAACGGTGTGCCGCTGGTCGGGCGCGCGGCGCTGATGGACACGATGGGCGATTTGTTTGCCGATGTGTTTGGGGCCTTGGTGCTGGCCGTTTGGGCGTATGTCATGCTTAAACGCGACCACAAATGGCTGCAGCCGTTTACCTTTACTAAATTAACGACGAAATAAGGATTGACACCGCATTCATAGCGGTGTATTTTTATGCCGTAGGTTAGTTGCTCATATAACTAACCAATTAACCACGAGAAAGGAAGGCCGTCGATGCATTTTGATGCGAATAGTGTGATACCACTGTACCAACAAGTCGCCGATGCGTTCACGGCTGGCATTCTCAGCGGGGCGTTTTCAGAAGGTGACCAAATCCCCTCCACGACCGAAGTTTCACGGCAATATCAGTTAAACCCAGCCACGGTGTTGAAGGGGATGAACCAACTGGTCGCGGCCGGCTTAATTGAGAAGCGGCGCGGGCTGGGGATGTTTGTGACGACTGGCGCTCAGGCTAGGCTGAGAGCGCAACGCCAAAGCGCGTTTTATTCACAAGAGGTCGCCACCCTGCTAAAAACCGCAAGGCAACTTGGAATCAGCAAGGCGGATCTGCTCGCCGCCATTGAAAGAGGGTATGGGCATGAGTGAAATTACGGTTAAACAGGTGACTAAGCGCTACGGTGCCAAGCAGGTGCTCAAAGGCGTTGACCTGAACCTGGCCGCTGGGCACATCTATGCATTGCTGGGGCGCAATGGCGTGGGTAAAAGTACGCTGCTGCGCATGATCAACAATCGCACCCTAGCCTCCAGCGGCAGCATCACGATGGATGGCCAGTCCGTGGTGGACAACGAAACCATTCAGAACCGGGTTTATCTGATGAATGATTCGCCGCTGTATCCGATTGACAAAACTGTCAGTTGGCACTTTCATACTGCCAAGCTGTTGTTTGGCGGCTTTGATGAAGCTTTCGCCGCCCATCTGGTGAAGACTTTTCACGTGGACCAGACCCGGCAGTTGCGCCAGCTGTCCACTGGCTTTAAAACCATTGTGAAGTTGATCATTGCGTTGTGTGTGCCTTGTGATTTTATTTTGTTAGACGAACCGGTGTTAGGGCTGGATGCGCCGAATCGGGAACAGTTCTATCAGGAACTGCTCGCGACCTACGCCCAACGGCCGCGGACTTTCGTCATTGCCACGCATCTGATTGAGGAAATTGCGACCTTGGTGGATCATGTCTTCGTGCTTGCCCATGGGGTCGTCACCATCGACGAGGCGGCGGAAACGCTGCAAGCGCGCGGTCGCGCCGTCAGCGGCCCCCACCAGGCTGTGGCGACTTACTTAGCCGCGACCCCGATTCTGTCGCAAACAACGATGGGCCAGCTGACCACCGCTTACACGATGAATGTGCCTGCCACACCGGCCCCGGCGGCGGTGCAGGTGACGGCCCTTAATTTGCAGCAATTGTTCATTGCCTTAACGCGAGAGGATGAGAGCGATGCGGTTTAAACAGTTGCTGGGGCTGAGCTTAACTCAGCTCGGCAAAATTCTAGGTGGCGGCATGCTCTTTGCCGGGATTGGGGCGCTGGTGCTGGGACTGGGCATGGGTAGCGAGGTGGTGCCTGGGCGGTACTTATTATGGTTTGTGGCATTGTTTGGCGGCTTGTTTGCCATCGACTGGACAGCCGGTTTTGCCTTTCAAAATGGCATCAGTCGCCGCACCATGTGGCAGGTTGCTATGGTCGTGATGCTGATCTTAGCCACGATTGGCAGCTGCGGTAGCTGGCTGGTGCTGACGCTGCTTCACTTGGCTGGGCAGCCAGTCGCAGCTGGGGATTGGTTAACGTTGAGCGTGATGTGGTTGCAGCTCGTGGTGTGCCAATTGGGCGGGCTGGCGATTGGGGCCTGGAATTTAAACCGCCGCTTTGGCTGGGCGCTTTTGGGACCAGCGTTTTTGCTGCTGTCCATTTGCGGCGCGTTGCCTCAAATCGTCAATCAGGCACCAACGGCCCCGGTGCTGTATGCGCTGTGGTGGACTTGGAGCGAGCAGTGGCCACTGGCGTTAGGTTTACTGGTGGTGAGTGCGGCTGGGGCACTGGCGACCCGGCTGATATACCGGGGCTTGGAAGCACCGCTGTTGCCGGAGGTGGGCCAATGAAATTCAAAGTTTTGTTGAAACTGCAAGCACCCCTGGCTTTGCTGATGTTTGGCTCTATTTTTGGCTTTGTCACCATCGGGGCAACGGTGATTGTGCTTCTGCTGCATCCTGATGATCCAGCGTTCGGGCAGGTGATGTTCAGCATGCTCATGGGGTATGCCGTGGTTTTTGGCATGCTGGGAGCTTCCTTGATCACCATCAACGATGGCCTAAGCTTTGCCTTTCAATATGGGGCGGCCCGCCAGACTTTGCTGAAAAGTACGCTGGCTACCTTTGCCTTGGTGGGCGGTTTGGCGCTAGCGCTGGTGTCAGTGGCAGAAGCCCTCAGCCAGCCAGTGGTCGGCTTTGCATGGACGCTGCTACCAGGTCTGAATCCTGGGCCACTTCAGTTGGGCTTGCTGTGGCTACTGGTGTTGGCGGTGTGTAGCCTAGAGGGGTGGCTGTTTTTAGTCACCCTCAGACTGCGGCCTGCGCGTCGCTTCAAAGTCGTGATGAGTGGCCTGGCCGTGGTGGTGATTGTGATTGTAGCGCTGATTGCGGCGGTGATGTTGTCAAAGCAAGTGGCCGAGGTGTTGCACCAAGTGGGCCAATTCTTGTGGGGCGGCCCATGGCATCTGGCTCGGCTACTGGGGCTGGTGACGGTTATTGGTATCTGGGGCTTGTGGCGTAGCTTGCGAACCAGTGAAGTGGTGGCTCGCTAGGAGGAAAGTAGCATGAAACTACGGTCGGTGTTACTGATACAACTTAAACATGGCGCAGCGCGTTATCTAGTGATGGGCCTTGGGGTTGCCGGTTTTGCGTATGCGAACAGTCAGACGGCCCAAGTGTTTTATACCTTTCCTTGGTTATTGATTTTGCTCAGCGCGATTTTGACGCCGTTACATACGGCGCGGCTTGGGGTTCAATATGGATTGAATCGGCGGCATATGGTCAGCGGTGAACTAAGCGTCGCCCTTGGCAGTGCCTTATGGTTTACTGCGGTACTTTGGTTGACCGCTAGTTTGACGGCGCCGCACACGGTGATGTTTTACATCGACCGTTATGGGGCCTACGACCTGCGCGGCGCATACCTGTTGCTTGGCACGCTGGCGATGACGCTCGCCGGTGCCCTGCTGCGGGCCTATCACAACAGCCTGAAGCTGGTCGTCCCTTTAGCGCTGCTTGGCGGGATGATCAGTGCCGAGACTTTTCCCAGCGCCAAGCCGGCTACGGGAATCTTGGCCAAATTCTTATACCGACCAGCGACCCCTAGTGGCCAGCCTTGGATGAGTCTCCTGCTGCTAGCCTTGCTTTGTCTCGTGCTGGTGGGGCTGATGCTTTGGGCATACCGGCGCTTTGAATTGCGACCAAGCGAAGTGGCGCGACCAACCTGACCGCAGCTAAAAAAATCGACCCGGGCCGGGTCGATTTTTGCCTATTCAGCTAGACAAAACGGTGCGGATTTGGGCGTCAAATTGACGCCACCGGTAATCACGAGCAAACTGTAATTCTTCTTTGAAGGCCGCCGTGGCCGCCAATTCAGCTTGGCGACTGAAGTAAACGAGCCAGGCGCCATAATCATTGGCAGGCAGATTTAGCCGGGCGTAGGTCAGCACGCCAGGCAGGGCTGCTTCATCGGCTACTAAGGCGGCATGGCCAAATGCTTGCGGTGATGGGGCATCGTCCAATTCGGGCGAGCGCCAAGTCAGTTGCCGCCAAAAGCTGGCCCAATCTGGGGACAACGTTAGCCATTGGTCCACTTCGGTATCGATGTAGCGAATGCTAGGCGGATTTTGCGCAAGATCAAAGCAAAAATACCGCGCCTCGATTTGGGCAAAGGGCACCAAGTTCGCCGGCAGCGGCGCCTCAAGTCGCGGCCCAATGGTGGCGAAGGCGTGAATCACCGCCCCGTCGATGGCATCGCTGGTGGGTTCTGGCGTGGGGAAAAAGTACCGCCGTGGCCACTGGCCGGTAGCGACCAGGGCATAATAGTCAGCAGGAATTGCAGCCAGTTGCGGGATGGTGGGCAAGGCAGTTGGCGGCGTCACTAAGTTAGGCCATTTGAGCATGATCATCGCCTCATTTCAATGTCTATCTTACCAAAGGTGGAAGGCGCGCAGGGTGGTTTTGAAGTATAATCGGAGGGTAAGGAGAAGGAGTCATGACGATGCGGAATACTTTGGTCTATGTCCATTATGAACCACTGGCGAATATGTTCTTAACCGCCGGCATCTCGGCAAGCGATGTGTTGAATTCAGCGCCGACGCCGTTTCGCCATTTACTGCTGCTGCCGCCGGTTGATGAGGATGAATTCATCGATCCGCACACCGGTTTCAATGAGGTGAGTGGTGAGGAAGCGGTCAAGACGTTCATGCGCAGTAAAGCCGCCCGCACGCGCAGCTGGCTGGATTACCGCCATGCCAATTACCTGCGGGAGCTGCTGCCGACTGAAATTGCGGAGTTACTTTACCTTGGGTTCACCAAGACCCATATCACCCCACCTTATTACTATAAATTGCAAAATCAGCTGGTGTTCTTGCCGATGCCCAATGACATGGTGACCATGTATTTCCGCACCACCAAGCGTTTCAGTCAGACCCTGGCCACGGCGATTGTGCGGCATTTGCGGCTGGCGGCCAATGATCAGCCGTTTTGGCTCCGCCTGCGCGCCCAGCATTTCCCGGCAGTGTCGACAACGGTGCTGGCCGATTTGTTCCCGCTGTTTGAAGAAGGGGTGCTGCTCGACTTCAGCCGCGGCCTATTTAGCCGTGATCAAGTTAAAATTCCGCTTTACCAGGTGCAAAATCGTTTTGTTCCGGAACAGCCACTTGATCAAGATGGCCTCAAACGCGTCGGGGAGTTGAGTTTGATTCGCGAAACTAACCAGTGGCAGTTGCGCCTGCGGGAAAAAGTAGCAGAGCGCTAAGCATTGCGCTACAATATGAACGCTGTGAATTTTAAGGATCAACGCTAGGAGAGTAAGTCATGAAAATGAAGTTAAGCGAAATCGCTCGGGTTGTGGGGGCCGAGTATTCGGTGCCGGATTCATTGGCGCCGACGGTTACGGGCGTCGCGTTTGATACGCGTAAGCTCCAACCCGGCGATTTATTCATCCCGCTGCAAGGTGAGCGTGATGGGCACACGTTCATTTCAAATGCGGAAGCAAAAGGCGCCTGTGCGACTTTTGTGGCCGCCGACCATGCGCCTTTTGCCACCCGCTTGCCGCAGCTGGTGGTTGAAGATCCCTTGGCCGCGTTGAATACGCTGGCGCGGTATTACCTGCTGATGAAGGTTAATCCCAAAGTGGTGGCCATTACCGGCAGTAACGGGAAAACCACGACCAAGGATATGACGGCAGCGATTTTGGCCACACAGTATCACGTCATCAAGACGCAAGATAATTACAACAATGAAATCGGGGTGCCGATGACGATTTTGGCCATGGACACCAATACCGAAGTGCTGGTTGTGGAAATGGGCATGGATCGCCCAGGCCAACTGCATGAACTGAGCAACCTCGTGGCGCCTGATGTGGCAGTGATCACGATGATTGGCGAAGCGCACATCGAGTTCTTCAAAACGCGAGATAAAATTGCCGACGCCAAAATGGAAATCACTGATGGCCTCAAAGAAGATGGGTTGTTCATTTATAACGGCGATGAGCCGCTGCTACGCGAGCGGGCAGAGCACGTGTCCCAAGAGCAAAAAACCTTTGGCCTCGAGCCAGAAAACATGCTTTACGCTCGCGACATTGAAGCCGGGGAAACACACACTGAATTCTCCTTGTCCCGCTGGCCAGATTTGCGGTTCTCGATTCCGATGATGGGTGAATGGAATGTGGCCAACGCCTTAGCCGCGATTTTGGTGGGCCGGCGCTTCCATGTCAAGCCGGAAGCGATTCAAAGCGCTTTGCGTGATTTTCCAGTCACCAAAAACCGCACGCAATGGGTGATGGGGGATGCCGGCGAGTCGATTCTAAGCGATGTCTACAACGCCAATCCCACGGCGATGAAGGCAGTGCTGGGCGACTTCGCGAAGTTCCCATGCCAAGGCCGCCGCATTGCCGTGCTGGGGGATATGCTTGAACTAGGTGAAGCTTCAGCGGCCTTGCATGCCAGCGTCGCGGAAGCCTTGGATCCTAATCAGATTCAGGAAGTTTACCTCTATGGGGATGAAATCGTCAGCCTCAAGCAGGCCTTGAGTGCCAAATATGCCCCGGAGCATGTGCATTATTTTCCGAAGGCTGAACAGCGCCGTCTGATTGTGGCGTTGCAAGATACTGTGATGCATGACGACTTGGTGATGCTTAAGGCCAGCCATGGGTTGCACCTGGAAAATGTGCTGCAGGCTTTAGTCGACGGCACGAGCGAATAAGCAAAAAAGCGGCCAGCGTGCCGCTTTTCTTGTACTCAAGCGTTGGTTGATAGGCAAAATCGTGCGCGCCAGCTAGACTGAAAGCAACCTCAAAACAAGAGGCACTGGTCGGCAGTCCCGACCGGAAACAAGGAGGAATTTCACATGCAAATTTTCGATGCGCAACATATTGGTCAACAAATCGCAACGGCCCGCAAAGCCAAAAACATGACGCAAAGTGCTCTCGCCGATCAGCTCGGTGTTTCCTATCAAGCGGTTTCCAACTGGGAACGGAGCCAGAGCCTGCCTGATATCGATAAATATGCCCAGCTGGCTGAAGCTCTAGACCTGGATTTGGCCACGTTAATTGGCTCTCAGGAAGGCGCCCATACCGTAGTGGTCATCAACGACGATGACGCCGCAGTTGATAGCACCACTTTAACTGCTGCCGCGCCGGTGATGAAGCCCCAAGCCGTTGACGCCAAAGCGGCCAAAGTTGACTTGCCCATGGATAAGCTAAAAATGGTGGCGCCATTTTTGAGTGAAGCCACCCTGGTTGAACATCTGGAAGCGCAAAAGCACGAGCCCGGTTTTAACGAAGCCTTGGTCGAACTGGCGCCCTTCATTGGCCAGGCGAACATCGAACCACTGGTGGCGGATTTGGATGTCACCAAGGAGGCCGATCAGGCGCTGTTATTCAAACTAGCGCCATTTCGCACTTATGATGCTAATGACGAAACTGCTAAGGCCATCTTGGCGCAAACGCACAGTCTGAAAGCGGTGAAGAAGTTGTTCCCATTCTTAAGCAAGCCAACTTTGGATGACTTGTTCACGCAAGCGGCCCAGGCCGACTCACTGGACAAAGGGCTCACCGCGATGGCGCCGTTTGTTTCCGAAACCGCGGTCGCCGCACATGTCAAAGCCTTGCTGCAAAACGGCGACAGTCAAGCGGCGCGCGCATTTATGCCGTTTCTGTCGGATGCGGGGTTGCTGGGGCTGATGAACTAGATAGTTTAACCAAGGCCAGTGCGGCGGATGTTTGCTGCACTGGTCTTTTTTGATGCCGCCAAACCTGGACTGGCGGGTGGGGTGTGGCTGGACTCCGCAGCCTTAGTCGCGCTGCGTGAGGCCAACGCCCGAGCAGCTAGCTACGCCTAGAGCCTCACTGCCAAAGTCCGGCAATAATGCTCTAGGCTTGATCAGTCTGTAGTGTGAAGCACGTACAGACTGACATGCGGTAGAAAGGCTACCTGACCGGCTAAGTACGGCCGACCTCCGCAGCCTGCATGCGGCCTTGGTTTGTGTTCACTGCTTATTCGTGGTAAGCTATTTGAGATGCTTTTCAGAAAAAGGCATGTCAGAAACTAGAATATTTACAAAGTCAGGGCCCCTTACACTACGCTCTGGTTTGTAAAAGAGCGTGTGGTGAACACACAAGGAGGAACTTGCTTGAAATTTAAAGAATTAGGTCTCGATCACGATTTGCTGAAAGCCATCTCACGGTCTGGGTTTGAAGAAGCAACACCGATTCAGGAACAAACCATTCCGCTGGTGCTGCAAGGCAAAGATGTGATTGGCCAAGCGCAAACCGGGACAGGGAAAACTGCTGCCTTCGGTTTGCCAATCTTGCAAGCCATGGACTTAAGCGATCGGTTTGTCCAAGCACTGGTCATTTCCCCGACCCGTGAACTCGCAGTCCAGACGCAAGAAGAACTGTACCGCCTCGGCAGCGACAAGCACATCAAAGTCCAAGCCGTTTATGGTGGGGCCGATATCCGCCGCCAAATTCGCGGTTTGGCGGATCATCCGCAAATCGTTGTGGGGACCCCAGGGCGGCTACTTGATCACATCAACCGCCACACCCTGAAGCTGGCCAACTTGAAGACGTTGGTGCTGGATGAAGCGGATGAAATGCTCGACATGGGCTTCATTGAAGACATTGAAAAAATCGTGGAACAGGCACCAGAAGGCCGTCAGACCTTGCTGTTCTCAGCGACAATGCCGCAACAGATCATGAAGTTGGCTAACAAGTTCATGCACGAACCGGTCACCGTTAAAATTAAGTCCAAGGAATTAACCGCCGACACTGTGGAACAATACTACGTGCGCGCGAAGGATTATGAAAAGTTTGATATCATGACCCGCTTGTTCGACGTTCAGTCCCCAGAATTGACCCTGATTTTTGGCCGTACCAAACGGCGGGTGGATGAATTAACCCGCGGTTTGAAGGCGCGCGGCTACCGTGCTGAAGGCATTCACGGCGATTTGACCCAGCAAAAGCGGATGAGCGTGCTGCGTCAGTTCAAGGCCGGCGAACTGGATTTTCTTGTGGCTACCGATGTGGCGGCCCGTGGTTTGGATATCAGCGGCGTAACGCACGTTTATAACTACGATATTCCCCAGGATCCTGACAGCTATGTTCACCGCATCGGCCGGACGGGCCGGGCCGGGAAGAAGGGCGTTTCCGTTACGCTCGTCACCCCGAACGAAGTTGAATACCTGCACTCCATTGAGGATTTGACCAAGAAGCGGATGCTACCACTGAAGCCACCGACAGAAAAAGAAGCCTTCATCGGCCAAGTTTCAACCGGGCTTGAAACCATCAAGGGTCAGATGACCGATGCTGACGACTTGGAAAAGTATCAGCCAATGGCCGAAGGGTTGCTGGAACAATACAGTGCCTTGGATTTGGTCTCGGCATACCTGAAGGCCGTTTCGCCTGAAGATGCCTCTGCGGTGCCAGTCAAAATCACCCCAGAACGGCCGTTGCCTCATCACGGTCATGGTCGTGGCAACTATCGTGGCAACAACAGCCACGGCGGCTATCGCGGTAACAATCGCAATGGTCACAACAGTGGTCGCGGCAAACGCGATTTTGACAAGAGCCGGCGTTTTTCTGAAAAGCGGTCGGAACGTCAAGGCGCCAAGCGTAGTTTTAAGAAGTAACCGAAAGCTCGTCTCTGCGGAGGCGAGTTTTTTTATTCGGAAGTGCGGTTGGCCTTCG
Source organism: Lacticaseibacillus salsurivasis (assembly GCF_036246225.1). Lineage (NCBI taxonomy): Bacteria > Bacillati > Bacillota > Bacilli > Lactobacillales > Lactobacillaceae > Lacticaseibacillus > Lacticaseibacillus salsurivasis. The sequence goes on from NZ_BTTP01000005.1 coordinate 124,656, forward strand.
CTACCTGTAGTTGCGCTCAGCTGGGCAACGTCCGAGCAGCCTAGGCTATCTGTCGGACTAAAAGCGCCCCGCTCCGCAGCCTGTAGTTGCACTGCGGTTGGCCAATGCCGGAGTGGATAGCTACGACCAAGGCCTCGCCGTCCAAGTACGACGGCAATGCCTTGGCCTAGGCTACCCATCCGGCTAAGTGCGGCCCCCCTCCGCTACCTGTAGGATTCATGCCACGATGAACAATTTTCAACCCGATGCGCCAGACATGAAGACCCTTCAGGCTTATAATGAAAACAACACATGAGAAAGGGTGGGCGCGATGATTGCTGGTTTAGGCATCGACCTAACCGAACTGGCGCGGATTGAAGCCGCGCAGAATAAGAATACTGGCTTTGCGAAAAAGGTGCTGACGCCCAACGAGTACGCCCAATTTGCTAAGTATAACGGCGCGCGGGCGGTAGAGTATTTGGCGGGGCGTTTTTCGGTAAAAGAATCCTACGCCAAGGCGTATGGTACGGGTTTAGGGCAGGTGCAGCTGCAGGATGTGGAAACGCTCGATGATGACAAAGGCAAACCCGTCATCACCAGGCATCCGTATCCAGGCCAGGCTCTGGTGTCGATTTCGCACACGGCCACGTTAGTGATGACAGAAGTAATTTTGGAGGCTCAAGCATGAGTATGGTAACAGCAACCCTGCGCCCAAGTCGCGTGGAAATCAATGAAACGGCGATTGCCCACAACGTTCAGCACGCCATTGCCGGACTCCCTGATCAAACCGCGCTGTTCGCGGTGATCAAGGCCGATGCTTATGGTCATGGTTTGTTGCGGGTGGCGCGGATTGCGCAGGCGGCTGGTGCTAGCGGCTTTTGCGTGGCCGTCCTGGATGAGGCGCTGGCGCTGCGCCGCGCCGGCTTTACACTACCGATTCTGGTGCTCGGCATTATTGAGCCTGAGTATGCACCGATTGCGGCGGCCAATCATATCGCTGTGCCGGTGGGGGATGCCGACTGGTTGCGGCGCGCCGAAAAAGGCCTGACCGAGGAGAGCTTGCCACCTTTGGCGATCCATTTGGCCCTGGACACCGGGATGGGCCGGATTGGTTTCCGCACGCTGCCGGTGCTGCAGGAAGCCCTGAGTGTGATTGCCGGGCAGCCGGCCTTTCATATTGAGGGGTTGTTTACGCATTTTGCGACCGCCGATGAGCCGGATCCGACTTACTTCAAAATGCAGGTTGAGCGCTTCAAAACTTTCCTCGCTGCTTTGCCTGAGCGGCCCAAGTACGTGCATGTGGCCAATTCCGCCACGAGCCTGTGGCATGCCGCGTGTGACTGCAACCTGGTGCGCTTTGGCGTGGCCATGTATGGACTGAATCCTTCAGGGCGGGCGATTGAAGCCACTCCTTATCCACTGGAACCAGCGCTGACGTTGAAGTCTTCGTTGAGTTTTGTGAAACAGATCGAAGCCGGCGAGGCCGTCTCATACGGTGCCACCTATCATGCGGCTAAGGCAGAATGGATTGGCACCGTGCCACTGGGTTATGCGGATGGCTGGCAGCGGCGCCTTCAAGGTTTTCACGTCTTAGTTGACGGGCAGGCTTGTGAAATCGTTGGCCGTGTCTGCATGGATCAATTTATGATTAGACTCCCGCATGAGGTGCCGGCTGACACGCCGGTGGTGCTGATTGGCCAAAGCGGCGCCGCCAGCATTTCGCTGCAGGATGTGGCAGATTATGCCCACACGATTCACTATGAAATCGCCTGTGGGTTAAGTGAACGCCTGCCGCGGGTGTCAGTCGCCCCATTCAACGCGTAATCTCCGAGCAACCGCCTTAAATGGGCGGTTGTTTTTTCTTATCCCTGTGATACGATGAAATAAATTGGAGAACAGGGGGGTCTTGAAATGGACGCAGGGGATTTAATCAAGTTGGATCAGCCATTAGCCGAGTTACTTGACGCGTACTGTCGGGGCAATGGCGTCGACGAACAAACCGTCGTGGCACTAGCGCTGCGCCGTTTTTTGACCGATGACGATCCTGCATTAGCCGCTTTAATCGCTGGCTATGTTAAAATGGGAGCGTTGAATGCGCAAATCGCCAACGAGTTCACGGTTTGCGAAAGTGAAGCGTTGACCGAAAGTTGGTAAAGGAGGGGGCTATGGTCGTTGTTAAACGCGGAGATGTCTTCTTCGCCGACCTATCGCCAGTCATTGGCTCGGAGCAAGGCGGGATGCGCCCGGTTTTGATTATTCAAAACGATGTGGGTAATCGCTACAGTCCTACTGTGATTGTGGCGGCGATTACCTCCCGCATTGCCAAGCCCAAGATGCCCACGCATGTCGGGCTGTTAGCGGAGGAAGATGGGATCGAGCGCGACTCGGTGATTTTACTCGAGCAAATTCGCACCATCGACAAGCAGCGCCTCCAAGACAAGGTCACGGCCTTGACGCCGGCTAAAATGAAAGCGGTCGATACCGCCCTCGCCATTTCCGTAGGACTAAAGGTCGTCTAAACATAGAACATCCCATCTCGCTGCGGCGAGATTTTTTTATTTGGAAAGAATCAAAAACCGCCTACCGCACAATGAAGTGCGATAGACGGCATCGGTCTAGCGAACGCCGGCAAGCAACGTGGCGATGTTGTTCAAAGCATCGGTCGCGATTTGCATGGCATCGGGGTCAATCTTGAATGGCGGCAGGGTCTCATCCGTGTAATGCAGGATGGCGGTGGTGCGCGCAATCATGTCATACCAATTCTGGAATGGCATCTTGTTGATGGCACCAGACACAGAGGCTGGCGCAATTTGGAGCAGTTGGTTGATGACCAGCTTCGTTTGCGCGAAGGTTTCATCAGGTACTTCGGCCATGTCCGCTGCCTTAGCGGCCAGATGCGCCATGCGGTCGGCGGCATTGAGGACGGGGTTATTGAACGGTTCGCTTTGCGTGTTTTGACTGGGGCGATCGTCCAAGAGATATTTCTGCAAGCCCACCATGGCAAAGAGTTGCAGCTGATCACCGAGTTGACCGCCGATGTTCGGCAGCTTGTGAATACCAGTGGAAGCGACTTGGTCTGGGCCAAAAATCATGGCGGCGTGACTGACAAAGTCGCTGTATTGAACGCCAATCGTGGTTTTGGAATCCGTGGTCCGGAACATGAATATCACTTCGCGGCCGGTCTGGGCTTTGACGTAAGCATGCAGCATCCGCGCCGCCATCGCCAGCTGTTCGTCGGTGATTTCACTGCGCTGGTCCATGACCACCCGCACTTTGGTCGGCTTGCTTGGCAAGGCGTCCAAAATCCGGAGTAAAGCAGCGACATACGGGTACAAAATACCAAAGCTCAGGCTGAAGTTACCCGTATCTGAAAGCGGGGAGTACACCGCATAGGTTTGCGCGCCGGTATTTTTGGCGTGGCGCAGCATGGCTTCCAGCTGGTCGCGCGCTTTGCCGCGGGCCTTGACTTCATCACCTGGCTGCCAGCCGAACGGGTACAGCGTCTGCATGAATGGTACCAAGGCCTGGGTGTCATCGGGATCAACCACAGTTGCGCCGATCGACATGTTCCGCTGGTAGTCAGACCCGCCGCCGAATGATTCGTCCATGTAAATCATAATGGTCGTTTCCTGGCGGACAGGGTGAATATCAGTGTGATCAATCGTTTGAACGGCGGTTTGACTGGTTGACGTCGGTGTCTGGGTCGTGGTTGCGGACTGAGACGCTGCTGGTTCGGTGGTGTTGCGGGCAAGCTTGGCAGGACGGCGGCCGCGGCGCTGCCGCTCATGATGCTGCTCGTTGCCTTCGCGTGGCGTTTTAGCTTCGGCTTTTTCCGCTACCGCGGGCTTGGTTGCAGGCTGTTCAGCAGTCGGGTTAGCTTGAGCCTGGACTGGCGCCGTTTGCTTGGCTGCTTGCTGGGTATTGCGTTGCCGGCGCCGGTTGGACTGTTGCTTGTCCTGGGTTTCCGCTGCCGGACGTGCGGGTTTGCTGCTGGCAGCCGCGGTTGCCGCCTGGCTTTGCGCTTGGCGATGTGCTGGCCGGTTAGCCGCTGGTTTTGCTTGCGCTTGGCTGCGCGGCTGGCGCCGAGGTTGCTTGTTGGTCTGCTTGGCTGTTACGGCTTCTGACTGCTTGCCTTGGTCAGCGGAAGCCGCATTTTGCTGTTGCTGGCCCTGCTTGGCTGGCTTCGCGGTTGTCTTCGTCGCTCGTGGTTGGCGCGCCTGCTTTGGGGCAGGCTTTTCCGTCTGCTCAGACTTGGCTTGCGCTTTGGGCTTCGCGGGTTGGCGCTTGGCTGGGGATTTGGCTTGCTGAGCAGATTCGGCTTCTGCCGAGTCGAAAATCGTGAAACTGTTCTTTTGTTGTTGGATCGGGTGTTCTTCGATGAACCGGTTGATCTTGAAGGTGATCGGCCGACTCATCGTAGTCTCTTTCAGCGCTTTTCGCATGCTGGAAGGTGAAATGCCGATTTGCTTGGCCGCCTGAGTCAGACTGAGATGTTCTTGGGTCATGATCTGTTTCAGTCGGTAAGCTGTCGCTTCTGTCATCTTATGCCTACTTTCTTTGAGAAAATTGTGGTCAAGTTTGACCACTCCCTTTTATTGTACGGCATCACGTGCGGGATGCACACAGAATTTTCTGAAAAGCACGGCTGGCGGTGGACAGCCGCGTCATTTCGTGGGAAACTGGAGCGTCGTGGTTCGCAATCCATCCCACGCTAAAAAACTAGGAGGCATTATTGTATGAAGAAAAATACCACCAAGGCTTTGGTCACCAATGCGTTGATCGTCGCCTTGTACGTCGTTTTATCCTGGGCCCCAGGCGTGTTCAATCTCGCCAGTGGTGCCATTCAATTCCGGCTGTCTGAAGCCCTCAACCATCTGGTGGCCTTTGACCGCAAATACCTGTTCGGCGTTGTGGTCGGCGTGATTGTCTACAACGCGTTGTTCTCGCCGATGGGCTGGCTGGATGTCTTGTTCGGTGGCGGTCAAAGCTTGCTGGGCCTAGCCGTCGTGGCTTGGGCCGGTCAGCACCTGCCAAAGGTCTGGCAGCGTCAGGCCTTGGCCATTGTGATGATGACCGTCACCATGTTTCTGATTGCCATCGAGCTTGTGTGGACCGCGCACCTGCCATTTTGGGTCACCTATGGTAGCTTGATGCTGTCAGAACTCGTAATCATGGCCATTTCGGCGCCAGTCATGTATGTGATCGATAAAACCGTGCATTTTGCCCGGTACGTGAATTAAAACCAAAGGGCTGTGACGAAAGGCGGTTTTGGAGCCGACAGGTAGCCTTTCTAACGCATGTCAGCCTGTAAGCGCTCTGCGCTACGGGCTGATCAAGCCATCCACCAAGTCCGAACTTTGGACTCGGTGGCGGGCGTAGCTGCTGCCGCATGTCAGCCTGTACGTGCTTTGCACTACAGGCTGATCAAGCTGCTCGGCTCCGGCCTTTTGGCACGTAACTCTGCTAGAACATTCGAGGTGAATCAAACAGGGGGTGTGACAATTGTCACACCCCCTGTTTGATTCACTAGATTTCTTCGTCAATGCGCAGCGGCTGCCCGCTTTGCAAATCATCGATCTCTGCTACTCGGAAGCCTTTGCGTTCAAGGCGGGCGACGCATTCGTTAAGCGTATTTTCATCAATGCCGGCTGGCAGCGTGAATAAGGTGCGGCGGACGATTTCGTCTTGCTTGGCATCGAGCGTTAAACAGCCGGAAATGGACACGTATTTAGCCAAAATCTTGCTCATTGCCGCCAAGTCGCCGCGGGCCCCAGTCGACATCACGGTTAAGACGTAAGAGCCGACATCGATGTTCCATGATTCGGACAGCATGGCCAAAAGCCGAGCGTGGGTCAGGATGCCATAGAAATTGGCATTTTCGTCCAGCACCGCGATGTAAGGCAAATCCTTGATGTTGAAGAAGACCTTGAAGAACGGGGCATCAATGGGAATCGTTTTGGTGGCGTTTTTCAGCAGGTAAGTCACTGGCAACGTCATATCGCCGCCTTGTGACTTGTGGCGATAGATGTGCATTTTATAAATGTTGCCGCGGAAAATCTGCCCGCTTTCGTCGACAATCGGTACGCAGCGGAATCCAGAATCCTCGAGCGTCTTGAGCGCTTCTTCAAGCGTGACGGTTTCCTTAACCGTCGTCAACGCGTCCTTTTTCTGGATGAGTGATTTGATGACCATGATGTTTCCTCCAAGCTCCCCAATTTGAACATTAAAACTTTCTCATTCGTCCATAATACCACAGACCTGCGCCGCTGACACGTGCTACTCAGACGCCGTGAGACAATAAAAAAAGCGCCGTGCCGAAGCACAGCGCTCATCAGTCAAATTACTGACGGGTTTCGATGTCGTTCTTGGCGAACGCATCGGTGATAACCTTCTTCAGTTGACTTGCTGACTTGTCCATGGATTCTTGTTCGTGGTCGGTCAAAGGAATTTCCAGAATGTTCTGGATCCCGTTAGCGTTGATCACAGCAGGAGAACCGATGAAGATGTCATGCTGACCATATTGGCCATCCATGTAAACGGACAGTGGCAATACGGCGTTTTCGTCGTTCAAGATGGCCTTAGAAATCCGGGCCAGGGCAGTTGCGATACCGTAGAAGGTCGCGCCCTTCAGCTTGATGATTTCGTAAGCGGCGTCACGAACGTTTTCGAACATGTCAACCAGCTTGCTTTCATCGATTTCTGGGTGTTCCTTAACCCATTCAGAAATCTTGATCCCACCGATGTTAGCATGTGACCAAACAGGGAATTCGGTGTCACCGTGTTCGCCCATGATGTAAGCATGGACCGAACGAGCGTCAACGCCGACCATTTCAGCAATGGACTGACGGAAACGAGCGGTATCCAGAGAAGTACCGGAACCAACCACGCGGTTCTTAGGGAAGCCAGACAGCTTCCAAGTAGCGTAGGTCAGAATATCAACAGGGTTAGCAGCAACCAAGAAGATGCCGTTAAAGCCAGAGTCAACGATTGGGTCAACGATGGACTTCAAAATCTTCAGGTTCTTGTTAACCAGGTCAAGCCGGGTTTCGCCAGGCTTCTGAGGGGCGCCGGCGGTGATGACAACTAAGTCAGCATCCTTGGCGTCGCTGTATTCAGCAGAGTAAATCGTCTTTGGCGTGGTGAATGGCAGCGCGTTGCTTAAGTCGATCGCGTCACCTTTCGTCTTGTCTTTGAAAATGTCAACGATCCCAATTTCCTGAGCGATGCCCTGCAAAACCATTGCATAGGCGTAACTTGAACCAACGGCACCGTCACCAACAAGAATTACTTTTTGGTGATCTTTTTTAGCATTTGCCACGGTGATATCATCCTTTCATATGTGCAGTGTACAATTCATCTTGAAGTATAACACAATTGCTCATGGATGCACGCCTTTCCAGAAAATTTATCCGAGTTTACTTTTGACTTGCCATTTCCGTAAAGGCCGGTCTTACGGGGTTTTGTGAAACTGTTCACCAACCCAAAAAAGATGAAAGCAACCGTTTTCATAAGCAATTGGGTATCATTGATTAAGCGTTTTCAAAGCCCTATTTTCGCAAGTACGCGTCTTCCTTGCCAGGTCTGGTATACTGGATACCGGAAAAGGGGGTCGCAAGTTTCGTGGCCCCTTGCAGGAGGTAACTATGAAAATGATCGTCGGCCTGGGCAACCCAGGCAGTCAGTATGCAAAAACCAAGCACAATATCGGTTTTATGGCTGTGGACGCGTTAGCCAAAAAGTATGACGTCGAGATCCGCAAGCAGGAGTTTAATGCCTTAACCGGCAGCACCTTTGTTGATGGCGAGAAAATCCTGCTGGTGAAGCCGCAAACCTTTATGAATGATTCGGGCCGGGCGGTGGGCCAACTCAAAGCCTTCTATCAATTTGCGGCCGATGAGATCTTGATCATTCAAGACGATATGGATATGACCATGGGCCGCCTGCGGCTGCGCCAACGCGGCTCCGCTGGCGGGCACAATGGCATCAAGTCCATCATCAATGTGCTGGGCACGCAAGATTTTTACCGGGCCAAAATCGGCATCCAGCATCCCAAGCGGCAAAAAGTCGTGGATTGGGTGCTGACGCCTTTTAGCAAGGATGACCAAATTGCGATTTTGACCGGCATCGACAAGTTGCAGGACGCTGCGGATGACTGGATCCACGGGCTGGATTTTGCTCAATTGATGAATAAATACAACTGAGTTTGTAAGGAAGCCTTAACGGCGTTGCCGGGCTGACTTTGAACGTGCGATAATGCAAACAGAATAACTGCTTAGGGGGCCACCATGCCAATGGTGGCCTTGTGGGCGTGGCATCGTTTTGCCTTTAAAGGAGCATTTATGGATCTCATTGAAATGATGGCGCAAACGCCAGAGCTAACAACGCTATGGCCCGGCCTTGATGCCGGGCGCCATTTGGTCACTGGGCTTGATGGTTCAGCTAAGGCGTTGTTCTTAGCAGCAGCGCTGCGGCAAACCAAGCGCCAACTGATGGTGGTTGAAAACAATCGGTATCATGCCGAAGAATTAATTGCCGACCTCACTGCCTTAGTGGGGCCTGATTTGGTGTGGTCCTTCCCGGTTGAAGACGTGCTGGCGGCAGAAATTGCCGTCAGCTCGCCGGATACGGTGAATGAGCGCATCAACACCTTGAACTGGCTCGCCAGTGGCCAGCCCGGGCTAGTGGTCACCAGTTTGGCCGGCATGAAACGGCTGCTGGTGCCGCAAACCACCTGGCAGGCGGCAACATTGACCCTGGATCTGGACTCGGAAGTTGATCCAAAAGCCCTGGCCGCCACTTTGGTCGCAATGGGTTATCAACGTGATCAGCTGGTCACGGCGCCCGGTCAGTTTGCGATTCGCGGCGGTATTATCGATGTTTATCCACTCAACCAGGACGATCCCATTCGCATCGAGTTGTTTGATACCGCGGTGGATTCCATGCGCCGCTTTGCCATGGACACCCAGCGCAGCATTGAAAACTTGGATCACGTCATGATTACGCCGGCCACGGATTTGATTGCTGGCCCTGAGGTGCTCAAGGCCGCTGGCGCAACGCTCACGGCGCTAGGCACCAAGGCCAAGGCGAAGGCCAAAACGAAAGAAGCCAAGCAGGCCCTGACCAATGGCCTGCTGGCGACCGCAACGCAGCTGGCGAATGGTGAACGGCCCGAAGCCCTTGCGCTATACATGCCGGCGCTCTATCCAGAGCCGGTGCGCTTGGTGGACTATCTGCAAAAGGATGCCATCATTGTTTTTGATGATTACACGCGGCTGTTAGATGCCGATGTTAATTTGGTGCAAGAAACGGTCGACTGGTATGCGGGCCTGGCGGAAGGCGGCCGCATTGCTGGTGAACAGCCCAATGTCACCTTGCAAGCCTTGGATCATCATCAGCGCCGCGCCCATTTGTATTTGAGCTTATTCCAAAAAGGCATGGGTAATGTGCGTCTGAAGTCGCTGACGGCGCTGCCAAGTCGCAACATTCAGCAATTCTTCTCCCAGATGCCACTGCTCAAAACCGAATCTGACCGCTGGCGCAAGCAGCATTTAACCGTGGTCTATTTGGTGCAGGAACAGGCCCGGATTGATAAGCTCAACCAGACGCTGCGTGATTTTGAAATCGATAGTGTGATCAGCCCCAAAAACGACTTGCTGCCGCAGGTGCAACAGGTGGTGCAAGGATCGCTGGCCAATGGCTTTGAGCTGCCGAGCGCGCACTTGGTGGTGGTGACCGAGCATGAGCTCTTTAACGCCAAGGTGAAACGCCGCGCCCGCCATCAAACGCTGGCGAACGCTGAACGACTGCGCAGCTACACGGAGCTGAAGCCTGGCGATTACGTCGTGCACGTTAACCACGGGATTGGCCAATACACCGGCATGCAAACGCTGGTGGTGGATGGGGTCCATCAAGACTACATCACCATTCTCTATCAAAAAGGCGATCAGCTTTTCATTCCCGTCAATCAGCTGCATCTGGTCCAAAAGTATGTTGCGGCGGATGGCAAAACGCCACGCATTAACAAACTCGGCGGCAGTGAATGGCAGAAAACCAAGCGCAAAGTGGCCGCCAAGATTGAAGATATTGCCGATGATTTGATCAAACTCTACGCCGAGCGCGAAGCGGAACCGGGTTTTGTCTTTGCGCCAGATGATGATTTGCAGCGCGCCTTTGAGGCGGAATTTCCTTATCCGGAAACCCCAGACCAATTGCGCGCCAGCAAGGAAATCAAGCACGACATGGAAAAGTCCCGGCCGATGGATCGCTTGCTGGTCGGGGATGTCGGCTTCGGTAAAACTGAAGTCGCGTTGCGGGCGGCGTTTAAAGCCGTCGAAAACGGTAAGCAGGTAGCCTTTTTGGTGCCGACCACGATTTTGGCCCAGCAGCATTACGACACGATGGTGGATCGCTTCAGTGATTTTCCGGTGAAAATTGGGATGCTGTCGCGCTTTCGTACCAACAGCCAGATCAAAGCTACCTTGGCAGATTTGGCCGCCGGGCAGCTGGATATCGTGGTGGGCACCCATCGCCTGCTGTCCAAGGATGTGCACTACCATGACCTTGGCCTACTCATTGTGGATGAAGAACAGCGCTTCGGTGTCAAGCACAAGGAAAAGCTCAAGGCGCTCAAAGCCAACGTCGACGTGCTGACTCTGACCGCCACGCCGATTCCACGCACGCTGAACATGTCGATGCTTGGCGTGCGGGATTTGTCGGTGATCGAAACGCCGCCAACGAACCGCTATCCGATTCAGACTTTTGTCATGGAGCAAAATGCCGGCGCCATTCGCGAAGCGATTGAGCGAGAACTGGAACGCGGTGGGCAGGTGTTTTACTTGCATAACCGGGTATCAGATATCGAACGCACCGTCGCGGAAGTGGAAGCCTTGGTGCCAAGCGCCACAGTGGGGTATGCCCATGGCCAAATGTCCGAAACGCAGCTGGAAAATGTCATTTACGATTTTGTCCACGGCAACTTTGACGTGCTGGTCACCACCACCATTATCGAAACCGGCGTGGACATGCCGAATGTCAACACCTTGATCATTGAAGATGCTGACCGCTATGGCTTGTCCCAGCTGTACCAGTTGCGGGGGCGGATTGGCCGCTCCAGCCGGGTGGCGTATGCGTACTTTATGTACAAGCAAAATCGCGTCTTATCCGAAGAAGCCGAGAAACGGCTTGCGGCCATCAAGGACTTCACCGCGCTGGGCTCAGGGTTCAAAATTGCGATGCGCGATTTGTCGATTCGCGGCGCCGGCAATTTGCTAGGCAGCCAGCAGCACGGCTTCATTGATGCCGTTGGGTATGATCTGTATACCCAGATGCTGGGCGATGCGGTGGCGGCCAAACAAGGCAAAAAGCGGCGGGCCGTGGTCGATGCTGAAATTGATCTGGATCTGGAAGCTTACCTGCCGGATAGCTACGTGGCGGATTCGGCGCAGAAGATTGAGCTTTACAAGCGGGTGCGCGAGTCGGCAACGGATGAGCAGGAAGCCGAGCTACAAGGTGATTTGATTGACCGCTTTGGCGATTATCCTGAGGCAGTGGCGAACCTACTGGCGATTGCGCATCTCAAGCGTTTTGCCGATCAGGCCCAAGTGGCGAAGATTACCCGCAACGAGCAGCATCTGCTGATTCAGTTCACCGCCAAAGCCAGCGGGCAGGTCAGCGGCGAAAAGCTGTTCAGTGCTTTGGCCCACACCAAGCTCAAAGCCCAAGTGGCCAACGACGAGCTGCTGACGGTCACCTTACAGATTCCTAAAACCATGGCGCCAGCGGCTTGGCTGGCGGAACTCACCGCCTTTTTAAAGGCACTGGCCGGACAACAGGAGGCAGGCGATGGAGAATAATCAATTCAAACATGCCATGCGCGGCGCCTGGGTGCTGAGTTTAGGGGCGTTAATTGCCAAAATTCTCAGTGCCGTGTACCGGGTCCCGTTCCAGAACCTGGTTGGTGATACCGGGTTTTACGTGTATCAGCAAGTTTACCCGTTGTATGGCATCGGCATGACCTTTGCGTTATCTGGCTTTCCGGTGTTTGTTTCCAAGCTAGTGGCTGAAGCCCCGGATTTCGAAGCTAAGGCCGCGGTGACCCACCGCGCGCGGGTCATCATGACCTGGCTGGGGCTGGGGATGTTTGGCGCGTTAGAGCTTGGCGCAGGCTTGATTGCCAAGTTGATGGCCGACCCTGGCCTCACGCCGCTGATTCAAAGCGTCGGGTTGATGTTTTTGACCATGCCGCTGTTGTCCACCGCCCGCGGCTATTTCCAAGGGACGTTTGATATGACGAAAACTGCCGTCAGCCAAGTGGTGGAGCAAGTGATTCGCGTGGCGGTGATTTTACTCGCCGCTTGGTTTGCCGTGCAAGGCGGCTGGGATGTCTACAAAATGGGCACCTGGGCCATGAGCGGCGCCTTTTTCGGCGGCCTCGGCGCGCTACTGGTGGTGTGGCCGGCGTATCACCGGGTCTTTCGCAAACGGCGCTTTGCGTTCAGCGGCTTTGACCAATATGCTCAGCTGATGACCCGCTTTGTCCGGGAAGGCGGGGCCATCACGCTGTTTGCTGCGATGCTGATTTTGCTGCAGTTGGTGGACTCTTTTACCGTGACCCGCGGCTTGGTGGCTAGCGGCGTGACGCCAGCGGCGGCCAAAGCCTTAAAAGGGGTGTATGATCGCGGCCAACCGCTGGTGCAACTGGGGCTAGTCGTGGCCACTTCGTTTTCGGCGTCACTGCTGCCGGCGTTGACTCGGGCCGTGGCGCAAGACCGACGCACCGCCTTTCGCCGCACGGCGCGCCAGCTGGTGCACTTTAACTTTGGGCTTTCACTAGCTGCCGCAGCCGGGCTGATTGCCTTGATGCCAGCGGTGAACCGGCTACTGTTTGGCACCACGGCGGAAACACCAGCGCTGCGGATGTATGCGCTCAGTATTGTGCTGGTGGCGCTGATTAATGCTGACAATGCGATTTTGCAAAGCCTCAATCATTTGCGCGTGACAGCGTATGCCTTGGCGGCTGGCTTCTTGGTCAAGTTGATCAGCACGGAATGGTTCACTTTCCGGCATGGGACCTTAGGTGCGGCCTTTAGTACGGTGCTCAGTCTCACCGTGATTTTCGCGGTCTTACATTTCGCCCTGCCGCCGGTGCTGCGCGGATTTGATCCGCGGGCGTTTAATCTCCGGTTATGCTTTGTGGTCGGCGTGATGAGCGTGGTGGTGCATGTGGTGGCCACCCACATGCCCTTTGCCACCCGCGGGGATGCGCTGATTTTACTGGTGGTGACGATTACCTTAGGGGTGCTCCTGTTTGTGGTTTTGGCCAGTTGGGTTAAGCTGTATACCGTACGGGAAGTGCTCACGATTCCATTTGGCCGGCGCTTCATGAAAGCCTGGCGCAAACTCACCCAGCACAGTTAGGTCAATAGAAAGGACTATTGTTATGCGTTTAGATAAATATTTAAAAGTGTCTCGAATCATCAAGCGGCGCACAGTCGCCAAGGAAATCGCCGATAAAGGCCGAATTTCCATCAATGGCAAGGTCGCCAAATCCAGCAGCGATGTTGCCCTGGGGGACGAATTGACCATCGTTTTTGGTAATAAAACCTTGACGGTGAAGGTCCAAGGCCTGAATGAAATCACCAAAAAAGAAGCGGCCGGCGACATGTATACGGTGGTCAGCGAAACCTACAAGGAAAGTTATTAAACTGTAACACGGCGGATGCCAATACTTTGCTATACTGACAGTAACTAGACAAGCAAGGTGGGTCTTTCGATGCAGCAAAAAATCAGGCCGCTTCATCCCCAGTCAACCAAACCCGCGGCGCCAGCCAAATCAACCAGTACGCTCCGGGTGCATAAGCGCCGCTTGGGCTTGATGCTGGCGGCGCTCCTGTTGGTCTGCGGCTTTGGGAGCTATCAGCTGGTGTCCACGCATAACGCGATTGAAACGCGTTCGCAGACACTGTCGACGGCGAAGGCAACGCTGAAGCAGAAGAAAACCGAAACAGCAAACTTAAAAGTGAAAATCGATCAGTTGAACAACGAGGATTACCTCGCCAAATTGATTCGGGAACGTTATTTGATGTCGAAAAAAGGCGAAGTGGTCTTCTCCTTGCCGACAACGCAAACCGACACGCGGAAATAGCCGCTAAAGCGAGCGGCTGCTGTTGCGTGCCGGTTTTTGCGTGGTATACTTAGAAGCACAATTCAATCAGGAGGACATCTTTTTATATGGCAGTTGAAGTTGGCGAAAAGGTTGCGGGTAAGGTCACAGGCATCACGAATTTCGGGGCCTTCATCGATTTAGGCGAAGGCAAGACCGGTTTGGTGCATATCAGTGAAGTCTCTGATGCTTACGTCAAGGATATTCATGATGTGCTCAGTGTCGGCGACACGGTAACCGTCAAGGTGATGTCGATCAAGGAAGGCAAAATTGGCCTGTCCATTCGCCGCGCGGTTGAAAACGCCGGTGAGGGCCATGCCCACACGGAACATCGGCCCCATGAAGCACATCATGACGCCGGGCGGCCAGTGCATAGCGGCGGTCGACCAGCGTTTGCTCCGCGAGGCGCGCGGCCAAGTCGCCCAGGCAAAGATGCGCCGAAGGATGACTTTGACTCCATGATGTCAGGCTTTCTCAAGGAAAGCGAAGATCGGCTGAGCAGCTTGCGGCGCAATACCGAAGGCAAGCGCGGCGGTCGCGGCGGGCGCCGGAGCTAAGCCCGTTGCCGCAGTTGGAACTTGAAGCAAAGCCTGACTTTGCTTCAAGTTCTTTTTTAGTACATGCGACAAGGTGTCAGAATCGGACTTTAGTAGGACGTTTTTCCCAGTCTTGGTATGGTAGGGTAAATGGCACGCGAAGGAGGCCATGATGGAAACAATTGAACGCTACTTGGCCCCATTTGCCTTGCCAGCCGGGACCAAAGTGGTGGTGGCAGTGTCTGGCGGGGTCGACTCCATGGTACTTATGCACCTGTTAGCGCCCTTGCAAGGGCACGCCTTACAGCTCACCGTGGCCCATTTTGATCATCAGTTGCGAACCGAAAGCGCGCAAGAACAGAAGTTGGTGGCCGATGCTGCCGCGGCGCTGCACCTGCCTTTTCAAGCGGGTACGTGGCCGGCGGAGCAACACCCCCAAAGCGGCTTGGAAGCGACGGCGCGGCAAGCGCGTTATGCCTTTTTGACCCAAGTCGCCCAGAACGTTGGGGCGAAAGTCTTGATGACGGCCCATCACGGGGATGACCAAGTTGAAACCGTGCTGTTCCGCCTGGCGCGCACCGGCCATTTGCCGGCGCTGGTGGGAATCAAGCCAGACAGCCAGCGGGGGCCGTTGCGGGTGGTGCGTCCGCTGTTGACCGTCCCTAAAGCGGCATTGCTGAGCTATGCGCAGCGCCACGGCATCCCTTACGCGGAGGATGCCAGCAACCAAGATTTGCGGTACAGTCGCAACTTGATCAGGCACCAAGTGACCCCGGCGCTGAAACAGGTCAACCCTAACCTGGTGGCGCATACGGCGCGGATGACCCAAGCCCTGGCAGCCACCGAAACGTTGGCGCAGCGCCAAGTGGCCAGCATGTTGCCGGCGCCTGGCGACACCGTTGACTGGCGCCAGTTTCTGACTGAAACTCAGGCGGTGCAAGCCATTTTGCTTGAGGCGGCGCTGGCCCGGTGGCACATGGTGTTAACCCCAAGAGTAGCAAGGCAAGTGCTGGCGGCTTTGGCGGCAAATGGTAGTCGCCGCTTTGATTACGGGCAAGGTTTGCAGCTGGAAGCGGCGTATCATGAGTTGCGGCGCGTGGCGACTGAGCCGGCGCCGCGGGCCGTTCTGCTTGAGGCGGCCGAGCAGTGGTACCAGGTGGGCTCACTGAAGTTAGGCCGCTTTGCCGCGCTCCCTGCTCACGCTCAAGTCTTGGCTGCTTTGCCAGCAGGGCCGGTGCTGATTCGCACCAGACAAGCTGGGGATGAGCTGAAATTGGCCAATGGTCAGCATCAACTGTTGCGACGTTATTTTATCAATCAAAAAATGCCTCGAAGCCAGCGGCAAACGGCCTTGGTGGCGGCCCAAAACCACCGCGTTTATTGGGTTGAGGGAATTGATCGCGGTCAATTGTTTCAAGGGTCACAAACTGATATACTGCAAACAGTATTGGCACTTCAAATCGAATGAAATAGGGGAGCAGGTCATGAACGACGACATACTAAAAGTCCTGTACAGCAAGGACGATATCGATGCGATTACCTCGCGGCTGGCTGAACAAATCAACCGCGATTACGCTGGCAAAAATCCATTGGTCATTTGTATTTTGAAAGGCGCGATCATGTTCATGACGGATCTCGTCCGCAAAATCGATGACTATGTCGAAATCGACTTTATGGATGTGTCCAGCTATGGCGACGAAACGGAGTCCAGCGGCGAAGTGAAAGTGCTCAAGGATCTCGATACCAGCGTCGCCGGCCGCGACTTGCTCATTGTTGAGGACATTGTGGATACTGGCCGTACCTTGAGCTATTTGATCAAGATGTTCCAGACCCGTAATGCCGCTTCTATCAAGATCTGTACCTTGATGGACAAGCCTGAGCGCCGGATCAAAACCGTGAAGGCAGACTATGTTGGCACCCAGGTCCCTAATGAATTCGTGGTGGGCTATGGCCTTGATTATGCCGAGAAATACCGCAACTTGCCTTACATCGGCGTTTTGAAGCCGGCGGTATATCAAGAATAGGCAAAAGGCCTGACGCATGGTGTATGATTAAGATATAAGGGAAATGTTTCATCTAATGTTGCTGGAGGTTATGCATGAATAAAAAACAAAACGGGCTGTTCGGCAACACGCTGACCTATGTGATATTGTTTGTGGCCTTGGTCGCAGGCTTTGCATGGTATCTGCGTGGTAATAGCGGCACCCAAACGCAAGAGTTGAGCTCAAGTCAGTTCATCTCACAGCTGAAGAAAGATGAAATCAAGTCTTTCAAGATCCAACCATCTGGCGGCGTTTATAAGGTCTCCGGGGAATACCGGAAGGCTAAAAAAGTCACCAACAGCTCGGCCAATGTCGGCCTGATGACCCAGTCTTCGCCGGCCACGACGAAGTTCTCGTCTTACGTGCCGACGAACAACACTTACATGAAGACCATTGAATCCGCGGCGACGAAGAATAAAGTCACCGTTGACACGGTGGAAGAGTCCTCATCGAGCGTGTGGGTCACATTGCTGATCACGGTGCTACCGCTGGTTATCTTCATGGTGTTCTTCTATATGATGATGAACCAGTCGGGGCAAGGCGGCGGCAATGGCCGGGTGATGAACTTCGGCAAGTCGCGGGCCAAGCAGGCGGATAAGAAAGCCAACAAGGTGCGCTTCTCCGATGTGGCTGGGGAAGAAGAAGAAAAGCAAGAACTGGTCGAAGTGGTTGAGTTCTTGAAAGATCCGCGGAAATTCTCCCAGCTCGGTGCGCGCATCCCAGCCGGGGTGCTACTCGAGGGTCCTCCGGGTACTGGTAAAACGTTGCTGGCCAAAGCGGTCGCTGGGGAAGCTGGCGTGCCATTCTTCTCCATTTCCGGGTCAGACTTCGTTGAAATGTTCGTCGGGGTCGGTGCTTCTCGCGTGCGTGATCTTTTTGATCAAGCCAAAAAGAATGCGCCTTCCATCATCTTCATCGATGAAATCGATGCGGTCGGTCGCCAGCGTGGCGCCGGCATGGGCGGCGGTCATGATGAACGCGAACAAACCTTGAACCAGTTGCTGGTTGAAATGGACGGGTTTACCGGGAACGAAGGCGTCATTGTGATGGCGGCCACTAACCGTTCCGATGTCCTGGATCCGGCCTTGCTGCGGCCAGGTCGATTCGACCGGAAGATTTTGGTGGGCCGGCCAGACGTTAAGGGCCGTGAAGCCATTCTTAAGGTTCACGCCAAGAACAAGCCGTTGGCGCCTGATGTTGACCTAGGCGAATTGGCGCGTGAAACCCCAGGCTTTGTTGGGGCCGATCTGGAAAACGTCTTGAACGAAGCGGCTTTGGTCGCGGCGCGGCGGGGCAAAACCAAGATTGATGCCAGCGATATTGATGAAGCGGAAGACCGCGTCATTGCCGGGCCAGCCAAGAAGGACCGGGTCATTTCCAAGCGCGAGCGTAGCATGGTAGCTTACCACGAAGCTGGGCACGCGATTATCGGCTTGGTGCTGTCTGACTCGCGGGTCGTGCGGAAAGTCACGATTATTCCTCGGGGTCGCGCCGGCGGTTACGCCATCACGTTGCCGAAGGAAGATCAGTTCTTGCTTTCCAAGAAAGACCTTACCGAACAAATCGCTGGCCTGATGGGTGGCCGGACTGCCGAAGAAATTGTCTTTGGCACCGAATCCACTGGGGCCTCCAATGACTTCGAGCAAGCCACCCAGCTGGCTCGCAGCATGGTGACTAGCTATGGGATGTCCGATAAGTTAGGCACAGTGACCCTTGAATCTGAGGGCGGCCAGCCATTTGTCGGCGGTAGCTACGGTCAAATGCCGGCTTACTCACAAGCGACGGCTAAGGCCATTGATGATGAAGTCCGGCGCATTATTGCTGAAGCCCATCAACAGGCGCACGACATCATCGAAGCGCATCGTGAACAGCACAAGTTGATTGCTGAAGCCTTGCTGAAGTACGAGACTTTGGATGAAAAGCAAATCCTCAGCCTCTTCCGTGATGGCAAGATGCCAGAAACGGAACCTGAATTCCCAAGTGAAAAGGCGGCGACCTTCGAAGAAGCCAAGAAAGCCTTGGAACAAAAGGATAAGGAAAAGCAGGCCGAAGAAGGCAAGCCAGCCGCTGATCAGACCACTGATGATCAAGCGACTGCCGATAGCGCTGAAGACACTAAGCCAGAGGCGGAAACTTCAGAAGCCTCAGAAACACCAGAAACACCAGAAACACCAGAAACACCAGAAACACCAGAAACACCAGAAACACCAGAAACACCAGAAACACCAGAAACACCAGAAACACCAGAAACACCAGAAACACCAGAAACACCTGCTGAACCAACCCCATCACATGATGAGGCGGACAAGCCAGCAGAAGATGAAAAGCACGACGACGATCCGTCGGCGTAATGCACTAAGCAGCCTTCCTAGTGGAGGCTGTTTTTTTTGTCTTTCACAAAATCTTCACGCCCTTGCCGCAAGATTCACACACAATCACCACGGCCTGCCCAAGGGTCATCGCTATGCTTGAAAAGTTGAAACAGAGAGGGAGCGTGACGAGGATGTTTGAAGATTATGCCAGTGTGATGATTTATGGGGCGGATGCGCTTGGGCTTTTGGCGCTATTGATTTATGGCTTTGTCCGCCATGATCTACCGAAAAGCCGGCCGAATGCTGAGGCAAAGGCAACCCTGACGGCTCGCTGGGTGCAGCGGATGAAAGTGATAACCGCGCTGAGTGGCCAGGAGCCGCAGTATGTGCCAAGTCTTAGTCGCTGGCTGCGCGTGCTCGGGCTCACTGGCTTGTTCGCTGCCGCCGGGTGTGGGGCGTTTATCGCTGAAGCCAGTGGTTGGAATGGCACGTATTATAGTTGGTACATATGGTTGATTGCTTTGGCTTTAGGCATTTGGGCCACGCTGGCGTGGCGCAATTTTGAACGGCGCCAGCTGATGGCGACCGCCAATCTCAAGCATCGGCGCGCCGAGGACTATCAGGCGCTGGGACTTCACGCTGACGGCCGCTATGTCGCCCAACTGATGGGCACGGCCAAGTACTTGATTGCGGCGCAGGGCTTTTTCATGCTCAGTTGTCTGTTTGCTTTACTATGGAATTAGTGGTGACCAGAAGCGTTCTGCGGAACGCTTTTTTGATTCTGCAAATGATGAAAAAGCCTGGCCGAACTGCTGGCGACGCTGTCCATGTAAACGTTGACCCGTTGGCACTGGGTGGCATCAGCGCAGACTTTCTGGTATGATACTTGCGTTTATGAGGCAAAGGAGAGAGCTGAAAATGGCAGATCAATTGATCACAGCAGTTTCAAAAGACGGGGCGTTTCGCGTCTTCGCCGTCGATGCAAGCGGCGTGGTGGCAGAAGCCCAGCGCCGTCATGATACCTGGAGCGCGGCTTCGGCGGCGTTAGGGCGGACTTTGGTGGCGACACTTTTGCTCTCTGCGGCGGGCCTGAAAAATGACCGCGATTTGCTGACGGTGCGGCTGAAGGGCGACGGCCCGGTCGGTGGCATGGTGGTGGACGGCACTAGCCATGGCACGGTGCGCGGTTACATTGAGCATCCGCATGTCACTTTGCCCCTTAATGTCGTCGGCAAAATTGACGTCGGCCGCGCGGTGGGCCATCAAGGGCTACTGGCGGTGACTAAAGATCTCGGCCTCGGCGAGCCGTTCACTGGCCAAGTGCCGCTGGTCTCTGGCGAACTCGGGGAAGACTTCACTTATTATTTGGCCCAGTCCGAGCAAATACCGGCGGCAGTGGGGTTGTCGGTGTTTGTCAATGCCGACAATTCCATTCAAGTCGCTGGTGGGTTTATGATTCAGGCCCTGCCTGGCGCCAAAGATGCTGAGCTGGCCGCGGTGGAAACCAGTGTCAAAACCCTGCCACTGACCTCAGAGATGCTGCGGCAAGGGCTGACCCCGCTGCAAATTGCCCAGCGCGCGATGGGTGACATTCCGGTGAAACAAGTGGCAGCCAAGCCCGTGGCGTTTGCTTGCACCTGCAGTAAGGCCCATTTTGGCGCAATCATCGCCACCACGCCGCGGCGGGACCTCAAAGCCATGATTGAAGAAGATCATGGCGCCGAAGCCGTCTGCAAATTTTGCGGTGCAAAGTATCAGTATTCAGAAGATGAGTTAAAGGCAATGCTGAAAGCAAAGGATGAGAAGAATGACAACTAAGCCCTTAGAATGGCAAATCGGTGACGTGACGATTCCCAATCGCGTCGTGGTGGCGCCGATGGCCGGCATCACCAATGCCGCCTTCCGCGTGACCGCTAAGGAATTTGGCGCCGGGTTGGTGGTGTGTGAAATGATCTCCGACCGCGGCATCATGTATCACAATAAGAAGACCTTGAGCATGCTGTTCGTGGATCCCCGCGAGCATCCGATTTCTATTCAGATTTTCGGTGGCACCAAGGAAACCCTCGTCAATGCCGCCAAGTTTATCGACCAAAATACCGAAGCCGACATTATCGACATCAACATGGGCTGCCCAGTGCCGAAAGTGACCAAAACCGACGCTGGCGCGCACTGGTTGCTCGATCCGAATAAGGTTTATGAAATGGTCGCCGCGGTGGTGGATGCTGTCCACAAACCGGTGACGGTGAAAATGCGAACCGGTTGGGATTCTGACCATATTTACGCAGTAGAGAACGCCTTGGCAGCCGAGCGCGCAGGCGCTTCGGCTTTGGCCATGCACGGTCGGACCCGTAAGCAGCTGTACACCGGCCACGCCGACTGGAATATTTTGAAAACGGTCAAGGAACAGCTCCACATTCCATTCATGGGCAACGGGGATGTGCGCACGCCGGAAGACGCGAAGCGAATGCTGGAAGAAGTCGGCGCTGATGCCGTGATGATTGGCCGCGCTGCGCTGGGCAATCCTTGGATGCTTAAAGGCGTCGAGACTTATCTGCGCACCGGGGAACTGCTGCCAGAGCCCACCCCACGCGAAAAAATCACCACGGCCAAGCTCCAGCTTCATCGGTTGGTCGATTTGAAAGGCGAAGGTCAGGCCGTGCGGGAATTCCGCAGTCAGGCGGCTTATTACCTGAAGGGCATTCCGCGCGCCGCCCGCACCAAAGCAGCGGCGATGAGCGTGGACACTGAGCAAGAAGTCGACGATATTTTTGACCGCTTCGTCGAAGAAACCGAAGCCCGCCAAAAAGCCAAAGCCGCCGGGTAACGCGGTTGCTTTTTTCTTATGAGATTGGCAAAATGGCTAGTGGACATGAAACGGAGGAATAACGTTGGCTAAGGAACAAAATGAATTAAACGATCAGATGATCGCGCGGCGCCAAAAGATGGAGGCCCTCAAGGCGGATGGCATCGATCCATTTGGTCACCGCTTTGACCGCACCCATTTAACCCAGCAGTTGCATGACGCCTATGACGGCACCGATAAGGATGACTTGGCGGCTAATCCCGTCGAAGTCGTGATCGCGGGGCGGATGATGGCCAAACGCGGCAAAGGCAAGGTCGGCTTTGCGGATCTCCGCGATCGCTCGGGCCGGATTCAAATCTATGCGCGCCGTGATGTTGTCGGTGAAGAAAACTACAAGATCTTCAAAAAAGCCGACTTAGGTGACTTCATCGGTGTGGCCGGCGACATGATGAAAACCGATGCCGGCGAATTGACCGTGCGCGCCACGCACCTGACCTTCCTGAGTAAGGCGCTGCGACCACTGCCGGATAAGTATCACGGTTTGACGAATGTGGAACAGATTTACCGCCAGCGGTATCTGGACCTGATTGCTAATCCAGATAGTTTCGACCGCTTCGTCAAGCGGAGCAAAATCGTCAGTGCTGTGCGCGAGTATCTGGACAAC
Source organism: Lacticaseibacillus salsurivasis (assembly GCF_036246225.1). Lineage (NCBI taxonomy): Bacteria > Bacillati > Bacillota > Bacilli > Lactobacillales > Lactobacillaceae > Lacticaseibacillus > Lacticaseibacillus salsurivasis. The sequence continues at coordinate 147,153 of NZ_BTTP01000005.1, forward strand.
TTGGGCTTTCTTGAAGTTGAAACCCCAGTGCTGCATACTTCCGCCGGTGGCGCGAATGCGCGGCCATTCATTACGCATCACAATGCTTTGGACATCGACTTGTTCCTGCGCATTGCCTTGGAGCTGCACTTGAAGCGGCTGATTGTGGGCGGTATGGAACGGGTTTATGAAATCGGCCGAGTGTTCCGGAACGAAGGCTTAGACACCAAGCACAACCCAGAATTCACCGAATTGGAAACTTACGCCGCTTACTGGGACCTCAGCGATGTCATGAACGAAACGGAAGGCTTATTCCGGTTTGTGGCCCACAAGGTCTTAGGCACCGGCGCTATTTCCTATCAAGGTCAAGCGATTGATTTGGATGCGCCATTCAAGCGGGTGCACATGGTGGACGCCATTAAGGCGGAAACCGGCATTGATTTCTGGGCGCCGATGACCGACGAGGCGGCCAAGCAGCTTGCAGACGAAAAAGGCGTGCACTATGAAGCCTTCTGGAAGACGGGCCATATCATTAATGCGTTCTTCGAAGAATTCGTGGAACCAACTTTGACCCAGCCAACCTTTGTCTATGGCCATCCGATCGAAGTGTCGCCGCTGGCCAAGAAGAGTCAAAAGGATCCGCGCTTTGTGGATCGCTTTGAACTCTTCATGCACGGTAATGAATACGGCAATGCCTTTACCGAACTGAATGATCCCATCGACCAAAAAGCCCGGTTTGAAGCCCAAGCGGCCGAAAAAGCCAGTGGTAATGACGAAGCCCAGCCCATTGACAATGATTATGTCGAAGCCCTGGAATATGGCATGCCACCAACTGGGGGCCTCGGTATCGGGATTGATCGGTTGGTCATGCTCTTGACCGATGCCGCATCGATTCGCGATGTGCTTTTGTTCCCAACCATGCGGCCATAATGGCCAAAGCAGGTCTCCTTGGATGGAGGCCTTTTTTGTTGCCTGAACATTGGGTGCTGGTCATACCGTAAAAAGTGGGTCTAACTCGCATAAAAGACAAACGAAAAATTGATGCTTTTAATGCTCGTTCGGAAACTGCAAAAGGTTGAAAATTTTGTTGACGCTGTGCGGTTCTGCTGATATGATAAATACCGTTGTCAAGGCAACCACGGCGGTTTTTAAGCCGCACGACTGATAATTTTCAGTTGACGGCTTTCAGGCGTGGTGGTAAGATTTCATAGTTGCCTTTTGGACAAGGTAGTCCTTTGAAAACTGAACAAAGTTTCGTAAATGTGATAGGGCTTTTCGATGTAAATCGAAGAGAATTAAACATGAGCGAAGTCAATTCGCAAACAACAAATCGAGCTATTCAAATAACTCATTATATGAGAGTTTGATCCTGGCTCAGGATGAACGCTGGCGGCGTGCCTAATACATG